>JACQHK010000047.1 GCA_016199065.1 Candidatus Microgenomates bacterium | reverse complement strand
TCGAACCTGTAAGGGATTTCTCCCGCTAGTTTTCAAGACTAGTGCCATGCCGTTAGGCGAACCCTCCCAAACCACAAATCTATTATAAAACAAAAAGGTTATTTGTTATAATGTTTTGCGTCTAATGGAGGGTAGCCTGAGCGGCTAAAGGAGCGGTTTGCTAAACCGTGACCGTCTTAAAGCGGTCGGTGGGTTCGACTCCCACACCCTCCGCAGCACAAGAACGTTAATTTTGTTTCACAAAATTTTACGTTCAACACTGCTGTCGCGTTTAAATTAGGAAGTAATTTGTTACGCGACACTGTACGGTAAGGTGGCTAATCTACTTTTGAAAGACATTCCAATAATATAGACATGAGCAGGTTAACTAAGATTTTATTAATATCGGGGATAATCATTCTTGCTTCACTTATAATCAGGCAGGTTTTCTCTTCCTCCTTCGATGCTCCAGTCTATGCGGTTTTTCAGAACAAAGTATCGTTAAGTCGGACTCTGGATATTTCTGGCTTGAAATGTAAATTACTTAATGTAATAGGAAAAGTTGGTGACAAATGTCAGTCCCCGCGACCAACAACAGGCAATGGTTCGAGCGTTGACTCTGTTAACAATGAACCTACCCAGGGATACCCGGTTTCAAACAGTTTTCCTGCGCAAAGAAAAGTAAATACCGGAAATTTAGTCATTTACCAAGTCTGGCTAAACTACTACGCGCAAAATTCCCAGAACCAACAACCAAGTTCCAACGTCTTTGTCAACGCCGCAAATCACCTACCGAAGTTAGCTGACATGGGAATTACTACTATTCAACTTTCACCAGTTCATCCGTTCGGACGCCTTACGACAATTGGTTCTCCGTATGGAATAAAAGATTTCTATGATGTTAATCCAGGTTACGCTGGTTTTACCAATCCGAAAGATGATGCAGGAACACGCGATGCGCGCATATCAGCTTTAAAAAATTACATAGACACGGCGCACGGTTTAGGTTTGCAGGTTATCATGGACTGTGTTTATCACAGTACTGATCCGAACAACGTTTTAGTCAACAGCCACCCCGACTTCTATTTGCGAAAAGGTGGGCAAATTGTAAAAAATCGCTATGGATTTTCGGTGCTTGATTACTCTAATCCCCAGGTTCAAAACTACATGATGGAAATGACAAAATATTGGGCAAAGACTGTTGGCATTGACGGGTGTCGATCAGATGTGGCAATAGATGTACCCCTTTCTTTTTGGGCATCTCTTAATAATGAATTAAAAAAAATGAAGCCGGCATGGTTAATGGTAGCAGAGACCTCCTCTAAGCTGGAGGAATACGGATCTCCTTATACTGGTGCCGGAAGCAACGGAGAAAAATATCAGAGCGTTTACGGGTTTGATGCCTTGTATGGAGTAACGTACATGCAGGCGTTAAGAGCAGTAATAAATAACAGGCGTGAAGCAAACGTTATTCAACTTGCCTGGGAACGACCTGAACAGGGAAAGGGAAAACCCTTACCGGACCTCAATCTCTATCGGGCCATCGACAATCACGACCAGCATCCGCGCGCGGCCGCGCTGTCTGGGAGAAACAAAGCTATGCTGGCGGCCATGGCCATAAATTTTACACTCGATGGTTTACCTTTTATTTTTAACGGTCAGGAGATAGGAGATTTAAATCCTACCAGTATTGCCAATCAACGATACATCTCCTGGTCGAGGCCTCCTCATCCGGAAAATACTTCCATCTATAAACAACTAATTTCCCTTCGTAAAAGTCATCCTGCCTTAAATTCAGGAACAACAATTTGGTATTCGTCAAATAATCCTTCCCAAGTAATCTCTTACTTAAGAAGTACAGACAAAGAAAAAATAATAGTGGTAGTTAATCTGTCAGAAACCAGTTGGAGTGGTACAGTTATGGGGGATAAACTTTTGGGTACAGTGACGGATTTGTTAAGCAGTCGTTTCTATACTGCCCAAAAAGGAAGTTTATCCCTAACGCTTGAACCATATTCATATTTAATAGCTAGTGTTAAATAGAGGCTAGGGTGGGGATGTATAATATTTATGGCTATGAACAAAAATATTGTGATTCTCTTTCTTACTTCCTTAATTTTTGTTTTGCTTTTTTTAGTTAGCACAACTTATTCTTTTGCAGTAGAAGTGAAAAAGGGTGACGTAGTAGATGTTTCTGCCAACGAAGCAGTCAACGAGAGTTTAGTAATCACCGGACAGTCACTCACTATTGACTCTAACGTTAACGGAGATCTTTTTTGTGCAGGTCAAAACGTTATCGTTAGAGGCAATGTTAATGGTGATATTTTATGTTTGGCTCAAGACTTAAAAGTTCAGGGAAGTGTAAGCGGCAGTGTCCGGGCCGTTGCTCAGGATGTAGAGATTTTTCAGCAGGTAACCAGGAATTTAACGGTTTTTGCCCAAAGACTTATTTTATATAACACTTCTGCGGTTGAAGGTGAATCATTTTTCGGCGTACAACAAGCAGAAATCTCCGGATTGTTGGGTAAAAAAGTTTCCGGATGGGCGCAGGACTTATTTTTTAACGGAAGTGCCAATCAGGATGTTGAGATAAAGGCACAATCTGTTAGGGTTGGTGACAAGGCAAGAATTCTAGGAAATTTTTCTTACGAAAGCGAAAAAGAAGCCGAAATTTCTGATCAAACAAAAATTGCCGGAAAAGTAACCTGGTCAAAACCTTTTGCCGAAACCGATCAGCAACCGACAAAGTTTGTGTCTACAAATCGCCTTCAGGACACATCACGTCTCATTTCTTTTCTCCTTTCGTTAGTCTTTGGTCTTGTTCTTCTTTATTTCTTGTCGGGAAAAATTAGAATCGGTCAAGAAAAGATGATACAAAATCCCCTAGCTACTTTTTTTCTGGGTGTTTTAGTCATTTTGGTCGTGCCCATCGCCATAGTATTTAGTATTTTAACCATTATCGGTATACCCTTTGCGATTTTCGCCATTTTGCTTTTTCTCCTTTGTCTTTTTGCCGGTCGAATTTACGTCTTTTGTTTCTTAGGCAAAAAACTTTTGGAACAGTTTGCAAGAGAAAAAAGCGAATCGCTTGCCTGGTCTTTAGTTCTGGGATCGGTGCTTTATTATTTATTGACTTGGATTCCGGTTCTGGGTTTTTTAATTTCGTTTTTTACTCTTCCCTGGGGATTGGGGGGTTTTTTGGCCTCTTTAAAGACCAGTCATGTTTCAAAAACAGTTAAGAAAAAATAACAACTGATTTACAGATTTTTCAGTTTGATATATTCTGTTAGATGAAAGGAAAAATTAATGTTTGGATTAAACAAAAAACCTTCGGTTGCTGAGTTTCGCCCAACGGCTGTTTCTCAGGAACCCAAAGAGATCAAAACCTTGCTTACCTGGAGAAGCCCTTCGAGACCTTTTAAAAGAAGAAGTAGGGATTATTTTACTACCATAGCCGCCATCGTTTTTTTGATCGGAGTAATTCTTCTTTTTATAAAAGAATTTCTTTTAATCGGAGTTATTTTAGCCTTGATGTTTGTAAGTTACGTTTTAGCCACCGTTCCTCCCGAAGAAGTAGAACATGAAATCACCACCGAGGGAATAAACACCGGAAGTAAAAGCTATCTTTGGACAGAGCTGAAGGACTTTTATTTTTCTTCCCATTGGGGGGCCTCGATTCTTAATGTTAATACTAAATTGAAATTTCCCGGAAGATTAATTATTTTGATTCCCGAAACAGAAAAAGAAAAGATTAAAGCGGAGTTAGGAAAACACCTTTCTTTTAGAGAAAAACCGGTTATGACCTGGATTGATAATGCAGCCGATTGGCTTTCCCGCAAAGTACCTCTGGAAAAAACGAGCTAAAGACTATCTCCAAGTAGATTGGCTGCCTTATCCTCTTCAGCATCACGTTATAAATTACTTTCCAATTTAAACGCGACAGTAGCGTTGAACGTAAAATTTTGTGAAACAAAATTAACGTTCTTACGCTGCGGAGAGGGCGGGATTCGAACCCGCGGTAGCCTTGCAGCCACACGCGCTCTCCAAGCGCGCGCACTAGTCCGCTATGCGACCTCTCCTAGAATGAAGTATTTTAACCTACTGCGGCGCTCCTGACCAGAATCGAACTGGTATCACCAGCTTCGGAGGCCGGTACTCTATCCGTTAAGCTACAGGAGCTATTTAGGACTCCCGCTCAGCGGGATTCCCAACGATTTTCCCTACACTTTTTCTTTAACAAACTCTTTTGCTTCTAAAAACATTTTTTTATCAGCCGGAAAGCTAAGAGTTTCTAAAACTTCTTCTTCCGTCAACCATTTCGCTTCAGAAACTTCAAAATCGTGGTCTTTAATGTCGCCCGAGACATATTCCATCAAGTAAAAATAGACTGTTTTGAAAATTCTGGTACCTTTGAAAATATAAAAATAGGTCGTGGTAAAAGGTTTATCCAAAGCAATCCTCGCTTTAATTCCGCCTTCTTCTTCAACTTCCCGCAAGGCAGTTTGTTCTTTAGTTTCGCCATCGACGTTATCGCCAATCAAACCTTTGGGAAAGATCCAGCGCTTGTGTAAAGAATGCTGTACTACCAGCCATTTAACTTCGCTATCTTTTTTTTTGTAAACTATCCCTCCGGCAGAGAATTCCCGGGAAGTATGTCTTTGTTGTAATGGCATAATTTCATTCGTAAATGTTAATGCGGAGGGTACAGGATTCGAACCTGTGCCTCCCTTACGGGAGAACGGTTTTCGAGACCGTCGCCTTGAACCGCTCGGCCAACCCTCCTTTACACTGAGCGTAGCGAATGTGTTCGCTCATTTCACTCCTCAGGGTAAACCAGCGCTTACGTCTTATTTCCAAATGACAGAAGGCGTTTACGCCGAACGAAGTGAGGCGCGCCCGGCGAGAGTTGAACTCGCAACCGCCAGCTCCGCAAGCTGATGCTCTATCCATTAAGCTACGGGCGCATTTATAAAACGTGACAGTCAGGTTAGGGTTGACACAACGTCAAAATTACCCCATTAACATCGTTATTATAACAAAATTATAGTTATCGAGGATTTTTAAAAGTATATTATAATAAGTAATAAATAAATACTTTTTGATAATTTCTAATTTATGCAAATTAACGTTGCAGACCAAAGAATACTTCTTTTTTCTGATCAGTTAACTCCGGAAGAAGCCAAGCAGAAGTCATGGGAGAAAAAGACCATGGCCTTTGATGCTATCAGTAAGGTAACCAGTTTTTTATCCCGTCCCAAGGATGAAGATTTTGAGCTGGTTTATCAGGAGCATCGTTATCAGCCATTTTGGCATGTGGTGGCTAAAGCCCGATATGTTTATGAAAGAACTGCAGATTACCAGGTGGAAGTGAGTGGTCCGGAAGTAAAAGCCGTAACGCTGCAAAAAACTAAATATGAAGTAACTAACGGACATTTTCATACTTCTGTTTTAGAACACTGCCAACAGGATGAAGAAGAGGAAGTTTTTGTCAGCGGAGTTTCCGGTCACACACAGCCGGAGTTACGCAAATACCTTTCGCTTTCGCCAACAGTAGTTAAGGGAAAATTGGAAAAAAGCGTTCCTGAAGGATCTATTTTAGTTCCTCCCCAGGCCAGAGTTTCAGCGATTATGCGCGATTCACTTTCCAAAATGATTAAAGGGATTCAGGCTGATAAAATTTTGGAGGAAGAGGTAAAAGTAGAATGCGTTGATCTTTACTATCGTCCTGTTTATGCATTTCAGTATCGCTGGAAATCAAAAGGAAAGGAAGGAATTATTGAAATTGACGGATTAACCGGAGAATTCCGTTCCGGCAACCGGACTTTTAAAGAGTATTTCGGCAAAGTGCTTGACCAGGATTTCCTTTTTGATTTAGGAGCCGATGCGGCCGGGATTTTAATTCCCGGAGGAAGTATTGCTGTTAAAGTTGCCAAAAAATATATCGATAATAAAAAAGGGAAATAAGATTAACTTGCTGGTTGCGGCAGGCGAAATTGTACCTGGGAAGTGACGCTAACGTTATTTGTTGTTTCGATACGAAAGCCCGTGATAACAGAAGGATGAAGACACAACTCGTCCATTGCAGGAAATCCTCCCGTTGGATTAATTCCCAGCAAGGGTACGCGAAAATCAACCGGTCTTAAAAAAATTTGTGACGCAGCTAAAAAATTGTATTGGTCTCTTCTGGAAGAATCCCCGTCCACTTCCATTTCTGGATACATATTAGGAGGAATAACAACTTCTATTTCCGCAGGAGGTTTATCCCAATCTACTTGTTCTTCCAAGGCAGCTTTCCCCTTTTCAACCAACTGTTTTAAATGTTGTGTAAAATCAACAGGCGCCCATTTTACTTCATCGGCATATCGATTGACTTTGTTTCTTTCATCATCATCAAAGTTTTCGGCTGACAATTTTGCCATTAATATTAACCGTTGGTTCGGCTGTAAAGATTTTTGAAGAGCAATGATGGCCGTTACTAATCGCCTATCCATTTCTTTGGCAGCATCAATGTCAGGTGCCACATCAGGAATGGCAAAGCCGGAAAGTCCCGTGCGATAATCTGCCAATAGTTTTTCTAGTTCCGCTGACATATGGATTGTATTTTAGCTCTAAGATCAAAAAAATGCACATTTGCAACATCTATATTTGTTTGTTAAAATTCTTCTGATGTTTCAATCACTTTCTCTTTTAAGCCTTAATCTTCTCCTTCTCGGAGTTGGTTTTTAGTGCCGGAGAGAAAGAAATAATTTTAAATCAAACCTCTCCCGCGAGAGGCTCTTTTTTATAAGGAGACAAAATGTCAGAGATAACCTATCAAAAAATCAAAAAATATTTCGAGGAAAAACAAATTCCCCACAGGGAAGTACAGCATGCTCCGGGAGCATCAGCCGAAGAATATCACAATGCCCTCAAATGCCGGTATGAACAACAGGCAAAAAGTTTATTGATTAAAGTGTATGGTTCAACAGGTGAATATTTCGCCATGCTCGCCATTCCGGCACAAAAAAGAGCAGACCTTGATAAAATTAAAGAAATACTAAACGCACGTAAGGTAAGAATGGCGAATTTAGAAGAATTAAAATCAGTGACGGGATGTATTTATGGAGAAGTTCCTTCCTTGGGTAAGGTTTTTGACATCAGGTTAATTTTGGATAAAGATTTCTTAAACGAAGACGAGATTTATCTTAACGTGGGTAAAAACGACATCTCTTTTATCATGAGCCCAAAAGAATTGGTAAAAACGGAAGAGCCGGTAATGATATAATTTTTTCAATACACTAAAAATATTTAGAAGATTGTCGTTAGAGGTTTTACAATCAGGATAAATTTAAAACAGTCATTATATGGTATTATAAAATAATTATTTTTTTCGTCTAATCATGAATGAATTAGAACAAGATTTTTCAGGTATTTCTAATAATAAAAATTTTTTCCAATTGTTTTTAATCCTATCGGGTGGAATTTTCATAGGATTTTTTATTTTTTTTCTCATTAACTATTTTGTTAATAATTACCCTTCTCGAAAACAATCAAATTATCAATCGTCAGCCAGAATAACCCAGCCAGTAGTTTCATACACCAATGAAGCTATTACAATACAACCTATTAAATATAGCCCTACCCCACGCTTGTCAGAGAAAGAACGAGAAATAGAAAAAAGAACGGAATCGTTCTTAACTGAGGATATAAATTTAGACAATAATAATTTAGCCCACTTCCCCGAATTTAAGGAAAAATTTCCCAAAGAAAAAATTAAAGATGCTTTTAACATTAAATTAAAAGAAGCGACAAATACAAGTAAATATATTCCACAAAGTGGATGGATTATTGAGGTTGAGACAATGTCGGAATATAATTCCGTTTTCCTTTTATCAAAAACTCAACAAATAGAGCTAATTAATGCCATGAGCTCTAATAGTAAAGACGCAAACGATTTTTGTGATTTAAGAAACGTTCAAACAGTAGGAACGCAGTTCTATGGGCCAGTACTAAACTTACAGGATAAAAACGGATATGTCATTTTGTATTCAGAGTGCCGGGGTTATGGTGGGGGCGAGTCAGTTTCAGTGTATGGTTTAACGGACGGTAAAAAAATTAAACTGACAGGAGATTTTCTACAGCGCAGAAATCAATTACCAGCAGTTACTAAAAGCGGTAATGCAATGGGACGCTTAAGGGGGATTTATGGAATAGAAAAACCAACGATGATCGTAGAGGTGGGGGGTTTTGAAAGCGCAGGTTCTGATCTTGAATACTTATCTTCAATTGCCTTTTTCGACATGCAAACCGGTAGTTTAAAACAGTTAATTCCATTTCAATAAAATGAAAAACTTACCGGTTAAACCAACCATCAAATTTTCCGATTTGGAAAAAATTGACATCCGCGTGGAGACAATTGAAAAAGTTGAAGATGTAGAAAAATCTGACAAATTAGTTCGTCTGACAGTAAATTTCGGAGACTTTACCAGAAAAATCCTGGTGGGAATGAAAAAAGAGCGGGAAAATCCAAAAGAAATTAAGGGGAAACAAGCTTTGTTTGTGGTAAATCTTGAGCCGCGCAAGATGATGGATGAGTATTCCGAAGGAATGATTTTTGATATTGGTTATGCTAATGACCTGATTCCCGTACTGGCTATGCCGGAAAAACCGGTGCCCAACGGTATTTGTGCTGGATGATTTGGTGAGATAATGATTTTATGCTTACCAAATTTTTCCGGATCAAAATCCCTCTTCTATTTTTTCTTCTATTAATTTTTCTTTATTTCTGGACTTATCCTAACTTTGACAAGTCAGGAACGATTAAAATCTGGGACAGAAATAATATCTTACTTTATGAGCAAGCTGGGATAATCGGCAGTAAGCAAACAGTAACTTATGAGAGATTTCCTCAACACTTAATCGAGGCTGTAATTGTTTCTGAGGATCAAAGTTTTTGGCACAATCCGGGCGTGGATTTTTCTGCCATCACCCGATCTCTTTATTTAAATCTAAAAGAAGGAAAAATTGTCAGCGGTGCCAGTACGATTACCCAACAGTTAGCCAGGGCCTCGGTTATTTCTCCCGGAAAAATCTCAAAACGGAGTTTTCTGCGCAAGATTCGAGAAATTCTGATGGCCTTAAGAATTTCTGTGACACATTCGAAAAAAGATATTTTGACTAAATATCTCAATCAAATGTATTTTGGTAATCTAACCTACGGTGTTCAGGCGGCTTCGATTTTATATTTCGGAAAAGACGCCAGTCAATTATCGGTCGCCGAAAGCGCATTTTTGGCCGGACTGATTTCGTCACCGGAGAAAAGAAATCCTTACACAAACTTTTCCGCAGCCAAGAAACGTCAGGAATATGTTTTGAATCTGTTATACGAAAACGACCTGCTAAAAAAAGAAGAAGTGACAGAAGCAAAACTTGAACCTCTGGTTTTTACCCCTATTAATAATAATATAAAGGCCCCCCATTTCGTTCATTTCGTATTAGAAGAAATAGACAAAATGGGAATAAAAAACACGAACGGTTTTAATGTTTATACCACTCTTGATTATCCGGTTTTTAAATTGAGCCAGGACTTGGCACGACTTTGGATTGAACGGTTAAAAACACAACACAACTTAAGTAATGGCTCTTTGGTGTTAATCAATAACAAAACGGGTGAAATTCTCAACATGCTGGGAGGAATTGATTATTTTGACGCTACTAATTCCGGTGAAGTAAATTTAACAACGGCTCTGCGCCAACCCGGATCGGCACTAAAACCCGTTACTTATGCTGCGGCTTTTAGCCAGGGTTTTACTCCGGCAACTTTAATTTATGACGTACCTTCCGTTTATAAAACCAAAAAGGGCGAAGGATTTACTCCCAATAATTATGACGGCAGATACCATGGGTTGGTTTTGGCCAGGGAAGCCTTAGCATCTTCCTTAAATCTTCCGGCTGTGGAGATCTTGCACCGCATCGGCTTAGAAAAATTTTTACAGACGGCAGAGAAGTTAGGTATTACCACCTTTACCCAAAAAGAAAGATATGATCTGGCTATTACCCTGGGAGGAGGAGAAGTGACTTTGCTTGATCTGACAAATGTTTATGCCTCCTTTGCCAGAGGAGGGCAATTTCTTCCTCCATATGCCATAGAAAAAATTACCACCGACCAAGAAAAAACTATTTTTCAACATAAAAGAGAAAAACCGCGTCCGGTTTTTGAAGAACAAAATCAACAAATCGCCTATTTAATTACGGATATCTTATCTGATCCGAAAGCCAGGATTTTGGGTTTTGGCGAAAAGAATCCGCTGGTTTTGTCCCGTCCTGCAGCAGTTAAAACAGGAACGACTACGGACTGGCATGATAACTGGACAGTAGGATACACCCCTTCTTTTACTGTAGGAGTTTGGATGGGGAATAACGACAATCATCCAATGAAACAGATTACCGGTGTGGTAGGCGCGGCTCCTTTATGGAACCAGTTTTTTGAAGAATTCTTAAAAGGCAAACCGAAAGAACAATTTATAAAACCGGAAGGAATAAAAGAAATCGAGATTTGTAAATTATCGGGTCAGCTCTACGATGATCTTTGTCCTGAGCGATATTTTGAAAAATTTATTAATAAAACTGAACCCAGAGTAATATCTACACTGCATAAAAAAGTCAAAATCGATTTACGCAACAACCTGCTGGCCAACGATTCCTGTCCGAATGAATTTGTGACAGAAAAAGTTCTGGTCGATTATCCTTCCGAAGTTTACAGTTGGGCTGTACAAAATGACCAGCCTTTTATTCCCAATAATTATTCTCCCTTCTGCGAGAGTGATGACAGCTTGGGAGATTTAGCGTTTCTCTCGATTACCAATCCAAAGGCCAAGGCCGTTTTTGAAAATGCTCCCTGGCTGGTTAGCGATCAGGCCGTTGTTTTTGAAGCCAATGTATCATCTGCTGTTACTAATGTTACCTGGTTGGTAAATGGTAAGAAATATACCGAAACAAAGACTTTTCCTTTTAGTACTTCCTGGAAATTAGTAAAGGGGAAACACAGGGTAAAAGCTGTTGGTCAATTGAGAAACGGTGAAAAGGTGGAAAGTGAGGATGTAGAATTTTCGGTCGTTGACTACAAAGAAGGTTTCTGAAAAAGAGCTTAAATTGCGTAATTGATTTAAGCAGGTAGAGTTGTTTTAATTAAGGTATAAAGGCTTTATAAAAAAAATTTTTGTGCCAGAAAACGATTCCTTAAATAATAATCCTTCTGCCGGGGACTTACCTCCTTCGTCATCTTATCCCGCTTCTCTTTTGAGTAAAATCCGGCGCTTACGAAATCAAATTTTCTTTTGGGTGGCCATAGTTTTAATCGGCATTACCGTTTTGTGGAAAGCTTACACCTTTATCCAACAGCAGTTGGTGATAAGACCGGTTTTAACCATGCAGGCCTTAATTGTGGGCATTTTGGCTATCGGTACAGTGATAGTTGTAGTTCTTACAAAGCCACAGTTTTTGTCGGTGATTGCTGACTTTGTTAAAAAATACTTAATCCTGGTCATTGATAAATTTTTTTACTTTTTAAACGTTTTTACCCAAAAAATATCTTCCTGGGGGAACAAATTTCAAACGTCTACTCCCGGAGAAAAATGGCGAATCGCCCGGTTACCTCTGTTTCTCGTTCTCATAATTTTTTTATTGCTCAAGTTCGGTCCGTTTTTTCACCCACCCGTTGTGTTAACGAGTTTTCCCGGTCAAAATAGCCTGGAAAATCCCTTAGAAACCAAAATCGAAGTTATTTTTGACAAAGAAGTTATTAAACAAACAGCGGAAAAAAGTTTTCGGATTAAACCACCGATTCCGGGCAGTTTTTCCTGGGAGGGTGAGCAGAAACTAATTTTTACTCCGCAAGAGCCTCTACAAAGAGATAATCATTACCAGGTAGGATTTGACGGTCTGGTTCTTTCGAAGTTTTTTATACCCATGGTGGGTTTTAAAAACATTGATTTTTCGACTCTCGGAGAGCCAAAGGTTATTCTGGCAGCTCCGCAAAACGAGGCCTTGGAAGATTTAACTCCGGTGACGGTGGTTTTCGATAGGCCGATGATACCCTTAACAACAGCTACCAATAGTGCTGTTAAACAACCGGCTTTCGAAATTAATCCGCCGCTCGTTGGTCAAGGACGTTGGTTGGGAACTACTTCTTATCAATTTCGGCCGAGCCTGCCATTTAAGAAAGCCACGACCTACCAGGTTACTGTTTTTTCCGGACTTAAATCACAAGACGGAGGTGTCTTAAAACAAAATTATCAGTGGCAATTTTCCAGTGCACGTCCCCGAGTAGAAGACGTTTCACCGTCTTTAGGAGAAAGATTTGCTTCGCCAGTTGCTTCAATTGCGGCCTTTTTTACCCAGAACATGGAGTATTCCTCTTTGGTTAATTCCTTTAAAGTTTTGGATAAAAACAAAACGGAAATACCCGGAAAAGTAGTCGTAAATGGTAAGGTGGTGGGTTTTTATCCGTTAACTCCTTTGGCCAGATTGGAAAATTACGAAGCAGTAGTTAAAAACGGTGCCCAAAGCACAGACGGGCCGAATGGTCTGGAAGATGATTATTATTGGAATTTTACCACCACCGATTTTCCCGGAGTAATCTCTACAGAGCCTAAGAATAAAGCCAAAACAACTGCGGGTGAACTTTATAATCTGCAGGTTTATTTTAAAACTCCCATGGATGAGGACTCCTTTGCCGATAATGTGACAATTATTCCCAAGCCTGCGACCAAGCCTTACTTTTCTTTTTCGAGCTACAATAACCAAAATTCACTTTACGTAAGTTCGTATTTCGGACCCTCGAAAGAATACCAAGTGACAATCGGTGCTAACGTTAAAGATCAATATGGAGTAGCGCTCGGAAAGCCCTACACTTTTTCCTTTACCACCGCTCCCTACAAACCGGCCGTCAGCATTTATCCCTCAGGAACTTATTTTGCCTCTTTTAATCAGGAAATTATTCCCAGGGTGGTGACACAAGTGGTAAATACTAACCGTGTCGATTATTCGCTGTATCGGTTAAGCAGGGAAAATCTTTTGGAACTTTATCGGAGAAGATATGGTAATGATTGTCAGGGAAGACAAAACGTAGGTTGTGCCAATTGGCAGGACTACGACACTTCTAAATTAACCAAAGTACGTTCCTGGAGCGAAAATTACGAAGCCGATCTAAATACTCCGGTGCAGGTGGTAACTAAAGTAACCGATCAAAACAGCCAAAATCTTCCCGCGGGATTTTACTTTTTAGAGGTAAAAATTCCCCAGGGTGCTCATGACAATATGGTTATGATTGTCAGTAAATCAGCCTTAACTGTAAAAAAAAGCAATAACCAGATTTTTACCTGGTCTGTTAACCAGTCAACGGCGCAGGTTATTCCCGGAATGAAACTGGAGCTGGCAGATATGTTCAACAATAAATTAGCCGAGGGAGTTTCTAACCAGGATGGTGTTTGGCAAAAAGAAGTAAATCTGTTGCAGAAAAACGATCTCTTTGTGTTTGGTAAAAACAATGATGATGCGGTTGTTGCTGCCAGTGCCTGGAGCGAAGGTATAAACCGTTATGATTTCGGATTACCTTCTTATTATGATCCGAATGAACGAAACGATTATTATGCCGAAAAAAATTACAAGAGTTATCTGACATTGGACCGCCCGATTTACCGTCCGGGTCAAAAAGTTTATTTTAAAGGTGTCATTAAAAAAGATAATGACGGAGCTTACCAAAACCTGGAACCCGGAGAAAAAGTTACCGTAAAAATTACCGATGCGCAAAACCGGGCAATTTTTACCCAGGTCCTGCCGATCGACTCCTTTGGTTCTTTCTGGAGTGAGTTTGTTTTAAGCAAAAATGCCAGCTTGGGTAATTACGAATTGGGTGTGGATTTTAAAGGTAACGGATCTATTCAACAGTTTCAGGTCGAAGAATATCGTAAACCTGAATTAGCAGTTTCCGTCACTACCAATAAACCAGCCTATACCCAAGGTGAAATTGCCCAAGCCGCAATTAACGCCTCTTATTATTTTGGTGCACCAGTGACTGAAGCTCCGGTGACCTGGACCTTACAAACAGAGGATTATTCTTTTAGATGGGACAAAGACTGGCGATATGAATTTGGCGACCCGGATTCTTATTGGTCCAGGCCCTGGTGGTACTATTCTGGTTCCAGTTATTATTCCGGAACAGAAGTAACTCAGGGTAAGGGTATTACTAACACCAAAGGTGATTTAGAGCTTTCTCTGCCTTTGGATATTGCCAAATATAAAACCAGTCAAAAAATGAGGGTTGAAGCAGTGGTTAATGACATCAGTAATCAGTCAATTGCCGCCTCGACAGATTTTACAGTTCATAAAGGAGAAATTTATGCCGGTATTCATCCGGTTTCGTATGCTAACCAAAGCGGTAAAGAAGTGCAGGTAGAAATTGTCACGGTTGATCTTAAAGGTCTGGAAGTTCCCGAGACCCCTGTTGAAGTTTCCTTTTACAAACGTACCTGGGAAACGGTTCGTGAACAAAATACTGACGACGGAGAATTTTATTACGTTGCCAAACCCACAGATACTCTTTTAATCAGCACCAGAGTTACGACTGATAGATTAGGTTATGCAAAGGCCTCTTTTACTCCTGTTGAGGGGGGAACTGTTAAAGTCGTTGCCCGAGTTTCTGACAAGAACGGTAAACAAAACGTTAGTGGTAGTTTTCTGTGGGTCTCAGGCTACGGATTTTCTACGGCCAGGGAAAACAACGACCGGATAGTTCTGGTTACCGACAAAAGAGATTATTTGGTAGGCGAGACAGTTTCCGTTTTCGTGGCTACGCCCTTTGCGACTGATTCAGCAAAGACTTTATTAACTGCAGAGCGGGGGAATGTTCTTGATTATCAGGTGGTTGATACGTCAGACACGTCAAATAATTTCCCGATTGCTATTCCTCCCAAGTTTGCTCCCAATGCGTTTATCAGTGCAGTTTTAGTCAGGGGCGGTAACGACCTTAAAAAACCGCCGGAGTTTAAGATGGGATACACCGAAATCAAAGTAACAGACAAGAAACAGCAAGTTGAGGTGGCTATCACCACTGACAAAAAACGCTATAAACCTAAAGAAACCTTAAAGGCTACCATTCAAACCAAGGACCTATTAGGCCATCCGGTTTCTACCCAGTTAGCAGTTGGTTTGGTTGATAAGGCGGTTTGGGATTTGGCACAAATAGAACTAGCCGATATTTACAAAACTTTTTATCAGCCGCGTAATTTAGACGTAGATACGGCACAACTCTTAACAATTTCTTTAGACCGCATTAATGCCAATTTAAACCTGGGAGCCAAGGGCGGCAGCGGCGGGTGTTTTACTGCAGAAACACCGATCTTAATGAAAGATTACAGTTATAAATCTATTAAAGACGTTAAAACAGGAGACGTGATTCTGACCAGAGAATCGGAAAATTCCTCAAAACTTGTAGAAGCCAAAGTTATCAAGACTTTTAAACACTTGGTCAACGACTATTTAATATTAAACGGAGAAATCGAAGTGACTGCCGTTCATAGGATGCTGGTTAACGGAGAGTGGAAAACTGCCGGAGAAATTCAGGTAGGCGATTATTTATTAGACAAAAATAATCAACCAGTAAAAGTGACTTCCAAGGAATATGTTTTTGGAAAAGACTTTGACGTATACAATTTAGAAACGGAAAAATACCACACGTATTTTGCCAAGGACGTTTATGTTCATAACCAAAAAGGCGGAGGAAATGATACTTCCCGCGTCAATTTCCCTGATACCACCTATTGGAATCCTAATTTAACGACTGATCAAAACGGCAAAATCTCAGTACAAATTAAACTGCCGGACAATTTGACAACCTGGAGACTGGGAGCCATTGCCAATTCCAAAGACACAGCGGTTGGATCGGCAGTTTCTGAAGTGATTGTCAGCAGGGATTTATTAATCAGACCATTCTTACCGAGATTTTTATCCGTTGGTGACGAAGCCCAGTTGGGAGCCATTGTGGCCAACACCAGCGGTGAAGAGCAAAACACGACAGTAAAAATCGAGACTGAAGGTATAAAGATCAACGAACCAAACACCAAACAGCAAGTTTTAGCTGACGGCGCACAGGCAAAATTAACCTGGAAGACTCAAGCACAGGACGTAAAAGAAGCAAAAATAAAAATTTCAGTTGCGGGAAGCGATGGTGTGACCCGCGACGTTGTAGAAATTAAATTGCCGGTCAAATCCTACTCGGTTCCCGAGACGGTTGCCACAGCCGGAAATTCCCAGGGTAATAAAGAAGAAAAAATTCTTTTGCCAAACGATGTTGATAAAACTCAGGGGTCAGCGGCAATTTCACTTTCTCCTTCTTTAGGAGCAGCCAGTATTAATGCCTTAACTTATTTAATTGACTACCCCTATAACTGCGTTGAACAAATTACCAGCCGTTTCCTGCCGGCGGTTTTTGCCAACCGGGTTTTTACGAAAGCCGGTATTGAAAAAAGCGGTTTAATCAGCGCCAAAGAATTAACGATGATTATTAGCGATGGCGTACAAAGATTAAACAGTCAGCAGCATGCCGATGGCGGTTGGGGTTGGTGGCCGGAACTGCAAAGCGACCCGTTTGTAACAGCCTATGCTTACCTTGGTCTTTCTGAAGCTAAAAAAGACAAGTTCAGCGTCGCTGATCAGACTTTGACTAAAGCCAGGGATTATTTAGTGCAGCATCTTTCTTCAGTCACGCCGCCTTCATTAAACACCCAAGCATTTATTCTTTATGTCTTAAAAGACAGCGGGGTAAATTTGGCATCATATACTTCAAATCTTTATACCAGACGTTTTGAGATGAGTTTAGAATCACGGGCTAACCTGGCAGTGGCAATGAGTGCAATTCCTACAGCTTCTGGGAGAGGTAAAAAACTTAATGACGAATTAATTTCTTTAGCCAAAAAAACTGCGACCACTACTCACTGGGAGGAACAGCAAACAAACTATGGTTATTACATGGGTAGCAATACCACAGCCACCGCTGCGGTCTTAGAATCAATTATGTCTTACAACAAAAACAATCCCTTAATTTCGGAAGTGATTCGTTATTTAATGACTACCAGACGTGATGGTCATTGGGCATCAACGAGAGATACTGCAGCAGTAATTAAAACTATTGCAACGCAACTGTTGTTAAAAGGCGACGAAAAATTAAATGAAGATTATCGATTTTCGTTAAACGGAAAAACAATCAAAGAAGGAAAATTTGTTAAAGAAGATTTGTTGCGTGTGGAGGATTTGACACTGGGTATTACGCAATTAAAAATCGGCACAGAAAACTCTCTGACTTTTGCCAAAAGCGGAGAAGGAAATCTGTATTACAACGTCAACTTAAAATATTTCCTGCCGTTTACTGAAATCAAACCGTTGGAGCAAGGAATGGTGGTGGTAAGAGAACTGGTTGATAGTAAAGGTAATATTTTGCCGAGCGGGTCGCTTCCTGAAAATTCCGAAGCCTGGGTTAGGTTGATTATCGTTGCTCCGGAAGAACGGCATTTTGTGGTGATTGAAGATATCCTGCCGGCCGGTTTGGAATCAGTCAATGAAAGTCTCAAAACTTCCAGTGTTTTGTCGGCCAAGTCACCCAAATTGAAAGAAAAAGGCGACCGGAATTTGTATTTTGAACACAAAGAATATCACGACGATCGAACGTCTTTATTTGCAGACTATTTGCCTGCGGGAGTTTATGAATTTACCTACAGAGTCCGCGCCACAACTCCCGGCCGCTATCATCATCCGCCAGCCTCTGCCTATCAAATGTACACTCCCGATGTCTCCGGCCACTCCGACGGAGGATGGTTTGAGGTGAGATAGCGGAATTAATTTTTTATACAGGCGTTATAAAACACGTAGGTAGAAGTAATTATTGCAGTAATTCCCGCGCACTGGAGTGTGGGAATTACTTCACTTTTATTGCTAATAGTTTTATATTCATCTTTTCAGACAGTGTGATTCTGGCAATTCTGATGGGGGATGGTTTGAGGTAAGATAGAGGTGTTTATTCTACAGATATGAATCTACCGCGCCTTGCAGGTGGGTGGCAATCGCCTATGTTGCTTTTTTTCTTGTGAAGTAATTTAATACGAATATATTTTTAGCAATTCACTTAATTATTTAATTTGTATATTAAAAATAAATGCCTTCGAGTAGAAATAAATTTACATTACAACCATATCCCAGAGAAGGAGATACTCTTTTGTCAGCACATGGTCTATTTCCAAAACAAGACCTTCCATTAACAGATAAGGAAGTATTAGTAGCGGTAGAAATTGCTTTTAAGAGAACAATAACAGACAAAAAAGGAAGTCTTAGACGAGTTAATTCTTCCCCGAAAGAACTCGTTGATTTATGTATAAAACATTTGAAACTAAGAAGTTGCCCCATACTTTCGCCCTTTTTTTATTCTTCTTGCGAAGTCGACGAGATATTTGATTTAGATGCAATTCCTCACGAAATGCAACGTCAAAGAATGAAGATTGGTGTTTTTTATCAATATCTGGCCATCGAGTTGATGAGGATAAGCTCAAATGCAAAAAATTCAAATATCGAAGCGGTTTTTGATGGGTCAAGAGAAGGTGATCTAGTTGCTGATTTAAAAACTCCAAAATATTCTTCGGGATTGAGATTATATGCATCAGTAAAAAAATCATCAGATACTGTTGGTGGACAAGATATACCAGGAGTTATTTTAAGACTAGAAAATATTGCAAAATCAGAGATTAATGTTACAAGGCCATATATTTGTGTGTTTGGTTATGCGACTCCTCCAAATGGGAAAGTTAAAGAATATAAGGAAAGCAGACACATAAAATTAAACAATCAAGGACTACCATACTCTCCAAACTGTGAATCGTGGGAACCAGGATTTTTATTCCCATATATAACAGGTCGGCCGGCTACTGATATATATAAATTGTCAATGTCTCTAGTAAGCAAGTATTTGCCATTTTACACGTTGAAAAACAGAAAAGAATGCTCACTCTTATTAAAAGAAAGATTTAAAAAACTTAATTTATTAAACGAAGAAAGGAAGATAGATAAAATTAAATTTATGAAGTTTATTGCTACTAATTAGTTAAAAATGGTTAACAAGTCTAAAAGTATAAAGAGGACAAAAGTAAAGTGTAATATTATCTTTGGCGATAGCAGAAGTGTTTTGCCTCCATTAGGTCAAATAGCTGATTTAATTATAACTTCTCCACCATACGCAGATGCTCGCAAGAAGCATTATGATAGTATAAGCCCGGACGAATTTGTAGAATGGTTTTCAAGCTTTCACAATGCATTTTTCCATATTCTAAAACCAAATGGTAGTTTGGTAATTAACATAAAAGATAAGGTAGAAAATGGAGTAAGAAATAGATACGTTTGGAAAACTATCGAAAAACTGTCAGAACTGGGATGGTTCGCGATTGAAGATTATATTTGGTACAAAACAAATCCAATGCCGGGTTATTGGCCAACACGATTAAGGGATGGTTGGGAGTATTGTTTTCATTTAGCTAAAACTACAAAACCTTATATCAATCAGAACGCTGTAAAAATATCGCTAGGTGATTGGGCGGAATCCCGTCTCTCAAAATTAAATGGAAAAGATCTCGCCAGGCATAATTCCGAAAATAACAGCGGATTCGGTAGAGACCTTTCGAGATGGATTGGAAAAAAAGACGTGTTGCCTTCAAACGTAATAGTGCTTCCTCTTGTTGGAAAAAATTATAATCACCCCGCCGTTTTCCCAGTGGGATTGCCATCTTTTTTTATTAAACTATTATCACCTAATGGTGGTACCATAGTGGATCCTTTTGGGGGTTCGGGAACAACAGCGATTGCTGCGGTTCGTTTAGGGAGAAATGCAATTCTTGTGGATAATAATCTTGATTATTGCTTTACTTCTGTCAAAAGGCTCAAAGATGAAAGCGAAAACTTTAATTTTACATTAGAGCAAATAAATTTTCCGAAATGTTAATAGTTGGAAATGTGGGACTAATTGGGAGAAAACTTGTTTGTCAGTAATTCTCGCGCACTGGAGTGTGGGAATTACTTACGTACGGAATCTTTGGGTTCGGTTTATCCTGATAGAGAATTGTTTAAGGTGAGATAAATATTTTTTGCTTACTAATTTCCTTGGTGTAAAATATGCCTATATTAACATGCTTTAACCAAAAACAATGGGAATTTTTGATTTTTTTCAAGCAGACGAGTCTACTATCATAGCTAATAAAAAAATTGGGAAAATTTACGTAGCAGATTTTCCTAAGGGTGAAGGTAAATATGTAAGTACTGTTTTTAATGAAGAAGATCTTTATTATGACGTAGGACTGGTTATATCTCCCAAAATAGAAGTTCGTCTTACTTACATCGCGCACGATGAAGCAATTACGGGGGTTCAAATATCAAAACTATCAAACGGAAAATTGGTTGAGAAAATTAATTTATCTACATTAGGATTTAAAGGTGTATTGAATTTGCTTCAAATCTTTTCCTCTCTAGATCTTACCTCAGTATCAAATAGAAGTCTTATATTAGATGCGGGCGTGATTAAGGACGAGACAAAATTAAAGAAGCATTTAACAACGATTTTGTCTGATGAGAAAGGGTTTAAAATTATTGCCGAGCTAGCAGAGTCCAGGGGTTTAATTAATATGGGAGATATTGGAAATATTTCGAAAAAAAGAAAATCACTTGATTTTTTTAAAAATTTATTAGAAGACGCGAACGCTTTTGCTAAAATAAAAAGTGAGTGGAAAAAGCAAAGAGACGAAGATGTTTGGCAACAATTTTTTGAAGACAATAAATGGATTTTCGGTTATGGTCTTGAGTATGTATTCAATGCCGCAATCAAGAAAGAACAACTACAACAAGTATTAAAAGGAAACGATTTTTTAAGTCATGGGAAAAAACCTGATGGTATATTGAAAACTTTGGGGATTGCACAGTTTTTTAATATTGTCGAAATAAAAACACACAAAAAGAGATTGATGAATGATAAAATGTATAGAATAAGTAATGTTTGGCAAGTAAGCGATGAACTTACTGGAGCAATTGCCCAGTGTCAACAATATATAAGAATAACAGTTGGTAATATTACTGAACTAATAGAGATAAAGGATGACAATGGTAATAGAACAGGAGAGGAGGTATTTTGCTTCGAACCAAAATGCTTTTTACTGATGGGGAGCATGAGAGACGAATTTACAGATGAAAACGGGGAAATTGGTAATACCGATAAATTATCGTGCTTCGAATATTTTAGAAAAAATTTGTTTAGACCAGAGATTATTACATTTGATCAAATATACCAGCGCGCAAAAAATATTATCAACCAAAATTCTTAACAGATCATCTCATAAATTTTTTGCTATAATTTCATCACATGCAAACCCTAAAATCCATAAATCCCTCAACTTATGAACTTCTCGGAGAAGTGGTTGTATCGACCAAAGAAAAAGTTTCGCAAAAAGTAGCACTCGCGCAACAGATGAGAAAAGAATGGAGAGAATTAGGAGTAGCAAAAAGGGTGGAGATGTTAAGAAAAGCTTTTGGTGAGTTTTTGGAGAGGAAAAAAGAATTGGCGCTTCTGGAAAGCCGCGAAATGGGAATGCCTTTGTCGGAAGCTTTGATTGACGTGGACGGCACGATGGATTACGCGAATTGGTATTTCGACAACGCCGAAAAATATTTATCCCCCGAAACCACTTTTGAAAACGACACAGAAATTCACCAGGTTTTTTATGAACCTATCGGTGTGGCAGCAGTGATTGTTCCCTGGAATTTCCCCTTTGCTAATTTTGTTTGGGGAGGATTGCAAAGTTTGGTCGCCGGCAACACCTTGGTTTTTAAACACTCGGAAGAATGCCCACTGTCTGGAAAATTTATCGAGTACGTGTTAAACCACCATCTGCCCACGGGAGTTTTTAACGAAGTTTATGGAAATGGTGAAGTTGGGAAACTTCTGGTTAATGACAACATTAATATGATTGCCTTTACGGGCAGTACCAAAACCGGAAAATATTTGTATGAAACCGCGGGCAGGAAATTTATCAAGGCGGTGATGGAACTCGGTGGTTCTGCCCCGGGAATAATTTTTAGCGATGCCGATTTGGATCAGGCAACCAGCGGGGTGTGTGAGCAGAGATTATTAAACGCGGGTCAGTGTTGCGACGGGTTAAAAAGATTGATTGTTGGGGAAGAAGTTTTTGACGAAGTGGTTAAAAAAGTAACCAAGATTTTTAGTTCTAAAAAAATCGGGAAAGCCGATGATAAAGAAACGCAGATTGGTCCCTTGGTGGCCAAAAGGCAACTCGATTTACTTCTTGAACAAGTTAAGGACGCTTTTGTGCAGGGTGCCAAAATTGAAACGGGCGGACATTCTTTGGAGAAAAAATTGGGAGGTGCTTTTTTTGAACCCACGGTGATAACCGGTGTGACCAAAGACATGAGGATCTGGAACGAGGAAGTTTTCGGGCCGGTTTTGCCGATTGTAAAATTTAATACAGAAGAAGAAGCGGTGGCCTTGGCCAACGGTACGGCTTATGGTTTGGGTTCTTATGTTTTTACTAAAGATAAAGAAAAAGCCACCCGAGTTTCTTCTGCTCTCGAAGCGGGAATGGTGAGTGTGAACGGGGTCAACTACATTATGCCCTTTAATCCCTTCGGGGGATACAAAAACTCTGGTTTCGGCAGAGAACACGGAAAATACGGTTTTGCCGAAGTAACCCAAATCAAGATTGTGGCAAAGAACAAGTAATTTATGATTCTCAACGTTCCCTTTTTTGAACAGGAACGCAGTCTGACTTGCGGTGTGGCAGTTTTGCGGATGATCCTTGGTTTTTACGGAGAAAAAGTTACTGAGAAAGAACTTGCCAAAAAAGTAAAGATGCATAGTTTTGGTACTTATTCAACGGACCTGGCGGTGTTGGCGATGGAAAAAGGTTACAAAGCAACTGCGTACACTTTACACCTTCCTCTTTTTGCTTCCTTAAATTTACCCTTCGGTACCAGAATTACACTTGATTATTTCCGCAAGATTAAGCTTTCTCCTGGGCATAAATCTACCTTTCAAACCTGTAAAAATTACGTAGAAAAAGGTGGAGAATTAATCTGGGAACAGCCCAAAATCAGTCGTGTGCAATCCTGGCTTGATAAGAAAAATCCGGTTTTTATTTCTGCCAACACTGCTTCGTTAAATACTTATTGGAAGAACTGGCACAACGGACACTATTATATTATTGAAGGTTATGACGAAGAAAACGCTTTCGTAATAAACCCTGATCGTGACAAAAAAGACACCCGATATAAAATTCCCTGGGAAAAATTATTACCCGCCTGGTCGATCAATGCTGCCCAATCCAGCGATCATTTAATGGTGATCTATAAATAATTTGACCTCTAAATCTCTTACAGCCTCCAATGTGGATGATAATTTGCTAAAATACGGGGTATGAAAATAGAGCCGATACAACTGATTAAAAATAATCACCTAAAAAACACCGCTGCAAGGGTGGCGATTTTGGAATTTTTACAAAAAAATTCTGAACCGGTGGATGTTTTGGAAATCATGAACTATTTAAAAAAGAAAGATTTAAAAACCAATCTGACAACCGTGTATCGGGTTTTGGACTCATTTTTAACGGTCGGTTTGGTAAAAAAACTGGAGCTTCATGAAGGCAAATATCGTTATGAGTTATCCTCGTTAAAGCATCACCATCATTTGGTCTGTCAAAATTGCGGAAAGATTGAAGATATTGAAAATTGTTCTTTAGAGACTCTGGAAGAAAAAATTACCAAGCGCTCAGAATTTCTGATTAAACATCACTCACTGGAATTTTATGGTTTATGTAAAGATTGCCGGAAATAGCAAAGGTGAATAAATGATTTCATGTCAGAGAATAAAACTGGGTTAACAGAAATAGAACAACGGTTTTCCCCAAGAAGAGCTAGCGGTGTAATTCTTGAAGAAGGAACGGTTGGCCCTGCCTATGATCCTATTCCCTTTATAAGAGAAACATTTCGCGGCAAAAACGGAGCAGTAAGTGTTGAACAAAGAGGAAACCAGGAAAACTGCCCCATCGTGATGGAAGTCGACGCCGAAAGACTCTACGATTTCGTTTGCGAAATGGGAGTAAAACTTCCTAAAAATGGTTTGAGTTTGATTATTGATTATCAGGATTTTCAGGAGATGGCCGGTCAGACGCTTTCCTCGGGCAGTCCATTGATGGATGTAAAACTGCCGGAAATTTCTCATCGCGTTCATGAAACATTGGCCGCTTTTAAAGATTTTTTGATGGGGGTTGAACCAACAGATGGTGTTAAAACAAAAGTATTAAACAAGAACCGGAGAATAAGAGCTGCCTCCTTTTTACGGAAAAATATTTCCCGGGAAAAAATATCACACGGGTTTACAAATCTTAAAGAAGCAGTTTCTTATTATTCTTCCTGGTTTATTGATAAAACTCTGTCCTTTGCTGCCTATGGACCGGTGAATTTATCTAAAAACAGAATTATCTTTTTTCCTCATCAGGCTTATCGTTTAGTTACACATCAGATTAAAAGCGACGATTTATTTGGGTCAAAAGAGATGGATGCCGGGTTATATCACGAAACTGTTGCTCAGCGTTTTAAAGAATATTTGGGTCATGAAACAAGGCACGTTGCTCAAAAAAACAGACACACTGTTTTATCAAAAGCTTATCAGATGGGTGTTCCGCTTGCAGCCGGAATGGCAGTTTCTTCTGTCCTTCAGATCGGAAGAGTTTTAGGCATTCCGGCTACAGAGCATTTACCTTTTATAACTTCGGCAACTGCCGCTTCTGTCTTAACCTACTTTACCAGCCCTGATGAGATAGATGCGAGGAGTTTTGGAAGACAGGTAAGAAACGGTACCAACTTTGACCAGGTGGTAAAAATTGGTATCCGCCCAGGCTTCGAAGCCCAATTTCAGAACCATGCAGAAATGATTAATCAAAGATTTAAGATGTCTCCCTTACAGAGAGTGATGGATGTTATAAAAATGGATTACCACAGCGCCTAAGTATAAATTACTTTATGAAAAAAGGATTCTTACTCATTCCGGTTTTGCTGGTAGTGATAATTGTAATTTATTCTGCTAATTTTTTTAAAAGTCAACTCTTACAAGAGAGACAATTGAATATTTTTTCTCCTGCAAAAATTGTGGTAACCTCAAAACCACAGGATTATCAAAACATTAAAGACTTTACCCCTGAAGAAATTTTTTCCTACCAGGACCCTCAGGTCCTGCCGCAAAAAGAAGAAGGAAAATATATTTTAGTTGCCACCGGAGACGTGCTTCCTGCCAGAACGGTAAATTATAAAATGGTGAGTAAAAATAACTTTACCTTTCCCTTTGAAAAAACAGTTGGATTACTCAAATCAGGTGACCTGACTTTTACTAATCTGGAAACACCCCTGTTAAAAGATTGTCCTACAACTCAGGAAGGAATGATTTTTTGCGGTGATGGAAGAAGCGTGGAGGGTTTAATTTTTTCCGGGGTGGATATTGTGAATTTAGCCAACAATCACACGGGAAACCATCGTCTAGAGGGTGTAAAAGAAACCCAAGAAATTTTACAAAAAAACAGCATCAGTGTTACCGGTAATAATTCACCGGCGATATTAACCGTTAACGATAAAAAGTTTGGCTTTTTAGGATACAACGATATTGGTGCCGAAGAACAAGGAGTCTCTTGGGCAGATATGGGAATAATGGAAAAAGAAATTAAGCAGTTAAGGCCAAAAGTTGATTTTCTGATTGTGCAGTTTCATTGGGGGGTAGAATATGTCTATGATCCATCAGACAGGCAAAGAGAATTAGGGCAAAAGGCCATCGACTTAGGAGCGGATCTGATTATCGGTAATCATCCTCATTGGGTACAGGGTGTCGAAATTTATAAAGATAAATTAATTACCTACGCCCACGGCAATTTTGTTTTCGACCAGATGTGGTCTCGGGAAACCAGAGAGGGAGTGGTAGGAGTTTATACTTTTAACGATAAATATTTAGAATCTGTACGCTTTTACCCGGTGATTATTGAAGACTATGCACAACCCAGATTTGCTGATGAAAAAGAAGCAAAGAAAATTTTGGAAAAAATGAGAGAATCATCAGAAAAAATAATAACTTATGATTAATCTCCAAACACCCATTCTGTACTTACTTCGTCAGCATAACGAAAGAGTGGGATTTCCCAGGAGAAAAACAGACTTGGTGAAAAAACTGGTACCGTATTTGAGGGGAAGCCGTAGTGTTCTTGATTTTGGATGTTCCGATGGGAGTCTTGCCTATTTGATGTCCAACAGGCTTCCCGGCGTGAAGTTTGTTGGGATAGATACCGTTTTGCAAACAAAACAGTACATAAAAACCTATCAGTATGACGGAAAAAGACTTCCTTTTAAAGATAATTCATTCGATTCTGTTCTAATTATTGATGTTTTACACCACGATTTGAAACCCGATGAGTTGTTGAGAGAGGCAAAAAGGGTCGCTCGGAAAAACGTTTTGATAAAAGATCATTATTGGGATAATCGTTTCGACTTTCTGGCGTTGAAAGTTTCTGACTATATCGGAAATAAACCATATGGTATAAGTCTGCCCTATAATTATTTGAGACTTAATCAGTGGGAGGAAATAATTGAGGATTTGGGTTTGAGACCGACAGTAAAGTATCAATATGTCAATTCTTTATGGTTTTGTAAACATATCGTTATCAATCTGGAAAAGGTTACATAAAAATATACTGACAATATTAAGAAATAGAATGGGAAATAATTGTTGAAGTGGGGTAAAATACGATTAAAGAAATTGATAAGCGTATGAAATTTATTTTATTTCATGGATCTTTCGGTCATCCGCAGGAAAATTGGTTTCCTCGACTTAGGGAACAATTAGAGATTTTGGGCCAAGACGTTTTAGTACCCGAGTTTCCCAGTGAGGATTTTGAAGAAATAACCAAGTTGGGGAAAAATATTGTGCCTTCCCGTCAAAGTTTAGAAAATTGGTTTAAAGTTTTTGAAAAAGAAGTTTTACCAGCCTTAAAAAAAGGCGAAAAACTTTGTTTTATTGGTCATTCGCTAGGCCCGCTTTTTATTTTACACGTCGTATCAAAATACAATATAAGGCTTGATTGCGCCATATTTGTGAGTCCGTTCATGGAAAAATTAAATAATCTTTGGCAGTTCGATCTTGTTAATAAAACTTTTTATAAAACAGATTTTGATTTCGACCAATTAAAAAAGTTAATTCCGGTTTCCTATGTCTTGTATTCCGAAAACGACCCTTATGTTTCCAAAAGCCACCCAATATTGTTTGCAAAAATGTTGGACAGCTCTTTAATCTTCGTTAAAAAAGCTGGACACATGAACTCGGCGGTAAACTTAAACGAATTTCCTTTGGTTCTTGATTTATGCCTTACCAGATTGGATTTATCAATGTATCAGAGATATATTAAACACCGAAGTGAACGATATGCTTCAGACTATTTAAAGAAAAATAATGAAAAAATTATTCACTTAAAACCCGAAGAAATATTTGATGAAGGAAGATTTCATTTTTCTAACCTGACCTATAGCGGATTTGGTACATTTCCTACCTGGGTTGACGACTGGAATCCCAGAGGTCAATATTATCAGGATTGCAGAGAGGCAGCGAAAAGACTTAAAAACATGACCTTTGTTTTTTTAATTAAAAACTTATCGGAGTTAAATCGAAAAATTCTTAGGGAACATATTAAACTACATTTACAGGCGAGCATAAGAGTTCGCCTGTGTTTATTAAAAGACGTAAAAAGTAAAATTAAAGAAGTAGACTTCGGTAATTGGGACCAAGATTATATCTGCACTATAAAATGGGATAAGAATAAGAAGATGAAGGAAATAGTCTTAAGTAGTAGAAGCGAAGATTTAGAACGGGCTCGGCAAGATGAAAAATTGATTCTTGGTAAATCAACGAGAATTTATAATTCCACGAGAGACATTGATAACTTCAGTAAATCTCATTCAAAAAATTAATCAAACTCATTCTGGCCGCATGTTATAATGCGGCTGCTATGGATCAGATAGAGCAGGTTAAGCAAAAAACTGATATTGTGAACTTGATTGGTCAATACGTTCCTCTTAAAAAAGCCGGTCGTAATTTTAAAGCCAACTGTCCTTTTCACAACGAAAAAAGCCCGTCTTTTATGGTGTCTCCCGAGCGTCAGATTTGGCATTGTTTTGGTTGTGGGGAAGGGGGAGATGCCATTGAATTTATGGAAAAAATTGAGAGTATGGATTTTGGTGAAGCGTTAAAAATGTTGGCGGACAAAGCCGGCGTTAAACTGGAAAGAGTTCAATACGATTCGGCTCAAGGCGCAAAAAAAGACAGAATTTATCAGATGAACCATTTAGTCAGTGAATATTATCACTACCTGCTGTTAAATCATCGGATCGGTAAAGAGGCGTTGGACTACATTTTAAAGAGGGAACTAAACAGAAAGACCTTGGAGACTTTTAAAATAGGTTATTCCCCTAACAGCTGGGAAAGTGTTCTGAGGTTTTTAAAGAAAAAGGGTTTTACTGCTCAGGAAATGGTTGAGGCTGGTTTGGTGATCAAAAATCCCCAGCGAGATTCATATTATGACCGATTCCGGGGAAGGTTGATGTTTACCCTTAAAAACCACCGCGGACAGGTGGTGGGTTTTGCTGGCAGGAAAATTTTTGCCGATGCCCAGGATAATGAAGCTAAATATATTAACACTTCCGAGACCCCGGTTTACACTAAAGGAAATGTTTTGTATGGACTTGATGTTACCAAAGAAACCATCAGAAAAGAAGGAAAGGCAATTGTGGTAGAGGGCGAAATCGACGCTCTTGCCTCCTTTCAGGCCGGAGTATCAAACGTGGTGGCCATTAAAGGTTCAGCTCTGACCCAGGGACAATTGGAACTTTTGAGAAGGTACTGTGATACTTTGTTAATTTCGCTGGACGCCGATTTGGCAGGTGATTTGGCAGCCCGCCGGGGAATTGAATTGGCTGAAAAACTTGGTTTTTCCCTAAAAGTAGTGATCTTAACCAAAGGTAAGGATCCGGATGAGTGCGTCAGAGAAGGCGTGCAGTATTGGAAAGAATCAATTAAAAAAGCCCTACCGATTTATGATTATTATATTAATAAAGCTTTAGAAAAATACGATGTCTCACAAGCCGATGGTAAAAAAGCTATTGTTAAGGAAGTATTACCAATCCTGGCTAAAATAGAGAATCTGATTGTTAAAGACCATTATTTGAAAATTCTTTCTGCAAAATTAAACGCTTCCGTTGAATTACTGCTCAAAGAAATAGAAGTTTTTGAAAAAGCATTAAAACTTAATAGTTTAACGACTAATCAGGTAGTACAGATAGCAGAAAGACCTCGGGAAGTAACGCTGGAAGAACATCTGTTGTCATTATTAATGCAAAGTTTCAACCCTGGGATATACGAAAAGGAACTGGATGTTCTAAAAAATTATTATCAAAACGACCTGCTAAAAAAAATTCTGGTTAATGTAACAAACTTTTTAACTCAACAAAAAAACTGGGATATCAAAAAATTTGCCAAGATTTCACCGATTGAACTGGTTCCGACAATTGACCGCCTGTTTTTAGAAGATTTAAAAATAGACAGTGAAGAAGAAAAAGACAGTGATTTTCGACGAACAATAAGGGAAATTAAAATAAACACTCTAAAAAATAAGATGCAAAAAATCAGCAAGGAAATTGAAAAAACAACCGAAGAAAAAATGTTAAATAAACTGACCTTGGAATTTGAGAAGACTACGACCGAAATGAAGGAATTGAGCAGGTAAGTTATTGTCTGTTTGAATCAAAAAATATAAAATAGAGGCTTATGAAATCAAAAACCAAAATTAAAGCTAAAAGTAAAAAGATCATTTTAGAAAGTAAACTTTCAGCTAAAAACAAAGCGGTCAAGGTCAAACCTGCTCTTCCAAAAACTAAAATTTCCTCTCCAACAAAGGTCAAAATAGGAGAAAAACAACCACCGACCAAAAAATCTTCATACCCTGAAGCGATAAAGTTGCTATTGGAGAGAGGCAGGAAAAACGGCTTTCTGACACAGGATGAAATTCTGGAAGCCTTTCCTCAAACCGAACAACACATTGATGAGATCGATTTATTGTACGACAAATTAATGAAGGAAAAGATCGATGTGTTTGAGTCGACCTCAGAAGAAGACGAGGAAGGTGCCAAAAGCGTTGCGGAACTCGAAAAAGAAATCGAAGTACTGTCTGAAATTAATCAAACCTTTATTACTGACCCGGTCAGAATGTATTTAAAAGAAATAGGCAGAGTTCCCCTTCTTACTTTCGAAGAAGAGATTTATTTAGCAAAAAAAGTTGAGGCAGGCGATGAAAAAGCCAAGAAAAAACTTGTCGAGTCTAATCTTCGTTTAGTAGTCTCCATTGCCAAAAAGTACATCGGCCGGGGAATGAGCCTGTTGGATTTAATTCAGGAAGGGAATCAGGGATTAATCAGGGCAGTAGAAAAATACGATTGGCGAAAGGGCTTTAAATTTTCTACGTATGCCACTTGGTGGATCAGACAGGCAATTACTCGGGCCATTGCCGATCAGGCCAGAACCATCAGAATTCCGGTGCACATGGTGGAAACCATTAACCGCTATTTAAGAACCGCCCGGAAATTAATGCAGGAATTGGGTCGCGAGCCGACTCCTGAAGAAGTTGCCAAAGCTTTGGACGTTGATGTAGCCAAGGTTAGGGAAATTGTTAAAGTTTCCCAAGAACCAACTTCCTTAGAAACCCCCGTAGGCGATGACGAAGATAGTCTGTTGGGTGATTTTATTCAGGACCAGAGTCAACCCTCTCCATACGACAGCGCTTCCAAACAGCTCTTAAAAGAGCAGATGGAAGAAGTCCTGGGAACTTTATCCGACCGAGAAAAAAAAGTTTTGGTATTAAGATTTGGTTTGTATGACGGAAAACCAAGAACCTTAGAAGAAGTAGGACGCGAATTTTCCGTTACTCGCGAAAGAATCCGTCAAATAGAAGCCAAAGCTATTCGTAAGCTCAAACACCCTTCAAGAAGCAAAAAATTGAGAGACTATTTGGAGTAAGATCTTCTCTTCCGATTGAATCATTTTTGATTTTCATCTTATACTAAGTCTAATATGGTTTATAAGGCTTATTAGACTAAAAATTAAAATGTAAGATGAAAAAAAAGCTTTCAAAAAATCCGCTCAAGCAAGTTCTGTTATTTGTTTTTCTTTTGGTTTCATTGCCCATTTTGGTTTTTGCCGGTCAGTTGGTTATTAATATTATTGGTCGTGCTTCAGGTAGTCCTGCTAATTTGGTGATTGATTACAATTCAAACCTAGGACAAATTCAACCTGCTTGGCAGGCCCTAGCTCAGGGTGGTGAAGAAAAAGCTCAGATGTTGGCTCCGGCGGTAAACGAAATAAGATCACTTTCACCCCAATATATCAGGATTGATCATCTCTACGATTTGTATGACATAGTGTCCCGAAGTCCCGACGGAAGAATAAATTATGATTTTTCTCAGTTAGACAGAACGGTAGACAACATTCTTCAGGCTGGGGCCTTACCCTTTTTCGCTTTGTCTTACATGCCGCCTGATATCGCCGATGGAGATGTGGTGGAAAAACCCAGGAACTGGCAGGAGTGGAGTAATTTAGTGCGGGCGACCGTGGAACATTATTCCGGTCGAAGCGGAAGAAATTTGGCAGGGTTGTATTATGAAGTTTGGAATGAACCCGATTTATTTGGCAGGTGGAGTATTAATGGGGGTAAGAATTATCTGGAATTATATTATCATTCAGTCATTGGTGCGCAGACTGCGCAAAACGCAAATGCTTTTAAAATAGGCGGACCGGTGACGACAGGTATGTATCCTAATTGGATTCGGTCTTTGGTTGAATACTCCCGGAACAATAATCTGCGTTTAGATTTTCTTTCCTACCACCGATATAGCAAAGACACGGAAGTTTTTTCCCGCGATTGGAAAGGAATACAGGATATTTTAGATTCCTTTCCCGCCTACAAAAATTTAGAAATTATAGTTTCTGAGTGGGGTTCTGATGCGGAAAATTCGCCCAACCACGACGGAGTATTTGATTCTGCTCATACCATTGCTGCGATGAGACAATTATTAGACAGAGTAAAGTGGGCTTTTTCTTTTGAAATAAAAGACGGTCCTGCCGATCGCGAATACTGGGGCAGGTGGGGAATTTTAACGCACGAAAAATACGGACTTAATAAAAAACCTAAATATTTTGCCCTAAAATTTTTAAACAATTTATCAGGCGACCGGTTAAAAATTGACGGAGAAGGGTCATGGGTAACTGCTATAGCCACCAAAGCTGCCGACAAAATAAAAATAATTTTAGTTAATTACGATCCGTATGGATCACACAGCGAGAATGTGCCTTTGACTATCAACAATTTACCGAACGCTAATTATCAAGTAAAGACAACTTACCTATTTGGTTCCACTAGGGAAGAAATTCTTTCCGGAAAAAACGGTTTTTTAAGAAAAACCATTTCTCTTGGTCCGCAATCCAGCGTTTTAGTAGAAATGACGAAAATGGCACCCGAGCATTCTTTTTCTTTGGGTTATTTCGGCTTTCCGGAAAACCGCGGATTATCCTTAACGGATAAAGATTTACCCCTAAAATTAAGCGCTCAACAATTTACACTAGTTGGTAACGGTTCGATGGATTTCTTCATAAAGCAGTTGTGGAATGAAGAAGAGGAAGAAACCGTCAACATTTTTTCAATACAGTTAGATAACGGACAAGAGCTTGCTTTAAAACGGGAAAAGGTTGGTTTTGGTCAAAGACTGTCCTTTGGTGTATATAAAGATGGTTTGGCGCAGAATACGGTTTTAGCTTCAATTTCTGAGTGGAGTAAAGGTCAATGGCACCATCTTGGCTTAACCTGGAGTAAAGAAAAATTAGCAATTTTTGTCGACGGAGAGAAAATCCAGGAAAGCAGTAGTGGTGTTGATATAATTTTAAACGGCGTATTTTCTTTTGCTAATTTCGGAGGTGTGATTGATGAATTGCGAATCGTGGGTAAGCAGGTTAATTCTTTAAGCGTACCGACAGAACCTTATGAATTATCTGGAGACACCCTCTTTTTACGCCATTTCGACGGAACCACACTTCGCTAAAACTACGGCCAAGTCTGACTTGGCTACGCGTGGTAAACTCTATATCTTATAAAAACTCACAAAAACGTCGTCGGGTAAACTGATTTTGCCAATTTGTTTCATTTTTTTCTTGCCTTTTTTCTGGGCTTCCAATAATTTATCTTTTCTGGTTCTGTCTCCCCCGTACAGTTTTTGGATGACGTCTTTTCTAAAAGGCGAGACGGTTTCGGAGGCTAAAATTTTTCCGTTGTTGGCAATTTGAATACGTACTTCAAATTGTTGGCGATCAATAATCGATTTTAATTTTTGCGCCATAACTCTTGCGTAATAATCCATTTTTTCCTTGGCTACGATGACAGATAGGGCATCTACCGGTTCCTGGTTAATTAGGACAGTAAGTTTCTTCCCTTCAAATTTTCGAAAATCCCAAAAACTGTAATCCAGATTGGCAAAACCCGACGAAACGGATTTTAAACGATCATAAAAGTTGATAATCATTTCCGACAAAGGCATTTCCCAATGCATTTCAGTATGCTGCTGTTGGTGATAAATCATGTCCGACATCACCGCCCTTTTTTCCTGACAGAGAGTGATAATCGATCCTACATAATTTTCCGGAGTAAAAATTACCAATTTCATCCAAGGCTCTCGCAATTCAGTATATAAAGGAGGAATATCGTCAATGTTTTTGATCTCAATAAGATTATTGTTAATCAGGCATTGGTATTCGACATTGGGCGTTGTGGCAATCAAATCAAGATTAAATTCTCTAAAAAGTCGTTCTTTAATAATTTCCCCGTGCAATAAACCTAAAAACCCCAGGCGAAAACCATTTCCTAGGGCTTTGGAACTTTCCGGAGAATATGAAAAAGAGGAGTCATTTAAATGAAGTTTTTCCAACGCAACTTTTAATCTCTCAAAATCATTGCCCGATTTTGGGAAAAAACCGAAGAAAACCATCGGTTTTAATTCCTGATATCCAGGAAGCGGTGAAAAATTCGAAGGCAACGGGAAATCTTTATTAATCACTGTGATTGTATCGCCGATTCTTACTTTAGTAGGATCTTTTAATCCCGTAGCGATAAAACCGACTTCCCCGGTAGAAAGAGTCGAAGAAACAGTTCGTTCCGGAGTGAAATAGCCGATTTCCAAGAAATTATTTTCTGTTTTGGTTGCCAGAAATTTCAAGCGGAATCTATCTTTTTCTTTACTTTCTATTTTTCCGTCGGCAATCTTAACGTAAGCGATGATCCCCTGGTGTTCATCGTAAATTGAGTCGAAAATTAAAGCTCTCAACCTATTATTTTCCCCACCGTCAGGAGGGGGAATTCTGGTAATAATTTTTTCTAAAACATTATCCACACCTGCCCCGGTTTTAGCCGAGATTGTAAAAATTTCGTCGGGAGAAAAACCAAAAACTTCCGATAAATCAGCGGTTACTTCTTCGATTCTTGCCTGAGGCAAATCGACTTTATTCAAAACCGGAATGATCGTCAGACCCAAACTTTGCGCAAGTTTTCCGTGAGCCAGAGTTTGTGCCTGAATACCCTGAGTGGCGTCAACTAACAAAATGGTTCCTTCACAGCTGGAAAGAGAACGGGATACTTCATAGGAAAAATCAACGTGTCCCGGAGTATCGATCATGTTTAATTCGTACTCTTTTTGCCGATATTTATATAAGAGTCGTACGGGTGCGAGTTTAATAGTAATTCCGCGTTCCCGGGAGATGGGGTTTTGATCCAGAAATTGTTCCTGCATGATCCTTTGGGAAACTGCTCCGGTAAATTCCAAAAGGCGATCGGCAAGAGTAGATTTTCCGTGATCAATATGGGCGATAATGGCAAAGTTACGGATTTGGTTTTTCTCCATCGATAATCTCCGGTGTTCTGGTTAATTCTTTTCGGAAGTTGCCTAATCTTTGGATACCGCTAAGAATCAGGGACGCTTCCTTAATTTTTAAGATCACCGCCAATAGGAAATAAACGGTAAAACCAATGAGAGAAACGGTCGTGGTTAACATGATTAAATTAATAGTTCTGGTAGTGTCGAAAACCAGCTGGTCTAATATTTTCATGGGAATATACAGACAGATTCCTGTCAGTATAGATGCCAGGAAAATTTTTAGCGGCGAAATGAGAAGTTCATTGACGGAAAATGATTTAATCTTCCTATTAAGAAAAAAGAGCAAGAGAAAAGCGTTTAACAGACTGGCGATGCTGGTTGACAGAGCCAGTCCCCAGATGGGCAGCTGAAGAAAATTAATAAAGGTGATACTGGCGACGATATTTACTGCCACAGAAACGATACTGATAGCCACAGGAGTTTTACTGTCGTGTAAGGCATAAAACGCTCTGGCTAAAAGAGCAACCGCACTTTGGGCAAAAACAGAAACAGCAAAAAGCGCCAGAGTTTTACCAGTCAAAATAGTTGCTTCCCAGTCAAAGAGTTTTGCTCCATAAGCTAAACGGACGATAGGAATTCTTAGAACAATTAAAATCACGCTGGCGGGAAAAACGAGAAACAGAATCTGATGCAGGCTGGTTAAAAGAGTGCTTTTGAATTTTTCCGGATCCGACGTACTTTCTTCAGACAGAGTAGGCAACGAAGCCTGGGCAATGGTTGAACCGAATAAAAGAATCGGCAGTTGCTGAAGGGTTTGAGCAAAAGTAAAAATAGTTACTGCTCTTGCCCCGATTAAGGAAGCTAAAATTAAATCGATGGTAGAATCAAGCTGGTAGGCCATTAAACCAACCGTGCGCGGCGCCATAAGTTTTCCTATTTCTTTTACACCGGGATGTTTATAGTCCATGGTTAATCTTGGCCGGTAACCGAAGGATAAGACTGTGGGTAACTGAATTAACAGGAAAAGTACGGCTCCGACGACGACACCATAGACTGCCGAATAAAGCCCCGCAGAAGGCGAGAAGATCAATATGCAGATGATAATTCCCACGTCATAAACCACAGGAGCCAGAGCCGGTATCAAAAAATTTTTGAAAGATTGCAGAATTCCGGTAAAAAAAGTTCCGATTAAAAGGGGAATAACCTGTGCCAAAACGATGATTCTGGTAAAACTAGCCATTTTGATAATTTCCTCGGTGCTAAAACCGGGAGCTAGAAGACGGGAAATGTCTTCGCTGAAAAAAAGGATGGGTACAGAAAAAATGATGGTTAATAAAATAGAAATATTGATAATTGACGAAGAAACAGAAAAGGCCTCGTCTTTATTGTCTTTGGCCAGGTAGCGCGTAAAAACGGGAATAAAAGCGCTTGTGAGTGCTCCCAGGACCAGGAAATCAAAAAGCAGATTGGGCAGTCTGAAAGACGCTAAAAAAACACCCAGCTCCTCCGGGGTAAATCTTGCTGAAAGGATGCGTAATTTTATAACGCCCAAAAGTTTGGAGATGGCGATGGTGAGCATGATTACGGTTGCGGCGGAGATGATATTGGTTTGCCGAACCGAAAGAAGAGAAACGCCTTTATTGATAAAATTCTTTACCATTGCGCAGTATTTATTGCTTTGTTATAATTAGTGCCTGTTTAGATTATTATAGCGCGACTTTGTCTCGTTAGACGGGATATAATATAACACTGCCCTTATTAACAAGCAATAATAAATATTAAAGGAGAAAGAATATGCCGGTAATTGCCTCTGCGGAAAAAAAGATGAGAAAAGATAAAAAGAGAACGCTTTTGAACAAAAAGCGAAAGGAAGAAGTTAAAAAACTCATCGGCCTTGCTAAAAAAAGTAAAACATCGGAAAGTGTCAAAAAAGCACAGAGCGCAGTTGCTAAGCTTTCCAAAGTAAACATAATTCACAAGAATAAGGCTGCCAGGCTGATATCCCAGTTGTATAAATTGATAAAAAAAGAGAGAACTCCAAAAATCGAAACTGAGAAGAAAAAACCGAAAGCCAAAAAGTCTTAGTCTTATAAATTTCCATCAGTTCTTCCTCTTTGCTTTTCTTTACTTTATTAGTATGATAGACATATCATTTATAAAATGATCTAAATTACGTGTCTGCCCAACCTCAAAAAATTCAAAAATTAAATATTAATCTTTTACCCAGCGAAGATCTAGACAAAACTCCGGCTGGGCGATTTCTGAAGTGGGCTTTAACCATCGGCCGCTATATTGTGATTTTTACCGAACTTGTTGTCTTAGTGGCGTTTGGTTCAAGATTCTGGCTGGATAGAACCCTGGCCGATTTAAGAGAGGGTATCAAGCAAAAGCAGGCAATAGTAGAGAGCGCGAAGGAACTTGAAACCGAAGCCAGATCGATACAGGCCAGACTGTTGAAAATTGGCGAGTTGATTAATTCTTCATTGCGCGCAGATGAAATATTAGTTCTGTTAGGACAAATTACTCCCACCGATATTATCTACGACAATTTGACTATCGATACGAACCATATGGTGATTTCAGCCTCTACTTATTCTGAAGCCTCGTTGGCGCTGTTTGTCACGAATTTAAGAAATTCCGATGTCTTTACTGCGATTAATTTAGATAGTGTGGAAAAAAACAAGAGACAGCAGGGTGAAATCATTTTTACTCTTTCGGCAAAGTATAAATAACTATGGAAATAAAAAACACAAAACACCTAATTGAAGAAGAATTAATGAAAAGAAGGTACAACCGATACTATACCTGGATTGGTCCTTTATTGAAAAAACCCCAAACCAGAGCTTACACCTTTTTGATTCTTTCAATTTTTACAGTTGCCTTTTTTGTTTTTTTTGCCATCCGCCCCACTGTTAATACGATTATTGGTTTAAGAAAACAAATAGAAGACGATCAAATAGTCGATGCCAAGCTACAGGACAAGATTAACGCCTTATCTCAAATTCAGGCCGAGCTTGATGTTTTACAACCCGATTTGCCCCTGATAGATACGGCACTGCCAACCAAATCAGAGGTTGTTAGTTTAATTAAAAGTCTCGAATCACTGGCCTCAGAGAATAATGCTTCCTTGTCTGCTCTGCAGATAGGAGAAGCGTTATTATCGGAAACGTCAGGAAAGAAAGAAGAAAAAACAGTGGTTACTGATCAGGCAATTCCCGTCTCATTTCTTTTTACTGTTGAAGGAGGATACACCGACATCGCCGGTTTGATTAAACGGGTCACGAATCTTCCCAGAGTTGTAACAACCCAAAACGTAATAATCTTAAAGAGCTCAGGTAAAATTATTGGCAGCATTAGATTTAATGCCTTTTATTTACCAAAACAATAAAAATGAGAAGTAAGGATCTTGCTGTATTAGGCGTTTTGACATTAATGACTGTAGTCTTTTGGATGATTACTGAAGTTTTGCATACTTCACAAAAAAGTACGATCAGTCCTGTTTTACAGCAACAAATTAAACCGATCGTTCCTACTTTTGATACTCAGGTTATAAAAATACTTAAAGATCGTCAAGCGCCTTGAAAGAATTTACTGATCTTTGGTAGAGTAGTTTTATGAGGAAAGAATTTAAAATCCCTACACTTATTGCCGTGGTTGTTCTTTTGGTCGGTTTAACTGTGACCGCCTTTGCGACAAATTTTGCACAGACTTTATTTACTAAAGCCAGTGTTACCGCGGAACCCAAAGAAGTAAAAATAAGCAACCTGACAGATTCTTCCTTTTCTGTTTCCTGGATAACCGACGAAGCGGTTTCCGGTGCCGTAGTGTATCAATCAGCCGGCCAGGGGTTTAGCCAGCCAGTTCTGGATGATCGAGTACAAGGAGCAACGCCTGCGACTGATAAATTTTTTGTTCATCACGTAAGTCTAAGGTTTTTGAAGCCTTCGACTAATTATACTTTTAAGATAATTTCCGGAAGTAAGGAGTATTCTGACCCAAAGTATACACTGATTACACCGGTTAAATCACAGGACAACGTGGTAACGATTCCTGCCTACGGCGTAGTGGAAAAAAGAGCCGGTGTTCCACTGGAAAACAGCATAGTTTATGTTACGGTAAATAATTCCTCTTTACTTTCTTCGTTAACCAAATCTTCCGGAAGCTGGCTGGTTTCTTTAAATCTGGCACGTACTCCCGATTTAAAGAGTCTACTTAGTTTTAACAGCCAAGGTGATCCGATCAATATTTTTGTCCAGGGCGCAAAAGAAGGCGTGGCACAGGCAAAGACTCTTACCGGTAACGAAACTCCGGTTCCCAACATTACGATCGGGGGCAATTTTGATTTTACTAAAGAGGATCAACTCGCACAGGAGCCAACATCTACCCCGACACCGACAAAAGTTTTAGCACAAGAAGATCAACGCGACGAGACTTTTGGTAACGAGAAAACGACTGAAGCTACTACCAGCCCCAAGATTACTATACCTTCGGATGAAGCAACTCTTTCTGACATGAGACCGACTTTTGAAGGAACCGGACAACCCGGCCAGGTGATACAAATTACGGTTGAATCAGAAAATAAATATTCCGCCAGCGTGGTGGTGGGTGAGAATGGAAAATGGAATTGGACGCCTCCGGCAGATTTGGCACCGGGCGAGCATACAGTAACGATGAAAGTAAAAGACGAGAGCGGTAAGGAGCAAGCGGTTTCCCATACATTTTTAGTTTTGGCCAGCGGTACTTCGGTCACCGAAAATGCCACTCCGTCAGCAACCTTTACTCCTACGCCTACTTTGGAACCGGAGATTACTGCGTCGCCATCACCTATTCCGGTAAGCGGAGACTTTACTTCCACAATTACCTTGTTATTGTTTTCTTTGGCTTTAATTATCGTAAGCGGAACAATTTTTTATTCAGCATCGTTTAAAAAATAATTAAGGGGATATCCTCTTTACTTTTTCTTAAAAATAAACTTATACTGAAATAAGTCTGTTAAATTTATGAAACCGGAATATATTTTTATAGGATTTCTCTTTCTCCAATTTTTGGTAGTCTTCGGAGTGGTGGTGAAATATATCATCAATAAAATGGTGGAAAAAAGATTTGATGAACTTCATCGCAGCGCCTATCCGGAAGCTCAGGTAGTATCGACCAAACAAAAAGTTTCCTATTTTAAAAGGTCAGAGCTCATGTTTCTTCTTGCCGGTCCTGCGGTTTTGGCAGCTTCTATGGTTTATTCCTTAAACGCGGTTTTAGCTCCTGCGGGGAACCAGGATGTACGCAGTATGGCCGAAGAACAACAAGCAACGAGTCTTATTGAAACACAACAAAAAGTTTTGGGGAACCGAAAAAATAACCTGGTGGTAGTTGACGCCGAATCTTCTTCGGGCGTTACGCCGGTTAAGTTACATTCAGAAGAGACCTATCCTTATGATAAAGTGAATTTTTCCTGGTCGCTTTCGGATTCCATACAGGATGCTACGGTTAGAGGATATTTTGTTTATTTTGGCGAAAAGGACCCTGCCTTAGAAACTGTTGATCCGTCGATTTTGGGCTCATTTACCAAAAGTCCTGTTTTTGTCGCAGAAAATTTAGAAGAAGGTAAAACTTATTATCTGGCTATTCAAGCGAATTTAGTAAAAGACAAATATTCTCTGGGATTAAATCTCGATTTACCGGAAGGTGCTCCAGGAATTTTTGGTAAGACGCTTTTTAAATACACATTCGGAAAAGTAAATGAGTAAATTTAAGAATTATTTACCGCTAATCGTTTTTGTCGCCACTGCAGTACTGGCTCTGATTTCAGTTTTTACGGCCAGCCAATTGCAAAAAACCAAACAAGTTACGCCGGTACCGAGCAAGGCTGCAGAGACCGTCAGTACGAGCTGTTCCGATACCAAGCCTGGAACTCCTTTTCAAGGTGATTTACTTACACATCGATATGACAGCCTTGAAGAATGTCTAAGAGATCAGGCAGAACCAGGCTCAGAGCGTGCCAAACAGTTAGTAGGCACCATGGATACCTGTGGTAAAACAGCTACTTGTACTAAGGCAGGATCGTGTACTGCCAATGACCGCCAGGGAAAAGACGGAGACTATTTCTGTTCCATGACTACTTCAATTCCTTCCTGTTCCGTGGTGCAGTACGACTGTACTATAGCCGGAATGGGCTGGGGAGGACAAATCGCTTTTAATTGTTCCGGTTGTGAGACTCCCACACCAACTAAAACCAAAACACCCACTCCTACCGGAACATTAACACCTACCAATACACCCACCGGTACTTTAACTCAAACCATAACTCCTACAAAAACTCCTACAAACACACCAACAGGAACGGTGACTATTACCAATACCCCCACTAACACTCCAACAGGTACTTTAACGATTACTCCCAGCGTAACAGAGACTGTTACTGTTACCCAAACCCCATCGATTACTCAAACACCTACACCTACCAACAAAGTGGCCTTTAGACATAAGTCCTGCAAAGAAGGGAATAAATGTGTTGAGGAAGAATGTTCACCTTCCGATGAACCTTGTGACAGCAGTTGTACACAAGATAACGATTGTGTTACTGTCCGTCTTACCCACAAATCCTGCGACGATAACAAAAAATGTGTGGTTGTAGAAGGAGCAGGGGTAGATGGTTGCCAAAGTGATGTTTCCTGTCAGGAGGCACCCATTACTCCCCAAACACCAACAGCGGCTTCTATCAATCCGACTATTCTGATGTCTGTTTTAGGAATAGGATTAATGATTTTAGGGTTTGGGCTGGTGTTCTAGTTGGCCATTAGCTAATGGCCAATGGCTAATTGAAAAGTTCCCTAACTTTCTCCTGAATTTCTTTCCAGTTGCCTGCGGTTGGTATTAAAACATAGCTACCATACTGTGACGAGGGTGGGTTAGTTAAAAGTCCTGGTTTATCATCTGTTCCGATGTCTAAGCTTAGAGTTTTAACAGAGGATAAATCGGTGGAGATAAAATCCTTTCCTAAAAAGATAAGCTGGTCGACACCCAGATCAGTAAAAAGATTACCCTTTAATTCTTCCGACATCTTGATCAAATAGCTGGGATTTAAAAAAACCTCCGGTTTCGTAAGTTTATTTTTGATTGCCGTGATGACTTTTATTTGTCTTTTTGATCTGGCAAAATCGGTTCCCTCATCTCCGCTGGCGTGTCGACTACGGACAAATTTTAGAGCCTGAGTTCCGCTTAAAACCTGTATGCCTTTATCAAAATGAAGGTGTTCAAAGCGACAGGGAAAAATTTCCAGGACGTTTTGATCGGTAATTTTTACTTCTTTTAATTCTTCCTCGGTTTTTGAACATAAATCATTCTCTTTACCCTCAATGGGATACATGAAATCATCAAAGGTATTTTCCACATTAACTTCTATCCCGTTCAAGAGATCAACGATTTTCACAAAAGCATCAAAATCAACCAACAGAGCATAATGCACCGGTACTCCCAAAAGCTCCCCAATGGTTGCTTTAGACAATATTAATCCGGTACCAGGTTTTTTTTCTTCGCCAGTTACGTAAATTGAGTTAATTTTTCCTTTTGCATTTTCCACCCAAATATCTCTTGGCAGAGGCACAAAAGAAACTTTTTTGGTCAGCAGATTTAAATTAACAAGGATGATAGAATCCGTTAATTGGGGTCCTTCATGATTGCCACCGCCGATTCCCATCATCAGAATATTTACCTGGTTGTTGTCCTGTCTGACCGGCGTGGAGCTTTTAGCTGCTAAATTTAAGATAATCTTGGGGGAAATAAGATTAAGGATTTGCGGGAATGCAAAACGGTAAAAAATAAAGGAAATAAAGACAAAAGCCAAGACGATAAAAACAGACTTGTATTTAGAGACGAACGGAACATATTTCCGTTTAAATCTAAGAAAAAAATAATTATTAAACATTCTTGATAATGCCTAAAAATGAAGAAGGAGAAAGACTGGCATGTCCAACCACAAAACCTTTTATCCCAGAGTCAAGCAATTCCCGACAATTATTTTCATTCACGCTTCCACCGTAAAGATATCGATATTCACCGATTTTTTCCTGCCACAAACTGACAGTTTCTTTCACTGTTTGTGGTGATTCTGCCTTGTAGACACCTTCACTGCTGATGGCCTTGGCCGGTTCAAACATAACGAGAATTTCCTGCGCAGGTAATTTACCGACTTCCTGTGGTATTTCTTCCAGATTTTGAGCGCAAAGAATGGGAGAAATTTTATTAGTAACCAAATTGTTTATTTTGGAATAAATTTCCTGATTGGTCTCATGGAAATTGATTCTTCGTTCTGAATGACCGACCAAACAATAGTTAACTAAGCCGGTTAGTTGTGCGGCAGAAACTTCACCGGTAAAGGAACCTTCGCCATACGGAGAAACATTTTGTGCTCCTAATTCAACGGGAAAGGGTACTTTTAGAGTTGTTAGCGCCCAGGATAAATAAGGAAGATCGATAAAGGGTGGGCAAATTACTACTTTAACCGGCCGGGAGGGATTTACTGATTTTGCCAACTGGGAAAATTCTGTGAGCCAATTTTTTGCATCCTCCGCCGATTTATTGGATTTCCAATTAGCGACGACAAGAATTTCTGACATATTTTTTCTGTTGGTTAATAGTTAAAATGTGTTAGTATTTAATATTCCAGTGCTTTCTTAACTTACCTATTTTATCACCGATGGAAGATATTTTAAAAGAATTAAACAAAGAGCAAAAAGAGGCTGTTTGTTATACAGAAGGTCCGGAAATGATTCTGGCAGGTGCCGGATCAGGA
>JACQHK010000049.1 GCA_016199065.1 Candidatus Microgenomates bacterium | reverse complement strand
CAAAGAACAGATTATTAATTGGGAAGCAATATTTAAGAGCTCGTCCGGCGTAGGAAAATTTCATTCCAACCTAACTTTTCCCAACTTGCTTTCTGTCTATTTAAGATTTAAGAAAATCACGGGGGGAAAACTGCAATTTGTTGATCTTTATAGCACGAATCTTTTAATAGAGGACCGGCAGGCAGATGGTAGTCTGGTTCTTACTGCCCAACCGGAAGTGTTGGACAATGAGCTGCACAATCTTTTTAATGAAGAGGGGATAATAAAAGAGCGTTTAAAAAGCGAAATACTTAATAGTACCGACGAACCGGGTCTGGCGGAAAAAGCGGCGAGAATAGTAACTAATTTGGGTGTTCAAGTAATTAATACCGGTAATTTCAATTCGCCAATCAGTTACTGCCTGATTTACACGGCCAAAGAAGACGTTTCCTCCTATACGGTAAGTAGATTGGCAACAATTTTTCACTGTCAGATAAAAGAAACTGTCCTGCCGGAGTCACGTGCTGATTTAAGCATTATGGTGGGAAAGGAATATTTGAAAATGCTGACTACTCCTCGTCGCCGGCCTTGACTTCACCGTTGCCTTCGTATTCTTCGTCTTTGGTTGTTTTTATGGTTGCAGTATCGGGTGAGTTAATCGTTGTGACATATTCACGATCATTAAAACCGATGGCAAAGGTAGGCTGATTTTTTAATTTTTTGCCCCTTTCCGTTTCTTTAATTAGAACACTTAAACCTTTCTTATCAACGCTTTTGACAAAACAGGCGTATTTATATCCGTACTGCATGAATTTCGTCAGACGATAGGAAATATCATCCGGCAAGGCGCCAATATAATTTTCTTTTTGATCGATGACAAAGACGGATTTACGCTTGATACAAAGAGAGAGTGACTCAGTAGGATAAAGAGAGAGGATTTTAGGTGCCGGCGCCAGATTAACCAGACTGACGATTTTAGTTTTACCGGGTTCTTCCAGGAAAATATTGGAATTGGTGGTAACCATCTGTGCCGCCAAGTTAACGGTTGCGGTTTTTTGACCATTTTTTAAGATGCTTAAATTTCTTAAGGCTATGGAATTGTACTTATCGATTTTTAAGACTTTCTGATAGACAGTAATTGATTTCTTGGTGTTGCCGAGAGCTTTGTAAGCAAGTGCGAGCCGGTTTAGGGTTTCGCAGTCGATTTCGTTTTCTTTCAAAAGCTTATTGTTTAGCTTGACAGCTTCTTTCCATTCACCAGACAAGGCAGCTTTAATGGCGTTGGTTTTTAAATCATTACCCATTGGGCGAAAGTTTAAGGAATATAGGGCTTAAATGTCAAGACACAATTTAATTTACAATGTACAATTTACAATGTACAATGACTGAGCAAAATAATGGTAAATTATATTTATCCCTTCGTAGCTTTAGCGAAGTGGGACATTTTAGATTGTACTTATTGAGATATGTCCGGTCACTCAAAATGGTCGCAAATTAAAAGACAAAAAGGTGTTACCGATGCCAAACGGGGACAAGCTTTTACCAAGCTGGGCAATGCCATAACTATTGCCGTGCGCCAGGGAGGGGGAATAACCGATCCTACGAGCAACTTTAAATTACGTCTGATGATGGAAAAAGCGCGTGAGGCAAATATGCCCAAGGAAAATATTCAACGGGCAATTGACAGGGCAGTGGGTAAGGGGCAAGGGGCTCAACTGGAAGAAGTAGTTTTTGAGGGTTTTGGACCGTCGGGAGTGGGTATTCTGGTGGAAGCCGTGACCGATAACAGGTTGAGAACTTTAGCCAGTGTAAAAAATATTTTCGATCGCGGAGGGGGTACGCTTGGCAGTTCCGGTTCGGTTTTTTACTTATTTAATTTACTCGGAGTAATTTTTTTACCCAAAAAACAGCAAAAAGAAATGTCTGCTGATGATTTGCTTCTTCTGGCAATTGAAGGCGGAGCAGAAGAGGTAGAGGAAGCAGACGACGGTTATGAAATTTACACTAAGCCTAATGAATTACACAAAGTAAAGGAGGAGCTTTTGGGTAAAGGCTTATTGGTAGAAAGCGCTGAGCTTACCATGAAGCCATCCTCTCTTATTAACGTTGAGGCAGAAGATGTGACAAAAATAATAGAATTTCTGGAAAAACTTGAAGATCTTGACGATGTACAAAAAGTTTATTCAAACGCCAACTTTGTTGCTAAATAAAAACAATATTAATCGGGGTGGTTATGAAAAAATTTAAGTTAAAATTCAAGCCATTTTCGAAGCGCCAACTATTTGCCTTTTCTACAATTTTTTTGGTTTTAATTCTTTTGGCAACCCAGCTGGTCTCAGTTCAATATCGTTATCCGGTGACTTTAATTGTGGTTTTGGCCTCCTTTGTCTTTTCCGTTTTTTGTTTACGTGAAGATTTATCAAGACATGAATGGTTAACGCTTCTGACTCTGCCTACGATGTTTACTTTGGCCGTATCGTATTTTTACTTTTTGTTGCCTGTCCGATGGATAACCAGATTACCGGTCGCGGTATTTTACGGGATCGGTTTTTATGCATTACTGCTGACGGAAAATATTTTTAACGTGGCAGGGGAGAGAACTATACAGCTTATAAGGGCAGCTCAAACAGTAGGTTTCTATTTGACGATTGTGACCTCCTTTTTATTATTTTATCTAGTAATGTCTCTTAACTTACCTTTTTATGCCAATGGCCTTACTTTTTTTGTAGTATCTCTTTTGTTATTTGTCCAATACCTCTGGTCCGTGGAGTTAACAGAACATGTGGAGAGGAAAACATGGACCTTTTCTTTAGTATTAGCCCTCCTGATGGGAGAAATCGGGCTAACTCTCTCTTTTTGGCCTTTAAAAACTTTGACGGCAGGATTAATGCTTACCTCTCTTTTTTATGCGCTTCTGGGTCTGGCAGGATACCATTTTCAGGAAAGACTTTTAAGAAGAGTTGCTTTAGAGTTTGTTATTGTTCCGCTGATAATTTTTTTAATCGCATTTCTGACGACCTCTTGGACGGCATAACAGATTAATTTTCAAATTTTCGTAATTTTCATAATTTTCAAAATTAAATCCTGAAAATTTTTCGGAAAATTGGAAAACTGGAAAATTCGTAAATTATCCGCCTGTCCCAAGTAGAGAAGAGAGAAGTAACCTATAGTATCCTATAGTAAATATGATACAGTTTGATATATGTGTTTATCCTATAGTTTTCACGTGAATAAATTTTCACGATCGTTAGAGATTCCTTGCGAATTTAAATTTTGATACAGTTTACCTCTATTATCGGGAAGGAAATTAGCCACGAATATTGCTGTTTAGATTGTTATTATGCTCCAAACTAGGCGATGAATACGTTAAGTCCAACCGAATAAAACCCGAAAAGACTTTTTAGACCGTATCATAGTTGTGGATAAGTCTGATATTCTAGCCTTAGAAATGGCAATTTAGCTGCTATTATGCTCCCAATGATGATACAGGCACGTTATTTATAATGTTACTTTTAGCCACGAATTTAGCAGTTTAGAGCATAATAAAGCCCAAAACTTACTTTTTCCTACTTTTTATAAAAATGTTAGCCATAAAAATAATGATTTAGACTGATAATAAGGGCTAAATATCATTTAGTCCCGGATAGGTTGTTAATCCCCGGGGAGGATGTATCAAGAGTTGTCTGTTTAGAGCAAAATCCAAGAGACGCTAAATAAACACCACAGTATCGCAAGAGGTAACAGCTGCCATACAAGATAGAACTTACTCTCTTTTAAGAGTCTGGAGGTTTTTTGACGGAGACCAAAAAATCCTTGACAGAAGGCAGATAGGAGATTATACTGCTAATGTCGCACAATAATACTTTTACGACGTTGACCGAGGCTAGACTGCAGGGCATAGGCCACGCAAATGTATAATTTACAAAGTACAATTTATAATTATTTTTAATTTAAAATAAGTTTTATGACAAATTTACTGCCCATTATTCTCCAATTCGGCTCCAGACCTAAAAACCCCTTTTTAGCCTCAAAACACTTCTCTGGTCGTTTTCTACTTCTCTACGCGGGATATATGCAAAAAAAACAAAAATTGTACATTGTACATTGTAAATTGTAAATTATTCTTTATGGACCTTAAAGACGGTTTAATCCGCTTCCTTGAATATTTAGAAATCGAAAAAAACTGTTCTAATCTTACAGTACGCAACTACCATCATTACTTAAGCGTCTTTATCGACTGGTTTAAGAGCCAAAACCGTGGTTTAAATGCAGAAGATCTAGATCAGGAATCCATCAGGCAGTTTAGGTTGTATTTGGCCCGCCATACAGATACCAAAGGGCAACTTCTGAAGCGCATTACCCAAAATTACTATGTTATTGCCCTAAGATCATTCCTGCGTTATATGATTAAAAATGACGTCAAGACGGTTTCACCAGATAAAATTGATTTGGCCAAAACTGAAGGAAAGTCATTAAAATTTCTTAATCCTGAGCAACTTTGGCGATTGCTTAACAGTATTGACGTTGCTGACGTTGCCGGTAAAAGGGATCGGGCAATTTTGGAAACTCTTTTTTCTACGGGATTGCGTGTTTCTGAACTTGCGAAATTAAACCGCTTACAGCTAAATTTTGACACCCGTGAGATCGGTGTGATTGGTAAAGGACAAAAACCAAGGGTAGTTTTTTTATCGGATCAGGCTGTTTTATGGCTAAAAAGATATCTTGAAGCCCGTAAAGATGAATTTGTACCTTTATTTATCCACCAACGGCCTGATTCAAAATCTGAGGATAATGGTGAAAAGATGCGCCTGACTACGCGCAGCATCGAAAGAATTTTGACCAAATACGTCCAAAAAGCCAGGATTCCTGTCAAGGCCACGCCACACACACTAAGACATTCTTTCGCGACCGATTTATTAATCAAAGGGGCTGATTTAAGAAGCGTTCAGGAGATGCTTGGTCACAAGAACGTAGGAACAACCCAGATTTACACGCACGTTACTAACCCGCAACTTAAGATTGTTCACCAAAAATTTCATAGCGGAAATAAGACAGTAGTAAGTATCAAGGGAAATTTGTAAAATTTACAATTTACTTATTTGCTTAATACTTAATACTTGCCGCCAGATACTAATTTCATACGCAATCTTTACCATTTTGCCCTTTGTTTTTCAAAGGACTATCAGTTATAATCCTCAGACAAGAAAAAATACCCTATAAGTTTATAAAGCTGCCCTCGGTATTTTTCTCGATATTTTGTTGTGGAGATGAAGCAGTTCAGTATTATCATTCCCGTTAAAAACGAGGCTCATAACTTAGCGCCTTTAGCCGAGAAAATCGATCGTGCTTGTCGTGCGGAAGGTCTTAACTACGAAATAATTATTGTCGTCGATGTTTCCACTGATAACAGTTTGGAGCACGCCAAAGGTCTAACTAAAAAATACCCTATAAAAGTATTGGTAAAAGACGGTAAAACAGGCAAGGGATTTTCTTTGTGGCAAGGAGTGGCTGCGGCCGAAGCGGAGATTGTCGGAATGATTGATGGTGATTTGCAGTATCCTGCCGAAAGTTTGCCCCAAATGTTTTCCCTTCTTAGTAAAAACAAGGAATTAGGCGTAGTCGTGGCCAACAGAAAAAAGTATCACAGCAGTTGGTTCCGCCGTTTTTCTTCTCGGGTCAACGCCTTCTTAGTAGGTAGACTTCTTTTAGGACTTAACTGCGATATCCAGTCAGGATTAAAGGTTTTTCGAAAGGAAATAGCTAGACAAATTACTAAAAACGAGATTTCTCCCTGGACTTTTGATACGGTGCTTTTACATTACTGCCAGGAAATGGGATTTAAGATCTCCTCCTTGGATATTGCCTATTTTCACAGAATACACGGTAAATCACATGTTAAGTTTTTTCACACTGCCGTAGAAATTGTTTCGGGTAACCTGAAAATCAAATTCAAGAGAAAGAAAACTTTTACCATAGACCCGCTTAAGAAAAATTCCATGATTGGTGCTGGAGTAGTCTACAAAAAGAAGAGGTTTATTACCCACACCACTCTGCCGCTACACAAAACCGCGCTAAAAACACTTTCTCTCTGGCAAAAATTTTTTTTCTTGCTGGTAATTTTCTCCTTGGTTCTTGGTTTAATACTAAATGCCCATTTTACAGCGCTTTTGTTTGTGGCAGTCTTAAGCTTCATCTATTTTCTGGATGTAATTTTTAATACCTATGTTATTTTGCGTAGTTTATATTCACCTCCTGAGATTCACATTACGGAAGAAGCGTTGGCAGCTTTAAAAGAGAAAACCTTACCAATTTACTCGATTTTGTGTCCTTTATATAAAGAAGCCAGCGTTCTTCCCCAGTTCTTGGATTCAATTCAGAAAATTGACTGGCCTAAAAGTAAGTTGGAAGTATTGCTTCTTTTAGAGGAAAACGACAGAGAAACCATCGAGGCTGCTAACAATACTAAACTTCCTTCTTATTTTAAAATCATTGTCGTTCCTGAGTCACAACCCAAAACAAAGCCTAAGGCTTGCAATTATGGTCTTCATTTTGCCCAAGGCGAATATGTTGTAATTTATGACGCCGAAGACATTCCCGACCCCCAACAGTTAAAGAAGGCATATCTGGCATTTTCTCTAGCCAATCCTCAAACTATCTGTTTGCAGGCTAAACTAAATTATTACAATCCCAAACATAATTTATTAACCAGATTGTTTACGGCAGAATATTCCCTATGGTTTGATGTAGTTCTTCCCGGCCTTCAATCAATTGATACAACCATCCCGCTCGGTGGGACCAGTAATCATTTCCGAAGAAAAGATTTACTAAAGTTACATGGCTGGGATCCTTTCAATGTTACTGAAGATTGTGATCTGGGTGTACGGCTTTTTCGCGAAGGTTATAAAACAGCAATCATTGACTCGACAACGCTCGAGGAAGCTAACAGCAATATCAAAAATTGGTTTAGACAAAGATCCCGTTGGATTAAAGGTTATATTCAAACCTACTTTGTCCACAGCCGAAATAACTTTGACTTTTTGAAAAATCACCGGAGTCATTCTCTGATCTTTCAGATAGTGATAGGCGGAAAGACGGCTTTTATGCTCATTAATCCGTTTCTTTGGCTTGCCACAGCCTCTTATTTTTTATTGTATTCTCTGGTCGGACCGACTATTGAATCACTCTACCCAACGGCCATTTTTTACATGGCGGTTTCCTCTTTGGTTTTTGGTAATTTTATCTGTCTTTATAACTACATGATTGGTTGTGCCAAACGTGGACATTGGGAACTTATTAAGTATGTTTATTTGATTCCCGTATATTGGTTGATGGTTAGCATCAGCGCTTTTATTGCTCTTATTCAGTTAATTTTTAAACCTCATTATTGGGAAAAAACTATCCATGGTTTTCACCTACAAAAGGCCAAAGTCATAAGAGAAAATAATAATTTGACAAAATATGTTCCCTTGGCTCCTGTCAATATTAACCCTCATCCCAGCCCAAATATTGCCTTAGGAGGAGCAATTCTCGTTATCTCTTCTTTGGCTAGTTATTTTCTGAATTTTCTTTTCAACATTTATTTAGGTAAAACCTTAAGCGTCGTTGAGTTTGGTACTGTTAGCTTAATAGGCGGATTCTTATATCTTTCCCAAATACCACTGGGCGCTTTATCGCGCACGGTAATTTATAAAACCGCCTATCTTTTAGGAAAACAAGGATCTCCTTCTGTTGAGTACTGGCTTTCTTTACGCAAAAAAATTCTTCCTTTCTCGTTTATTCTTTCTCTGTTGTGGCTTATTAGTACGCCACTTTTACAAGGTTTTTTTAAGACAGATTCCATATTGCCTTTTGTTTTGTTTGCACCGGTATGGGTTTTTTCGACACTTTACTCCGTAGATACGGCATTTCTATCCGGTTCTCACATCTTCATCGCCGTTTCTTTCCTGTTAATTATTGAAGCAGCCGTAAAACTACTTTTTGTTTTATTGGCAACGTTTTCGGGACAGACACAATTTGTTTATGCTTCGATACCGTTTTCTATCCTCATGGTATTGATGTTAAGCAGGGTTATCATCAGAAAAGATTACCTCGAAAGAATCGGCAAAAGCGTTCAGGATTATGCCGGAAGCAGTCTGGTGCCTAAAAAATTCTATTTTGCCTCATTGTTAAACAATTTTTCCACGATTTCGGTTTTAAGTTTAGACGTAATTTTTGCCAAACATTATCTAAGCGCTGTTGCGGCAGGAGAATACGCCCTGCTTTCCTTAAGCGGAAAAATAATCTTTATGTTGGGTTCTTTGTTTTCCCAGTTTATCAATCCTTTAGTTAGTAAAAAGGAGGGAGAGGGAAAAAATTCGAAAACAGTGTTTTATCTGTTACTTTTGGCGGTTTTTGCCAGTAGCGTCTTTGGTGTAATTTTTCTGAGCTTTTTCGGCGGATACTTTGCCACCATGCTTTTCGGAGAAAAAGGCTTAGCCATTGTTCCTTATCTTGGTAAATATAGCTTAGCATTTGCCTTATTTGGTGTGGCGATGTCTTTTATCAGTTACCACCAGATTAAAAAGGAATATTATGTGCCAATTGTCTCTTCTATCCTGACTCTGTTTATTCCTTTGGGGATTATTTACTTTCATCAAAACATTGCCCAGGTAGTCAACGTAATGTTTTTTACCAGCCTGTTTTTTACCTCCGCAGTAGTATTGATGCATATTTTTTCTGATGCCTTTGGTATATTATTCAGCAATTTTTCTGATTTACTAGGATTGTTTAAAGTTTATAACGTTGACAGCCACATCGGTGGAAAAGACCATGCCAAAGCCAGAATTCTCATTTTTAACTGGAGGGACACCAAACATGTTTGGGCCGGTGGTGCCGAAAAATATCTTTTTGAACTGGCCAGACGTTGGATTAAAAAAGGATACGAAGTGACCATTTTTTGCGGTAATGACAAACGACACAAGAGTCTTGACGAATTAGAGGGCGTAAAAATTATCAGACGCGGAGGTTTCTATACAGTATATTTCTGGGCGTTTATTTATTATCTCTTCCGTTTAAGAGGGAAATACGACTTTATTATTGACAGCCAAAACGGCGTACCCTTTCTTACCCCGCTATACTCTTCCTTGCCTAAATTTGTGCTAATTTTTCACATTCATCAGGAAGTTTTTCGGAGGCATTTAAGATTTCCGTTTTCTCAGTTGGCACGATTTATAGAATCAAGGTTGACACCACTGGTTTATAAAAAACAAAAATTTATTACCATTTCCGAATCATCAAAGAAAGAAATGTTAAAACTGGGTATGGGAATTGCGCAAGAAATTAAAGTGATTAACCCAGGCATAGAAGAAGTCTATCCGGAAGATATTTTACCTAAATCCAAAACTGTCCTGTTCTCTTATTTGGGTAGATTAAAACCCTATAAAAACGTAGATATTGCGATTAAAGCCTTTTCACGCCTTAAAGAAAAATATGATACGGCCAAATTAATTATCGCCGGCGACGGTGAAGATCGCGATCGACTTAAAAACTTGGTCAGAGAATTAAAGCTTGAATCAAGCATAGAGTTTTTAGGAAAAGTTAATGACGCGGAAAAAAATAAAGTCTTGTCCCAAAGCTGGGCGGTTCTTCAACCTTCCAGTATTGAAGGTTGGGGAATTACCGTTATTGAGGCCAACGCCGCCGGTACTTGTGTGATTGCCTCAAATGTCAGCGGGTTAAAAGATTCAGTAGTGGAGGGTAAAACCGGCATCTTAGTTCCTCCTCGTCAGATAGAAGCGTGGTACGACGCAATGCTTAAAATTGCCCAAGACAGAAATTTGCGTCTTGTTATGTCACTTGAGGCCCAAACCTGGGCAAGAAATTTCAGCTGGGAGAAAAGTGCGGAAGAGCTGTTAAGACACATAGAATATGAACTATATGAAAATAAAAGAATAGTTCCTTCCCGTAAATTAAGCTTTGTTAAAAAGAACTTATGAAAATAATAAGTAAACCAACCGTCACTGTTGCCGTGAGCTGTTTTAATGAAGGGGAAAATATTCTTCCCTTTCTGGAATCTGTGCTTAAACAAAAAGAAACAGGTTATGTACTGGAAAAAATTTTGGTCTACTCCGATGGATCTACGGACGATACGGTGAAAAAAGCAAAATCACTCAACAACTCCAAAATAAAAATTTTTGCCTATAAAAAAAGGATTGGAAAATCAAGTCACTTAAACGATATTTACCAAAATTTAAAGAGCGATATCTTAGTTCAATCGGATGCCGATGTTATTTTTTCTTACCCTTACCTAATAACAGACCTAATCAAACCGTTTAAGGAGAATAAAAGTGTGGGAATGACAGGTGGTCGTACTCTACCTCTTCCCGCCGTTACTTTTACCGAAAAGGCAGTGGGTTGTAGTTATAGAGTCTATGATCAGATGAGAGCTCTTATTGGAAAAGAACATAATGTATATACAGCCATTGGTCAGATCTTAGCTTTCAAAAAAGAGTTAGTAAAAAAGATAAACGTTCCTTCTAACATGACTTCTAACGATTCTTTTACATACTTTAGTTGCCTGACTTACGGTTACAAATACCGTTATGTTTCTCAAGCCCTGGTATATTTTCGTTCTCCGCGAGCATTAAGAGATCATATTAGGCAGGGTACTAGAATAGCTATCACGTCTTACCGAATGTTTGAGTATTTTAAAAAAGAGTTGGTTGAAAAGGAATTTGCTCTTCCCCGCGGTTTGCTTATTACTTTGATGTTTAAAGAATTTCTCAGACATCCCGTTTTATGTTCCTATATTTTCTTAGTTAATTTTTATTGTAAGCTAAAAGCCAAATCCCCGAGCCAGTACTCTACCGCAAAATGGGCAATAGCCCTAACAACCAAAAAGTTAGATTTAAAAATATGAAGATGAATAAACGAAAAACATTGACCATTGGCATTCCTGCCTATAACGAGGAAGGAAATATTGCGGTCTTGCTTAAATCGCTCTTAAAACAAAAGCAACAAAGTTTTTCAATCGAAAAAATTTTAGTAGTTTGTGATGGATGCACGGACGGTACAGTAGATGAAATTAAAAAAGTAGCTAATAATAACAGCATGGTTTCTTATCGTGCAAACAATAAGCGCAACGGTAAGGCAGAAGCATTGAATATGATTCACAGGGAATTTAAGACAGATTATTTGTTGACTATGGACGCTGACCTTTGTTTCCTAAATAAGGATGCTTTGGAAGAAATGGTTAAAACTTTGGAGAGTAAGAAGAAACTCGTTTTAGTTTCACCTTTAATGGTTCCACTTCCTCCCGAGACCTGGATGGGTAGATTTAGTTATGTTTCCTTTTGCAGTTTTCAGGATGCCTTTTTAAAAATAAATTCCGGCAATAATTTTTATTCATCAACCGGTTGTAACCTGATGCGCAGAGATTTCGGAAAAAAACTAAATTATCCGGCAGGAACAATTTCTGACCAATGTTTCATTTACGCCATGGCTACCAAAAAAGACCCGTATGCTTTTGCCGTAGCACAAAAATCACGTCTTCTTTTTCGCAGCGTGCAAACATTTCATGACTGGCGGTTGTTAGGAATTAGAGCGGTTTTGGCCGACAAAGAAAACGCAGTATCCTTTTTTGGATCAGATATCTTAAAACGCTATTCGATGCCTAAAAAACTGTATTTAATCTCGTTAGCAAAATGGTTTTTCAGAGACCCTTTGGCAACCGCAGGTTGTATCGCGATGAATCTTTTCATCAGAAAATTTCCTTACAAAAAAGCACTCAAGAATGGGCTTTGGGAAACAACAATGTCTTCCAAGAAACATATTGCTATCTAAGATATGAACAAAATTACTATCAGCATTGGTATTCCTGCCTATAACGAAGAAAAAAATATCGTTAATCTTTTGACTTTGATTCGGCAGCAAAACAGTCATCAGGTTGAACTGGAAAAAATAATCGTCGTTTCCGACGGATCAACCGACAAGACTGCAATCTTGTTACGGAAAATTAAAGATAAAAAACTTCTTACAATCGAAAACAAAAAAAGAATCGGTAAGGCAGGTGTCCTTAATAAAATATTTAAGTTAGCCCAAAGTAAATTACTTCTGATCTTAGATGCCGACGTGGTAATCAAAGATCATAACTTTCTGGAAAAAATTGTCCGGGAGTATTTAAGGGAAAATTTCGATCTTCTGGGAATTAGGGTTTTAGAACTACCGCCGCATAATTTTTTACAACGAATGCTTAAATTAAGCATGGATATGAAAAGAGAGATGTATGAGGACCTAAACAACGGCGATAATGTCTATTCCTGTCACGGACGGGCAAGAGCTTTTTTTAAACAATATTATAAAAGCTTAGTTATAAAGCAAAGTATGAATGAGGATGCCTTTTCCTATCTCTGGTGCAAAAAAAAGAACTTAATTTACCGCTATACTAAAAAAGCTGCCGTGTATTATCAGTTGCCGGCAACTTTAAGCGATCACATAAAGCAAAGCCGGAGATTTTTTTCTTCCCAGTCGGTAGAACACAAAGGTCTTTCTTTGCAATTTATCAATAAACAATATCAAATTCCCGGCAAAAAATTTGCGGCAATCATGTTACAAAAAATGCTGACGAGTCCCCTTTTGACATTTTCCTACCTTGTGCTTGTTGTGACAATCAGAATTTATAACGGGGTCTGGAAGTTCAACTTAGATAAATGGCAAACTTCTGTCAGCACTAAAAAACTAACAGTTAATTTAACCGTTTAAAAATATGAGAATTTGTTTTTTCGGTACTTACGATCCAAATTACACATCAAACAAACTAATCCTTAACGGGTTAAGCAGAAACAATATCGAGGTCATCGAGGTTAACGTTCCCATTGCAGTGACTAAACTTGACAGCCAGGAAGAAATGTCCTGGTCAAATCTTTTAAAAAGAATTTTAAGAAAATACAAAATGTTGGGGAAAATCTGGAGTCAAAGAAAAGATCTTCAGAGATCGGACGTAATTTACGTCGGTTACCCTGGACATTTTGACGTTTTTATAGCCTTTATCGCAGCCAAAATATTTCATAAGAAATTAATCTTTAATCCGTTGTTGGTCATTTATACGGGTTTTTCCGAGGAGCAGGGATTATTAAAGAAAAGTTCTTTGATGGGGATATTAATTAAATTCTTTGAAGGCACCGCTTACAAATTATGTGATTTGATTTTTGCCGATACACCCTTTCAAAAAAAATACCTGGAAAATATTTTCGGTGTTCCGGAAGAAAAAATAAAGATTCTTTCTATTGGCGCTGATGATGAATTCTACAAATATCATCCTCTCAACAACGAGAGTAAAAGCATAAAGGTTGTTTATTATGGGCTATACAGTCCGATTCACGGTGTGGAACATATTATTGAAGCTGCACGACTTAGTCAAAAAAATAAAAATATTAAATTTATTATGGTTGGACAAGGGAATACCTTCTCTAAAAATTACGAAAGAGCCAAGAGTCTTGAATTAAAAAATATCGAATTTTACCACCATATTGACCAAAGTCTACATCCTAAGATAATTCAGCAGGCCGATGTTTTTCTGGGTTTTCTACAAAAGCATCCCAGTGTCGAAAGAATCATACCTAATAAAATATACCAGGGTTTATCTCTGGGTAAGGTTGTCTTAACTGCTGATGCGCCGGTAATCAGAAGTGTTTTTGAACCCGGAAAAAATATCTATGTTTGTCAGGCCGGAAATCCCCAGAGTCTTTACGAAGCACTATCTTATCTTAGCCAAAACTCACAAGCCAGAAAAGAAATTGCACAGAACGGTTATCAACTTTTCAAGAAAAACTTTACTCCCGCCGCTGTAGGAAAACAGTTAGGTAAATACGTGAGTGAAATAATGTAAACACCATGGGAAGATTTTTTTCAAAAATAATTTCTTTCGTGACTCTAGTTCTGTCCGTTATTCTTGTCGTAGGCGTTGTGAAGGGCGATAAAGGTAACCCGATTTTTTTTCAGAAGGAATCACAGCGGGACGCCAGAGTCGGTGGGCCTTTTGAATCAACCAACAATAGCTCCCGATATGTTTTGACCGAAGCCATTGTCGAGGACCAGACGCTTTTTTTAAACGAGCAAAGAACCCGCTTTTCATCTCCTGATTTAGTTAAGGTGGGAGACAAATACGTTTCAATCTTTACACCCGGAATATCTTTTATGGCGGTACCCTTTTATATTATCGGTAAGATATTTGGTTTGCCCCAGCTTTTTTCCTACTTACTAACCACCGTTTTAGCCATACTTAATTTACTATTAATAGCTTATCTGGCAACGAAAACAGGAGTATCCAAGTATCTGGGACTATTGGGTGGTGTAGTTTTTCTTTTTTCCTCCAACGCACTTTCCTACTCCGCCACATTTACCCAGCATCATGCCAGTACCCTATTTATTTTACTCTGTTTGCTAAACACCCTACAGAAAAGAAATTTTCTCAATAATTTAATTTTCGGTTTTTGTTTTGCCGCAAGTCTGACGGTTGATTTGCCCAATGCTTTCACCTTATTACCGCTGGCGGTATATGTTCTTTATAAAAATATTTCCCTTGAAGGACAAAAAGAACGCCTGAAAATTTCTCTCAAGCTTTCATTTGTGGCTGTGTTTTTGGGCATGTTGCCCCTCATATCGCTCTTTGCCCTTTACAATAAAGCGACCACCGGATCGTCTACCAGTTTAGCCCAAATGATTGGCAGATATAACTATCCCGAGGGTGATAATTACAAGCAACAATTAGAAACCAGAAAACCGCAGGATTCCAGAGAGGAAAAATCTCAGGAGTTTGAGTTACTAAAAACGCCCTTTGAAACGAGATTCCAGGCGTCAGGGTTTTATATCTTGATGTTAAGCGATGAACGAAGCTGGCTATATTACAGTCCCGTTATTCTTTTGGGATTTTTAGGGCTATTTTTTGCCGTTCGTCAGGAATCTCTTCGAAACATAACCCTCCTGTCTTTTAGTTTAATCGTGATGAATATCTTAATTTATACCATGTGGGGTGACCCGTGGGGGGGGTGGTCTTTCGGTCCTCGCTATCTTATTCCCGCTGTGGCTGTTATGGCTGCCTTTGTTCCCTATTTATTAAATAGATGGCGCAATCTTGCAGTAGGTCTGTTAGTTCTGGCCCTTTTTACTTACAGTTCGTACCTCAGTTATTTGGGTGGTTTAACAACCAATGATATTCCGCCCAAGCAGGAAGCCGTTCATTTAATCGAACCTATTCCCTGGACTTACGAATATAACCGTTCATTTATAGAAAAAAATCAGTCAAGCTCACTGCTCTACAACATTTTCCTTAAGGGAAAGATAGATTTAAAAATATATCATTATTTATTAACCGCTGGCGCGGCGATGGTCTTTCTTTCGCTTTATTGGCAAGATTATTCTCGAAGGACAAAAAAATGAAAAATTATTCCTTTACTATTGACCTGACGATAGACAAAAACAGGCTCCAGCCGCTTTTTAGTTTGTTAAAAAGCAGGATAGAAATTATTTTGGTCATCTTTTTATCGATTGTTTCCGTTGTCTGCTTTGTAATTTTCTATCAAAACGGTTTGGGACTGGCCTACAATGATGCACGGTCACATCTGGATATTGGCCGCCGGGTTGTTGAAGGACTAAAACCCGGTTTGGCGCAGATCGGATCTGTCTGGTTGCCGCTGCCCCATTTATTAATGATTCCCACGATCTGGAATGATTTTATGTGGCATTCCGGATTGTCTGGGGCTCTTCAATCAATGATTTCTTATGTTTTGATCGGTTATTTTATTTTCCTGACGCTTAAAGAAATGCAGGTCGGTCTGCTGGGAAGAATTTTTGCAGTTTTAGTTTTTGCCCTAAACGTCAACATTTTGTATATGCAGTCAATTGCCATGACTGAGTTATTGCTGCTTTGTACGATCCTTTTAACTTCTTATGAATTTATGTTGTGGAACAAAAACGAAAAAATTCTGCATTTAATAAAAACTGCGTTTTGGGTAATGCTTGCTACGTTAATCCGCTACGAAGGATGGTTTCTTTTAGGATCGGTGACGTTACTTATTCTTGTAAGAATGTGGAAAAAGAAAGGATATCGGGTTACCGAGGGTGTGATTATTTTGTTCTTAACTCTGGCTGCCTGGGGAATATTTCTGTGGTTTTCCTGGAACCAGTTAATTTTTAAAGACGCCCTCTACTTTATGTTCGGACCGTTTTCGGCTCATTCCCAACAACAGCAGCTTCAGGAGGCAGGGGTTTTAGTTACCAAAAACAATTTCTTGCTGTCACTTAAGATCTATTTCTACGCCCTAATTTTTAATTCGACGTTTTACATTTTTCTGCTTTCCGGTCTGGGTTACCTATGGATCTGGATAGACAAAAAACTTAATTTTTGGACGAAACTCTCCACTTTAAATTTGCTTTCTCCGCTAATTTTTAATGTCCTTGCCTTATTTTTGGGCTTTTCGGTGTTATTTATCCAAGGGATTTCGGGAAACACCTGGTTTAATGTGCGTTACGGGTTAATGATGCTTCCTTCTTTTGCCATTTTTACTGGTTTCCTACTAGATCGCCTGGTAAAGTTTCGACCCCTGATAATAGGTTTAACGATTTTTGTTTATTTTTTTATCTTTACTAACCTTGATGCAGTGACGATCGACGATGCCAGGGTCGGTTCTTCACAAAAAAATGTTTTCGAAGTAAGCGGATACCTAAAAAATAACGCAGGAGATAAAAAGGGCTTTATTCTTATTTCTGCCGCTTCTCACGACGCGATAATTTTTTCCTCAGGTCTTCCCATGAAGCGTTTTATTCACGAAGGAACAGGCGGCTATTGGGAGAGTGCCATTACTTCACCTGATCGTTGGGCGAGGTGGATTGTGATGAGAACATATGATAACAATGATTTAACGTTTAAGGCGGTTAATCAAGTGCCCCGCTTTTTTACCATGTATAATCTAGTAGCAAAGTATCCTTTTGCTGATGTTTACGAACTTAAAGAAGAATTTCGCAAGAATCTGATTACCGAACCGGTTTTATCGAATAAAAACAAACAATAATTTTATGTACGATTATTATTTTCAAAAATTAAAAGATCTTAAAGAGCCGATCGATATCATCGTGGTGGGCTTAGGATTTATGGGTTTTGGTTTCGTTTCGGCTGTCCAAAAAATCTCCGGAATTAGAATTTCTTTAATCATTAGCCGTAGGCCGCAGGAAAGTCTCAAGAAATTAAACGCAGGCGGTATTGCGGCAAGATTAGAAAATAATCCTGACCAAATTGCCCAGCTTAATAAAAAGGGCATCATCGCCGTTTCTGACAATTTAGAGTTAATAAAAACACTTCCCGGCAGTGCTGTTCTTGAAGTCACCGGAACGATTTCTTATGCGACTCAGATCTCGTTGTTGGCCTTAAACTCCGGAAAAAATCTCCTGACGATGAATCCTGAATTGCAGGTTACGGTTGGTGTCCGGTTGGCGAATTTAGCAAAAGAAAAAGGCCTGATTTTTACTGATGTAATCGGTGATCAGCCCGGTAGTCTTTCGCATCTGCTCTTTCACGCCAAGATGATGGGATTTGAGATTTTGATCGCAGGCAATATGAAACGTTTTTTAAATCGTCATGCGACGAACGGAGAAATGGAAAAATGGGCCAAAGATAAAGGTCTTTCCACCCGACAGACAGTATCGTTTACTGACGGAACTAAACAGTCGATTGAAATGGTTTTAGTAGGAAACTATTTTCAGATGGGTATTTTACAAAAAGGAATGTTGGGACCAAAAGTAGAAAAAATACAGGATGTTTTAGACGTTTTTCCCTGGGAAAAGATACCTGCTTCGGGGGTGGTTGACTACGGAATCGGATTATCGCTTTTCCCCGGAGTTTTTTTGGTTGCATCTCACCGCGATCCTAATCAGCAGCAATATTTACGATATCTTGGTTTAGGAAACGGGCCCCGCTATGTTCTTTTTGACCCATATCATCTTTGCCATTTGGAAATCCCTACTACTATAAGTAAGGTCTTTTTTTCCCGTCAGGAAACAATTAACAACACCCGACGACCATTTTTACAATCTTTTGCACACTGTAAAAGGCCTTTGAAAAAAGGCGAAATATTAGACGGTATCGGCGGAGACATGGTGTATGGGGAGATTGATACGATTAAAGAAATTGAGAATCGTTTACCGGTCGGTTTGTCTCAAGGTGCAGTTTTAAATAGAGATTACTTAATCGATCAGGCAATAGAAATTCCCGATATAATTCTGCCCGTTAACGAGGCAACGAAATTATCCGGTTTAGTATAAGGTTATTGCAAACAATGTTAACTTTCTCTCCCACCGAGCCTGTAGAAATTAAACTCAAAGGAAAAATCGGCCAGGATTTTTTAATTATTCGTTCACGACATAATAAATCTTCGTACAAGTTACCAATCTTCAGAAAGAAAAATATTCACACGGTACGTTTTTGGGCACAAAAGGAAGGAGAATATTTTTACTTCCTGGCAGGTAAAAAACATATCTTTAAAGTCAGAATTTATAGAGGAAGAAACCAACTAATTCTTAATGGACCGCTAATTACTAAGGCCAATTACCTGACTTTTGCCAACCACGAGCCGCTTTTCCCTCTAATTGACACCTGGTGGTATGGCTTGTCGATCAGAACTAAGTGGTCTGATTTTGTCAGGTTGGTAAAAAAGCGCAAGAAACAAGGTTTTAACATGGTGATGATGGTCGTAGGAATTCCTCCGGAAATAGAAGTTTTTTCACCCTACGCCGGCAATGAGGGTGGTCAATTTCTTAACAAAAAGGGAAAAATTAATGACCAATATTTTATAGAAGTTGATAAAAAGGTTAAATATTTAGTAGATAACGGCATAATTCCTATGTTACTGGGTGGTTGGGGTTGGCAGATAAGTGTTTTAGGTTTGCCAGTCATTAAAAAAATCTGGAGAGAAATCGTCTCTCGTTATCATGCCTGGCCCGTTATTTTTTGCTTATGCGGCGAAGCAGATTTACTAAAGACGCCGGTTGAGGAAAACCTTGAACAAAACCAAACATACCGTCAGCTGAAAAAACTGATCTTTAAATCTGCTTCTATTTACAAGATCGCCAAGTTATTCCGGGGATTAAGCCAGAATAACAAGAATTTGCATCATCAGGTTTCCCAATGGAATAAAATCGGTGGTTATGTGAAAGATCTTTTACCATCACCCAGGTTGTTAACAGTTCACGTTCATCAGCCCAAAACAGCCATGGAAATTTTTTCCGATCCTTTCTGGTTAGATATTAATACGATTCAATCCGGACATTCCTGGCATAACGCCGGTTTTATGGTTGAGACTATTCTTAAACATTCGTCAGGCAATCGCCTATTTATTAATCTAGAGCCCTGGTATGAACAAATTTTGGGCCGATTCGGTGCAGACAAACAAAGATATGCATTTTGGCTTTCTGTTTTATCTGGGGCTAAAGGTTTTGCTTACGGAGCCAACGGAATTTGGCAGATGAGTAAGAAAGGAGAAAATTTTTTGAGTCACTGGGGGAAAGCGGATTGGCAAAAGGCGCTTTCCTACCCCGGCGCGACTCAAATTGGTTTAGGCAAAAAGTATCTTAAACAATTTTCCTGGTGGAATATTAAACCCCTTGAGGAGGTAATTTTTCCGCACTGGGAAAAAGATCATTTGCAATATCCTCTGGCTGCTAGTCTGGGAAAGGAATTTTTAATGGTATATTTCCCATCTGTTAAAACGAAAAATTATCGGATAAATTTTTCGAAAGCGAGCAACTATAGTTTTTTCTGGATCAGTCCGCTTACCTTAAAGACTATACAAACAGATAACCATTCGGGTAAAATAGAAAATATTCATGTTCCTGAAAGAACTTTAAATTCAGATCTGCTCCTGGTAGTCAAAAAAGGACAATAATTCCCATATGAAAAAAATTATCTTACTATCATTGTTTGTTTTATTTTTATTGGTCCTTGTTTTCTGGAAGAGTAACGCGGGAGAAATTTTTTCCCAAGAGAACAAACAGTCTTGGTGGCAATATCAGATCATCGATACCATGAAATTTTCGCGGGATCCCAGTCGCGAAAAACTTCACGATGTAAGTTTTGATAAGGTGATCAATGAGCAGGTTGCTAAAATTGCCGCTACTGGGGCAACTCACGTGGCGATTGCCACACCCTACGATGAAGAATTTATTCCTATTTTACAAAAATGGGTTTTAGCCGCACGCAAAAATGGTCTAGGGATTTGGTTTAGAGGAAATTTTTCAGGCTGGGAAGGTTGGTTTTCCTACCCCAAGATTTCTCGTGAGGAACACTTGGAAAAAACAGTGGCCTTTATTAACCAGCACTCTGATTTATTTCAGAACGGAGATATTTTTAGTCCTTGTCCCGAATGCGAAAACGGCGGTCCCGGAGACCCGCGCCGCACCGGAGATATTAAAGGACATCGCCTATTCCTGATTAAAGAGTACCAGGCGATGGTTTCTGAATTTGCCAAAAAATCATTAAAGGTTACTACTAATTTTAATTCCATGAACTTAGACGTGGCAAAATTAATTATGGATCAGTACACAACCCAACAGCTGGGTGGTTTAGTCGTGATTGATCATTACGTCAAAACGCCGGAACAACTCGAAAGCGATATTGTGGAGCTGGCTCAAAAAAGCAGGGGAAAAATTGTACTTGGCGAATTCGGCGCGCCGATTCCTGATATCCACGGTCCACTGACCGAACTAGAACAAGCCCAGTGGATTGAAGAATCATTGAGGAGGATTGCCAGCATTAAGGAATTTTTGGGACTTAACTATTGGGTTAATGTTGGCGGTTCAACCGCGATTTGGCAAAATGACGGTCAGCCGAAAAAAGCGGTTGAAGTTTTAACTAAATATTTTCAACCCGCAATAATCAGAGGAAAAGTCAATAACACTTTTCGTAATCCTATAAAGAATGCCAAAGTAACATATGGAATAAAAGAAGTATTTACAGATGATCGAGGAAGTTTCGCTTTACCAATTCTAGAAACAGGAAATACGCTTAAAGTTAGTATTTCCGGCTATCGGGAATTAAGCTATCCTGTCGAGTCGTCTGATACAGAATTATCGCTTGTCTTAGAAAAAGAACAGCAAAGCATCCTGGAGAATTTTCTTTTGTTCCTACTTAATTTATTTCCCTGACGTTAACTTGCATCTCCCAATCCTCTTTGTTATAATGCGCCCTATAAATTAATTTATAAGGTCTTCTGCCCTAAGAAAAGTCATGAAAAGATTTTTTGCCGGGGCATTTTTATTTTTATCCCTCTTCTTAATTACTCCTTCACCGGCCTGGGCCTTAACTATTCCCAGCTTTCCCTCCTGCGAATCACCTCAAGGAACGCTAAAAGTTTTTTATACTTCGGGGACACACGGTATCGTCGGTAGTACGGCATCGTATATAGGAAGCGACAAGGTTTATATTCTTAATGATTTAACACTGACTCAATGTTTTTGTCCCGATAATGGAAATGGCAGCCAGGGTATTCAGACCAATTGGTGGAAGGTTTCTTCGTTATCAGAATCAGAAATTAACTCTTTAAAAAATCAGGGCTGGATCTATATTCCCGATGGAAGTCTTTGGGGATTAGATAAAGCTCCTTATTTGGCCCAAAATACCAACTTTTCCTGCAAGGGAGGGATAGGCGGAGGTGAAGTTTTAGGGGTACAAAAATTGGGTAAGGTTTTAGGCCTTGCAGCTACCGGAGATTCTGTTTTTGTTTTAAGCATTTTTACAGCCGGTTTTACCTCTTTGCTTCTGGGTGTTATTCTTCTTTCCTGGCGAAATTAATTGCCCATTTCTTGTATGTGGTTTAAAAAAATCGGTCTTATTTTATTTTTTGCCGGATTATTCTTTTTAAGCTGGAGTGCTTTTTTGTTTTGGGAACGAAATAATCCGGCGCGCTTATCTTTTGCGATAAATAAAACTTACAAAGTCCCCACTTTTTCAGCACAAGGTCAAAAACCCATTAGATTAAAGATTGATTCGCAAAAGATTGATTTACCGGTTTTCCCTGCCTCTCTCGAATTAGAAAAGTGGTCTGATACTAAAGAGGGTGTTTCTTTTTTAAACTCCTCTGCTCTGCCGGGAGAAAAAGGAAACAGCGTATTTTACGGACATAATTGGGCAAATTTATTGGGAAATTTAAATAAAGTAAAGAGAGGTGACAAAATAGAAGTATTCTTAGAAGGCGGTAAAAAATACACTTATTACATATATTCTACATCTGTGGTTACACCTGACCAAACGCACATAATTTTACCAACGAACGATACCAGATTAACCATTTACACTTGCACCGGACTTTTTGACAGTAGGCGTTTTGTCGCCGTAGCCGTTCCTTCGCTCTAGGACGATTTATCCAAAAAGTCCCACCTCCATGATGGGACTTTAATTAATTTTTAAGTAAGTATTTTATTTATAGGGACTTTCTACTATAATGCTTCCGTCCATGGTGATACTTTCTCCGTTTTTGAGCATTATTTTCGAGCCGTCTTTTCTTACCACCTCTCCACTTGTTTTTACCACCGTGCCGTCATTAAGAGTCTGATCAGCAGTCATTTGTTGTACTTCTCCATCCTTTACCATCATCATTTTTCCGCTCGTCATATAGTACACTGATTTAGTAGCGTTTTGTTGTTGTATCGTGGTAGTAGCATTTTGTTGGCTGGAAGGAAAGTTTTCTTGGGTTTGTGTTGTTGTTTTATTACAGGCGGAGAGAAACACTGAGATTGCCAAAGCTGCCAAAAGAAGAGTTTTCTTACTTCTCATTTTTCACCTCCTTTATGGGCAGAAATTTTAGGTAGTATTTTATACTTCCTAAATTTGAATTGGCTATACTTTAAGAAAAATTTACAAAACTGTCAACTGGTATTGCAAGACAAGGATTATTTTTTGCGTTTTAAAGGTACTTTCTTTGCCAAACTTTTCTGTTTTTTTCTTTCTAAGAGTCGTTCTTCCTTTTTTATCCTCTCTTCCTCTCTTTTTTTTGCCTCCAATGCACGCTGATTTTCAAAATTCTTTTGGCAAACTTTATTAATGCAGATTATTTGGGTGTGTTCTACTTCAATAGTTCCGGAGAAAGTTTTTACTTTTTCTTTCCAGGACCTAGAGATTATTCTTTTGCTTCCACAACGGGGACAAGGTGTGTTTAAATAATCTTCCATGTGTAGATCTTGCTTAGGTAAACTATTGGGCAGGTAACTGTAATTTATCTGAAGATACCATTGAAGTATAGCAGTATGCGGTTAAAAAAGCAAAGGCCCAAAGACTCTTTCGGATTAAAATTTTAATAAATAAATGAGCAAAAAATACCCTATAATAATTGACGTTGGCGCTTATGAAAAGTATAATACAACAATGTCAGCAAGAGGAGCAGAACAAATAAGCTGGGGCGAAGCCGCCAGGCGTGGAGCGGGTGATATTTTTTTGGAAGTACTTCCTAAATCAGCACTCTCAATTTTTATTGCAGAAAGTTTAATTACGGTTAAGAATGCCCTACATTTTAATATTTCTGATTGGGAATTTAAGCTGGGAGTTCCAGCCGGAATTAACCTCGTAGATTTTTTCGCCAGAAGGCGCTATAAAACGTTAAAAACTCAAGACAGCGATAAGGAAAGAAAAATACGGGTATCTAGGTATGATTTAACTCCTCTACCGTCCCCAAAAGGGTTATCACGTGATTTTGATTTTAAATGGGCGAATGATGTTTTAAATCATTCGCCTGCCGGATCGGAAAAGGAAAATTTAAGAAAAATCTTTCATGCTTCCGACGCTCAGGCTGCCGGTCTTATAGATATGTTTCGTTACCAACAGGCCAGAGATGCAACCATAGTGTTTGAAACTTCCTTAAACGCGATGGTGGTGGTAAATACCTGGGCTTTACCTGCGATACTTAACAGTCCGTTACCATGGGAACAAAAAGGTTTATTAATTGGCGGTCTGGCAGCTGTTGAATTCGGACTTTGTACCTTACAAAGAAAATGGGGAATTCTGCCAGAGGTGACCACTCTTCCTCATTCTCCGACATAAACGATCCACTATCGTTAGATGGTTACGATCCAGTTAATATTTTCCACCGCAATCGTCATCCCCACCACAACAGCCGTCTTTTCCACAGGAACATTCAGAACGAATGAATAATTGATAAGCCATAATATTATTAATTATTAATTAATTTACTCTTTTCCCAAACAAGCCACTGCTGCAACTTTGTCGTTCTTATCTGACATTCTCATTAAAATTACTCCCTGTGTTGCCCTGCCCAAACGGGGAACGGCATCGATGGAAACTTTAATCGTCTGTTTGCCTGATTTAGTCGACATTACGATTTGCTCTATTTCTTCTGTTACCATTTGGGCCGTAACTATGGAGCCTGTTTTGGGTGTGACGTTAGCCACTTTTACTCCCTGCCCTCCCCTTCTTTGTTTGGGAAAGGAAGTGGTTGGTGTTCGTTTGCCGATGCCTTTTTCAGAGATTACAAATATATCTCTAAAAAACTTTATTCTTTTATCTTCCGGTCTTTCGACTTTAGCGGGAACACTCTCCATGCCCACGACATAATCATCTTTTTTAATCAGAATTCCCCTAACCCCAATGGTGTCTCTTCCCGTGGGTCTTACTTCCTTTTCGGCAAAGCGGATGGATTTTCCCTGATGGGTAAACAGCATAATATCATCCTGACCGTTAGTGATTTTTGCCCAGGAAAGTTCATCGCCGCTTTCTAGTTTAATCGCGGTTAATCCGTTTTTGCGAATATTTTTATATTCTTCTATCTTAGTCTTTTTTACTGTGCCCTTTACGGTGGTTAGGAAAATATAGGCGCCGGTTTTATTTTTACTGTCGTCTAAACTGTAGGTGAGAATAGAATTAACACGCTCATCCTGGGCGATATTAATCAAGTTAACCACGGCCTGGCCCTTGCTGGTTCTGGAACTTTCCGGAACATCCCAGACCCTTAATTGATAAACTTTTCCTTTGTTGGTAAAAAACAAAATATTGTCATGTGTATCGGCTGAGACCAACTCATCAATTTCATCCTCTTCTTTAGTGGTCATGCCCATGACTCCCTTGCCGCCCCGAGCTTGTGCTCTGTAGCTCGAAGGAGAAAGCCTTTTAACATAGCCTGTTTTGGTAAGAGAGATAATCATTCGTTGGTTAGGAATTAAATCTTCGTCGGAAAATTCTCCAACTTTTCCTTTAATGACTCTCGTTTTTCTTTCGTCGTTGTACTTTTCCTTAACTTTGGCCAGTTCACCACTTATTACACTCAGGACTTTTTCAGGATGAGCTAAGAGGTCTTTCAGATAAGCAATAGTTTCTTGGACCATGGAAAGTTCATCCTCAATTTTTTGTCTTTCCAAGGCAGCAAGGCGTCTCAGCTGCATATCCAAAATGGCGGTTGCCTGTAGTTCTGAGAGACCAAAACGTTTTATTAAATTCTTTTTTGCTTCCTCAGCGCTGGCAGACTTTTTAATAATGGAAATTACTTCATCAATGTGGTCGACGGCAATTTTTAAGCCTTCTAATATATGAGCTCTGGCCTCTGCTTCTTTTAGTTCAAATTGACTGCGCCTGGTGATAATACTTTGACGATGATGGATATATTCTTCCAAAATGGTTTTTAGCGTTAGGGTTTGCGGAGTACCGTCGATTAAGGCTACGATATTGACCGGAAAAGTCGTCTGTAGGCTGGTATGCTTGTAAAGATTGTTGAGGACTTGTTTGGGTCGGGAATCTCTTTTAAGTTCGACTACTACTCTTATTCCGTGCCTGTCGGATTCGTCTCTTAAATCAGAAATTCCGTCTAATTTTTTGTCCTTTACCAGTTCGGCAATTCTTGCTACCATTTGGGCCTTATTGACCTGATAAGGAAGTTCGGTTACGATTATGGCAGATTTTCCTCCGCTTACTTCTTCTATTTCAGCTCTACCCCGCATCACGATTTTCCCTTTTCCGGTCGAATAGGCATTGGTAATTTCCGTTTTATCAAAAATGATTCCCGCAGTAGGAAAATCAGGGCCTTTAACAAATTCCATTAATTCTTCAAGAGTAGCTTCGGAACGGAATTTTTCCTGTGGAGAAAAAGTAACTTTTTGTTTCTTGGCTCTCTCGATCATAAAAACTATAGCGTCGATTAATTCTCCAAGGTTGTGCGGAGGAATTTTGGTAGCCATGCCTACAGCTATTCCTTCCGAACCCATTAATAACAGATTCGGAAGTTTGGCCGGAAGATATATTGGTTCTTTTAAAGTTCCGTCAAAGTTAGGAGTAAAATTTACCGTATCTTTCTCCAAGTCAAAAAGCATTTCTGAAGCAATGGCCGCCAGTTTTACTTCGGTGTACCTCATGGCGGCAGGTGAATCACCGTCCACAGAACCGAAATTACCCTGCCCGTCTACTAGCGGATAACGCATGGAAAAATTCTGAGCCAGACGAACCAAAGCATCGTAGACGGGAATATCGCCATGAGGATGGTATTTGCCCAACACCTCTCCTACAATTTTGGCGCTTTTGGCGTGTTTTCCACTGTGAGTTAAATTCATTTCGTGCATGGCGTACAGAATTCTTCGGTGAACAGGTTTTAAACCGTCTTTGACGTCGGGCAAGGCCCGAGCCACGATGACGCTCATGGCATAGTCCAAATAGGACTTTTGCATTTCTGAGGTTATTTCAACCCGTAATAATTTTCCGATATTCATAGATTTAATTTTCAAGTTTCATAATTTTGCAATTTTCGAAAATTTGAAAATTCGTAAATTGAAAATTAATTTTATCTGGCCATCATTACTAAAAAAGGTGCCAATAACAAAGCTACGATATTAATTATTTTAATCATCGGATTAATCGCCGGTCCCGCAGTATCCTTATAAGGATCACCCACCGTGTCTCCGGTAACTGCAGCCTGGTGAGCAAAAGAACCTTTCCCGCCCAACTTCCCTTCCTCTATATATTTTTTTGCATTATCCCAGGCAGCCCCTCCGGTGGTCATAGAAATGGCCACAAAGAGTCCGGTAACAATAGTTCCTACCAATAAACCGCCCAAGGCCTTTGGACCAAGAATAAGACCGACCAACAAAGGTGCGACTACGGGAATTAAGGCGGGTAACATCATCTGCCTCAGGGCTGTTTTGGTCACGATATCGACACACGCAGCATAATCCGGCTTGTTTTTTCCTTCCATGATGCCTTTTATTTCTTTAAACTGTCTGCGTACTTCGGTAACCACTGCCATTCCGGCGATACCGACGGACTCCATTGATAACGCGGCAAAGATATAAGGTAGGCTGGCTCCTAATAGAAGGCCGGATAAGACAAAGGGATCTGAGAGAGAAAAGTCTAAATTTAACGCCGTATTTATAGACAATTCCTGGGTATAAGACGCAAAAAGAACCAATGCTGCCAGACCTGCAGAGGCTATCGCGTAGCCTTTAGTAATGGCTTTAGTGGTGTTTCCTACGGCATCTAAGGCATCGGTTACTTCCCTGACTTCCTTTGGTTGTCCCGACATTTCGGCGATCCCTCCGGCGTTATCCGTGATCGGTCCAAAGGAATCAATTGCTACTACTATTCCTGTTTGAGAGAGCATGGCCACTGCGGCAACTGCGACTCCGAACAGTCCGGCAAAATAATAAGCAGTCAGCATGGCCACAACGATTAATAAAACAGGAAAAAAAGTTGATTTCATGGAAACCGCCAGTCCGGCGATAATATTGGTTCCATGACCTGTTTCTGATGCCTGAGCGATTTTTCTCACCGGTGAAAAATTTTTTGAAGTGTAATACTCAGTTAAAATTATCATCAGCACGGTTACGGCTATGCCCAGAAGTGAAGATAGGTAGACGGGAAAGAATGCCAACCCGGAATTTTCAAAAACTAATTTAGTCAAAGGATAAAAGAGTACTACCGACAAAATGGTCGATACAGCCAAACCTTTGTATAAGGCCTGCATAATTTTGGCGTTTTTCCCTTTACCCAGTTTTACAGCAAAGATTCCAGCCAAAGAACAGAACAATGATAAAGCACCAATTTGCAAAGGATATAAAATTACTCCTATATTCTCGGAAAAAAGCAAAAAGGCCAGAATCATGGTTGCAACAATCGTTACCACATAAGTCTCAAATAAGTCCGCGGCCATTCCCGCACAGTCTCCGACATTATCTCCGACCTGATCGGCAATAACCCCAGGGTTGCGGGGATCATCCTCCGGAATATTTTTTTCGATTTTTCCCACCATATCGGTTCCTACATCTGCTCCCTTGGTGTAAATTCCTCCACCCAGTCTGGCAAAAACCGAAATCAAAGAACCGCCAAAACCTAGGGCAACCAGAGATTTAAGAGTTTCTTCTAAAGGCGTGGTTAACAGATAGACTAATATATAATAGTAGGCAGTAATTGATAAGAGAGCCAAAGCAGCCACCAAGAGGCCGGTAACTGAACCTCCCCTAAACGCCATATCCAACGCTGCAGCCAGGCCATTTTTGGCTACGTGGGCAGTTTTAACATTTGTTCTGACAGCTACCATCATACCCAAAGCACCTGCTAGGGCTGAGGCAAATGCTCCGATCGCAAAACCTACTGCCGTTGTTAGACCGAGCGCAAGAAAGAGTATTACGAACAAAACCAAAGCCACGACCAGAATGACGGAGTATTCCCGCTTGAGATATGCCTCAGAACCTTCTTTAATCGCTTGGGCAATCGCCAGCATTTTTTCGTTAGTGACTTTTACCGACGCGATTTGCCGGCTAGCCCAAACGGCATAAATAATTCCCAAAAAGGCAGCACCGGCTGAAAAAAGCAGTGAAAGGTCAGAAATACTATTCATAATCAATCCCCCCAAATTAATTTTCAATTCTTAATTTTCATTCAATAATTAATTTATAAATTTTCAAACTAAAAATTGATTGGAAATTACCTGTCTGCGCAGGTAGAAAAACTGAGAATTTATCAATTATATATCCAAATTCGCATTCTTGGCATGTGTTTGAATAAATCTTTTTCTCGGTGAGACGTCATTTCCCATTAACATATTAAATACTTCATCCGCCTTTTGGGCGTCTTCTATACCAACCAGTTTCAGTGTCCGATTGGTTGGATTCATGGTCGTTTCCCAGAGTTGCTCAGGGTTCATTTCCCCCAACCCTTTATATCTTTGAAGGTTAATCTGTCCTTTTGCTCCGGACGTATTTATTTTTCCCATGTAAGAATCTTTATCTTCATCATTATAGGCGTAAAAAATATCTTTTCCGGTTTGGATTTTATAAAGCGGAGGAAGGGCAATATACAAATAGCCGTTTTGAATAATCTGTGGTAGATGACGAAAGAAGAAGGTTAATAAAAGTGTCGTAATATGCTGTCCGTCAACATCAGCGTCGCACATAATAACAATGCGGTGGTATCTTAGCTTTTCTAAGTTTAAAGTTTCCCCTATCCCCATCCCCAGTGCAATAATCAGATCTTTTAATTCTTCAAATTCAATGATTTTATCAAGTCTTGCCCGTTCGGTATTAAGAATCTTGCCTCCTAATGGGAGGATCGCCTGAAATTTTCGGTCTCTTCCCTGTTTGGCGCTGCCTCCTGCACTATCACCCTCAACAATATAAAGTTCAGATTCAGATGCTTCTCTTGATTGACAATCGGCTAATTTTCCCGGTAAGGAAGAACCTTCGAGGGCGCCTTTTCTTAAGACCATGTCCTTGGCAGCTTTGGCCGCCAACCTGGCTTTGGCCGCCAACATAACTTTCTCTAATATTTGTCTGGCATCTGCGGGATTTTCCTCAAAATAGACATCCAATCCTTCCTTGACAGAGCTTTGAGTAAAGGGCTGAATTTCGGCATTGCCCAGCTTGGCTTTGGTTTGTCCTTCAAACTGAACTTTATCTCCTGCCATTTTGATAAATACCACTGCAGTCAGACCTTCTTTTGCATCGTCACCGGTGATCGATTCGTCGCCATTTTTAAAGGCGCCGATTTTTTTGCCATAATCGTTTAACGATCTGGTCAAGGCCATCCTAAAACCGGTTAAATGAGTACCACCTTCAATGGTATTAATGACGTTGACAAAAGATTCGACCGATTCGGAAAAACCGTCATTATATTGCAGCGCCACTTCCAAAGAGACATTTTCGTCTTCTTTCTTAATATAAATAGGTTTAGTTAGAGTTTCTTTATTTTTATTGATTCTTTCAACCAAGGAAGAAATTCCGCCCTCAAAATAAAAGTGGGCTTCCTCGTTGTTTCTTTCGTCAAAAAGATGAAATTTTAAACCGGCTACCAGGTAGGCACGCTCCCTGACGGAACGTTTTAAAGTTTCATAATCTAAAGCAATTCCGGCTTTAAAAATTTCCTCGTCAGCTAAAAAGGTGGTTGTGGTACCGTTCTCTCTGATAAATTCGTCTTTTTTCCTGACTTCCATTACTTTAGTTTGTGGTTTACCTCTTTTATATTCCTGACGATAGATTTTGTGGTTTCTCTTTACTTCCACCCAGGTCCAGGATGATAAAGCGTTTACCACAGAAGCTCCTACCCCATGCAAACCGCCCGATACTTTATATGCATCGCTGTTAAATTTTCCTCCGGCGTGAAGTTTAGTCATGACAATTTCCAAAGCGCTTATTTTGTAACGCGGAACCGGATCAATGGGAATACCGCGACCGTCATCACTAACTTCTACCGAATTGTCTTTTTTGATTTTTATCCAAACGTTGTTGGCAAAACCAGCCAAGGCTTCGTCTACGCTGTTATCGATAATTTCCGTGACCAGATGATGAACACCTTTGAGGTCGGTTGAGCCAATGTACATCGCCGGTCTTTTTCTGACCGGTTCCAAACCCTCCAGCACCTGGATATTTTGTCCACTATAAGAAGATGATTTCGCCATAAATATATAATTAGTCTGAGTCTTATGAGGCCAACATGAGGCGTATAAGCTATAAGACTAACGTAAAAATTGTGAAAATAAAAAGGACCGTATTAGCCCTCAAAAGCATATTTTAGCATGAGAGAAAAAGATTTTCCAGAGCAAATCGGGGATTAACGTTAGCCTGCAGGTGTGCTTTAGTCTGTTCGCAATTTCTGATTAATGAGATTAGTTTCTTTTTGGAAAAATCGGCCATTTCCAGCTTGGCGTGTTTCCCCGATGTTGGAAAAAGAAGGATGGTTCTGACCTCTTTAACAAGTTGATCGAGAAAATTTAGGGCAGAGTCTTTGTCTTTACCTTTCTCTTCGGCAAGTTGAAATTTCTTACCTAATGCCGCCTCGTCAAAAATAATTGTCAAATTTTTCTGGGTCATTTGTAAGCTCTTTTCGTCAAGTGGCAAGTCAGGGGAAAAAAGCAATACCTTTTCGCAGCGCGAAATAATAGTCGGCAGCAATAAATTAAAATTGAGAGTGCATAAAATAATTACGGTATAGTCAGGATGTTCTTCGAGGGATTTTAAAAAAGCGTTTTGTGCAGGAATAGTCATTTTTTCTGCACTATTAATTTGAAAAATTTTGAGCGGATAAACCAGAGGTCTGATCAATAATTGTTTTTCTAAAATTCTTATTTCTTCAATTCCCAACGTTCCTTTTTCGTTGGGTTCCAGTAAATTAAAGTCGATACTTTCCAAAAAATCTTCGACTTGCGAATTTTTTATTTGCTCAATTCTTTGCACCAATTCATTACGTTTTTTTTCCCAAAGAGCCAGTGGGCCGCTGAGCAAAATTGAGGTAATCATCGTTGACATTATAACGCGTAAATGGGTAAGATAAAATAAGCTAAGTGTTACTTTTTATACTCATCTTACTCCGGTTTGCAGCCCCGCTTAGCGGGGCGAAAAAGCGGATTAAATGCTTGCCTGCGTAAGCAGGAGTATATACTGAGTAACTCAGGTTACAAACCTGAGTTATCGAAGTATAGTTTACAAATTTTCATAATTTTCAAAAGAATTTTTAAACACTAATTTTCGAAAATTGGAAAATTAGGAAAATTGAAAATTATTATTACTGCCCATGAGAAATGATGAGCGAAATATTGCCGATATTCTGTTTTCACAAAAAATTATTTCCCAGGAACAACTTGCCTTAGTAAAATTAGAGAGCGTAAATAAAGGCAAAGACATCGAGGAAGTAATTAGATCGCATAATTTTGCCAACGATGAACAAATTATTAAAGCAAAAGCTGCGTTATTAAATATACCCTTTGTTTCCTTATCAACTAAAGGTATTTCTCCGGAAATTTTGCCACTCATACCTGAACCGGTCGCCAGGCGTTATGTGCTAATTCCTTTTCTGTTAGAGCAAAAGACTAACACTCTTTCCGTGGCCATGAAAGACCCTTTGGATATTTCGGCTATCGAATTTGTAGAAAGAAAGTCAGGCTATACCATTAAGGCATTTTTGGGTTTGGAGAATGAAATTCAACAAAAAATCGAGGAAGAATATTCTCAAGGACTGACCACCGAAGTAACCCAAGCGCTTAAAGAATCAACCATCGCCGCTAAACTCGAGGCTGAGGAATCCAAGAATTTAAACCAAACCATCAACGAGGCGCCGGTAGCCAAAATCGTTTCGACTATTTTAGACTATGCTGTAAAATCGCGAGCCTCCGATGTTCATATTGAACCGCAAGAAGACCGTACCAGAGTGCGTTATCGCATTGACGGAATTCTTCACGAGAAATTAGCCTTACCTAAAAAAGTTCACGATGCAGTTTCTTCGCGCATTAAAATCTTGTCAGACATGAAAATTGACGAGAAAAGATTACCCCAGGACGGAAGATTTACTTTCAATAACGGTGATCAGGAAGTGGACTTACGCGTTTCTTCCTTACCGACCGTCTTTGGTGAAAAAATTGTCATGAGACTTCTTAAAAAAAGCGGCGGCGTGCCCACCCTAACTGATCTGGGCTTGCGGGGTACGGCTTTAAAAAACCTCGAGACGGCAATGATACGACCGCACGGAATTATTTTAATTACAGGACCTACCGGATCGGGTAAAACTACGACTCTCTATTCCATCCTGACCAAACTTAATACTTCTAAAGTCAATATTGTTACTCTGGAGGACCCCGTTGAGTATCAAATAGCAGGCGTAAACCAGGTACAGATTAATCCGTTGGCCGGTCTGACTTTTGCTTCTGGACTGAGGGCTTTTTTGCGTCAGGACCCGAATATTATTATGGTAGGTGAAATTCGAGATGCAGAAACGACCGATCTGGCCATACAGGCAGCTCTTACTGGTCATTTGGTCTTTTCAACACTGCATACTAACAATGCCTCGGGTGCACTGCCCCGTTTATTGGATATGCATGCCGAACCATACTTAGTAGCATCTGCTCTAAATGCCACCATGGGGCAAAGAGTAGTCAGAAGAATATGTAACTTTTGTAAAGAAGCCTATCAGCCGCCCCAGGCGATAATTTCCGACATTAAGGCGGTTTTAGGTAATCTTTTTCCTCAAGATTTGGAGAAAAACGGCACAATCTCACTTTACCGAGGCAAAGGCTGTCCCGAGTGCAGTAATACTGGATATTCCGGCAGAATTGGTGTTTATGAGGTTTTACCGATTGACGAAAAGGTAGGAAGACTAATTTTGCAAAGAGCAGCCATGAATGACATCGAAAAAGTCGCTACGGATGAAGGTATGATTACGATGAAGCAAGATGGATACTTGAAAATCTTGGAAGGAATTACCACAATAGAGGAAGTACTCAGAGTGGCGCAAGATTAATGATTAATTTTCAGTTTTCAATTTCTAATCAATATCTAATGCTCTATTTTTTAAAAATTGAATGAAAATTGCCTGTCTGCGCAGGTAGAAAAATTAGAAATTAAAAGAATTACCGCCCTATTTCTTAATATAAGGGCCGAGGAGGTTTTATGGATATTCAGCAATTATTAAATACAGTTTTGGTCTCCAAAGCTTCCGATCTGCATCTATTGACTGATATAGCACCCATGTTAAGAGTCGATGGAGATTTGGCTCCCGTTTTAGGTCAGGGTCCGCTTGGTACTGATGATCTAAAGAACATGATGTTTTCCATCATGACCGAGGAACAGAAAGAATTATTTTTAGCTAATAAGGAATTGGATTTTTCTTATGCTTTTGAGAATAAGGCACGTTTTAGAGTCAACGTTTATTTTCAAAAAGGGACACCTGCTTCGGCTTTTAGGCTGATTCCCATGAAGATTCCCACGATCAGCGAGTTAAATTTACCGGAAATTTGTCACACTTTCGGTCAATTAAAACAGGGTTTTGTATTAGTTACCGGACCGACAGGTCACGGAAAATCTACAACCTTGGCTTCCATAATTAACGAAATAAACCGTAACAGAAAAACTCACATTGTTACCATTGAGGATCCGATTGAGTATGTTTTTACACCCAACATTAGCATTATTTCCCAACGCGAAATGCATCTTGATACCCATTCATGGGATCTGGCTCTTAAAAGTGTCTTAAGAGAAGATCCGGATGTGGTTTTGGTTGGAGAAATGAGAGATTATGAAACGATTCAGGCTGCCTTGACGGTAGCAGAAACTGGCCACTTGGTTTTTGCGACCCTGCATACTAACAGCGCCTCCCAAACAATTGACAGAATTGTGGGTGTTTTTCCGGAAGAACAACAGCAACAGGTAAAACATCAGCTGGCTAGTACAATTGAGGGAGTTATTTCGCAACGTTTAATACCGTTGCGGAACGGAGGCAGAATCCCGGCGGTGGAAATTTTGACCGGTATTCCTTCGGTAAAAACCGTCATTCGTGAAGGAAAGACACACCTCATTGACAATATTATTCAAACCTCCGGTGAATTAGGAATGATCTCAATCGACAAATCGCTGGCTAAATTAGTTTTAGCCGGAAAAATTGACAAAGATATGGCACTTACCTATTCTAATCGCCCGGAAGAATTTATTTCCTTCTTAAGAGACAAAAAGTAAGTATATGGCCCTCTATAAATATAAAGTACGTGATCAGCAGGGCAGGTTGTTAAAAGGAAATATAGAAGCCAAAGACCCTCGAGTGGCTTCTTCGGTTTTACGTGAACGCGGACTCTTTGTAATTGATATTCGACCGCCTTCGGAAGTAAGCTTGGAAAATTTCAAAAAATTTCTTTCCCGAGTATCACAAGATGACGTTACTACCATGACCAGACAAATGGCTACCCTCATAGTTTCTGGATTGCCGATCATTGAAGCACTCGAACTACTGCATGACCAGGTACAGAACCCGGTTTTAAAAGATGCCGTATCGGGTATTAAACATGAAGTAGAAGGTGGTTCAACTCTGGCGCATGCTTTTGAAAAATATCCCAATGTTTTTAGCCGGCTCTATATTTCTTTGCTTAAAACCGGAGAGGCGTCGGGTATGTTGGATAAGGTTCTTTCCAAGCTGGCAGATAATATGGAAAAACAGCGCGAATTTAACTCAAAAATAAAAGGTGCGTTAATTTATCCTGTGATTGTTATTTTAGGCATGGGCGGTGTGGCTTTTATCATGATGATTTTTGTTATTCCCAAACTGACGGATTTATATAAGGATTTAAGTGTGGATTTACCGGCCCCGACCAAAATCTTGATCGCCACCTCCAACTTCATGCTGCTATTTTGGTGGCTTATTATTGCTGCAGTGGTGGGTGGGGCTTTCTTATTTTCGGCCTGGCGTAAAACTCCTAGTGGAAGAGAAATTACCGATCGTGTGAAACTGAAAATTCCTCTTCTGGGTCCCCTCTCGGAAAAAGTGAGCCTGGCAGAAATTTGTCGAACATTGGGTTTGTTGGTTGGAGCAGGTATACCGATTATTGAAAGTTTAAATATTGTTGCGGCATCTTCAGACAACGTAGTTTTTGAAAAAGCCTTAGAGTATGGATCAAAACATGTGGAAAAAGGTTTTCCTCTGGGAGTTTCTTTAGGACAAAAAGAGGTTTTTCCTCCGATTGTCACCCAAATGATCAAGGTCGGAGAAGAAACGGGTAAATTGGATGAATCTTTATTAAAACTTTCCTACTATTTTGAAAGCGAAAGTGAGCAGTTGATCAAAGGGTTGACAACTGCCTTAGAGCCAATTATCATGATTGTATTGGGTGTCGGAGTTGGCTTTTTAGTCATCTCTATAATATTACCCATTTACAAAATTACCAGCGCGATATAATAATAAATTAATAGTAATTTTAAGAGTCTGCCCTATTTTTAACTAAATCTTCGTAGGGCAAGAAACTTAAGGAGGAAAATGAAAAAAGTTGCCCAAAAGGCCTTTACGATGATTGAGCTTCTGGTAGTCATCGCAGTAATCGGAGTCATGGCCACGGCGGTACTTTCGGCTATTAATCCTCTTGAGCAGATTAACAAAGGTAATGATACTGGCTTAAGATCTGATGCAGAACAGCTTTTATCTGGCGTTGATCGTTATTACGCTTCCTTAGGTTATTTTCCTTGGCAGAACGGTACAACTGATACTTTTTTGAACTTAGTTTGGCAGAATGTTGTCAATCTCGATACCAGTCGTGCCTTCTTAAATAATTTGGAAGCAACGCAAGAGGTTAAACACGGCTTTGTGCTGAGACTGCAGGATACGAAAAGAACACCGCTGTATGTCTTATATGATAATACCTCGGCTTCACCGACGATGTATGCTTGTTTCCTGCCCAAGTCAAATTCGTTCTTAACGGAAGCTTATAACCGATGTAAAAATACGAACACGACAGCCGGTACACCATTTGGCGCAAGTAGTCAGGCATGTGCCGGTACAGTAGGTGCATCAACTACCTGTAATACGAGTAAAGACTGTTATGTCTGTTTGCCATAACAGCTTAAGCTAAAGAAATTCAACCCCGACTACGGTCGGGGTTTTTGGTGGAGTTTAAATACACTACCGGGGTGTGAAATATTACACCCCGGGGGTAAAATAAGAGTGATATAATCGCCCGTATGTTGTACAGGTTAGTTGAGAGAATTGCTGCTAACGAGTTTTTAAGATATTTTTTTTCTTTTGCTGCTCTTTTTTTCCTCTTAGTTTCACCAACCAGCGATACTGATTTGGGCTGGAGATTAAAATACGGAGAATACCTTTGGCAAAATCAAAATCTTTTAAGGCAAGATATCTTTTCCTGGACCCTTCCACAGTATCCCTGGTTTGACATATCGTGGCTGTTTAATCTCTTGGAATATCTGTTATTTACTCAGTTTGGATTTATTGCCCTGTCTTTTTTTGGGGGACTATTAATCATTTCTTGTTTTTACTTTGTAACTAAAGCATTTAAACCGGGCCTGACTATTTTATGGATTGTTATTTTACTTTTTTATTTTTACTTAGGACCAATGCTTACTCCAGGGTTAAGACCTCAAATCATTACTCTTTTAGGAATCTCGTTGCTTTCGCTTTTGGTGTATGAGGTGGAAAAGGGTAATTATAAAAAAGCACTCCTATTTCCTCTGGTAATTTTAGCTTGGGTTAACCTTCACGGAACCTTTCTCTTGGGGTTGTTTATAGTTTTTCTCTATTCTCTATTAAAAATTACCGAGCTCTTGTTGTTTAGGAGCTCTCTGGACGCGAAGAGTTTAAAGAATAAGATAGTTAATTTATCCGCCGGTACAATATTATCAGCGGTAGTGCTCGTGTTGCAGTTGGATGGACCAGGACTTTTTGGGCAAATTTGGCAGTACCTTCCTACTAACAGGATTGAAGGAGTAAGCGAATGGTATCCGATCTCTTTACAAAGCGAAGAATGGTTGTTACTGATCGTTTGGACAATTTTGTCGCTGGTGATTGTTTTACGCAAAAGGCGTACGGTTTTTGGCTTATATAAGGCTCTAATTACACTTGCCTTTGCCTTTTTTGCTTTTAATTCCCGAAGGATGTTTGGCCCGTTTTTTCTAGTTACTTTGCCTTTTTTCTTGGAGTTTTTACAGGAGGGAAAAATTTTCTTAAAAGGCAAAACCGCCAACATTGTATCCTTTATTTTAATAATTACCTTTATTAATTACGGTTTTTTAGTACGTTTTCCACAGTCAAAATTTTTAAATATTTCCTGGGCAGACTATTGTGATTTAGGAGCAGGATGCTCGGTACGTGCGGCGGCATTTTTGCAGAAAAATCCCTTGCCTAAAAAAGTCTTTACTTATTATAACTTTGGCGGATTTACGATTTGGCACAATCCCAAGAGTAAGATTTTTGTTGACGGACGAATGGATCAGTGGAAGAAAGATAGCTACAGTCCTTTTGTTGATCATCAGACAATTTTGTATAAAGGAGACCTTGAGTTATTTAACAAATACAATTTCGATGCGGCATATCTGCCGACAACTCTCCGTTTATATTTTTATTTAAAACGCCAGGTGGCTGAAGGGAAATGGGAGGTTATTTTTGAAGACGAAAAAGCAGCAATATTTGTGAGAAAGAGATAAATATAATTTACAAATTTACGTAATTTTACAATTTTCCAGAAAAGTCTTAATTTACAATATTTCAATTTTCGGATTCGCCAGTTAGTCGAACTAATTGAATTTTCTAAATTAGAACATTGAAAATTTTTTTGAAAATTGCCCGCCTGCCGGTCAGGCAGGGAAAATTAAGAAAATTGAAAATTAAGTATATATGTTCAAAAAAGACCTGATTACTATTTTTATTTTAAGTACAGCGGCCTTTTTGTTATCCAACTTCGCCCAATTCTGGGGGATTTTACACACGCCTTCAGACATGGTTTTCTTGGGTGGACATCTGCCTTCAAGCGGGGAAATTTTGTCGATGGTTTATTCGCAGATGAGAGACGGAGAAATTCTTACCAAAAATCTTTTTACTTCAGAATCTCAGGCAAGAATATTTTTTGCCCCGTCGTATTTGCCTTTGGTAATGTTAGCTAAATTTCTTCCGTTTTCCGATTTACAAATTTTCTTGTTAGGAAAGTTTTTCTACTCTATTACATTCGTATTTCTTTTTTGGAAATACCTTTCGTTGGAAATTAAAAATAGCACCGGAAAAATTTGGTCTTGCCTACTCTTACTTTTTTCCTCAGGAGTGGGTTTTTTAGTTAATTTTTTTGCGCCTCAGTCAATAGATTTATGGATACCTGAGGCCAATGTTTTCCATACTATTTTGTATACCCCCAGTTTTATTTATTTTCAAATCATAATTTTGGGCGCGTTTTATGTTTTGTCGAAATTTTTAAGTTCCCGTCAGAAAATTTATTTACTTTATTTGTCATTTTTATTATTACTCTTAGCTTTTGAACACCAATTTTCGCTTTTTACAGTTTTTTTGGCGGTCTTTCTCTATTTAGGATTTTTACAAGACAGAAAAGGTAATCCTCTTTCCTTTTTACCCTCGTTTTTGGTGACGTTCGGTCCGGCATTGCTGGTAATCGTCGGGCAATTTTTCCTCATTAAACAATACCCCGACGTGGAAGCCTGGACAAAACAAACCAATTTAAGCAATCCTTCACTTTTTTCATTCGTGACCGGTTTTGGCCTGATCGGGATTTTGGCTTTTAAGAATATCTTCACCGCGTCTTGGGAACGTATGTCCCCGTTTTACAGACTGAATCTCTTCTGGTTACTTAGTAGCTTATTATTGGTTTTTTCTCCTCTACCGTTTCAAAGAAGATTTTTAGAGGGTGTTTTTATTCCGCTGGTGATATTTGCCGCACCGGAGATATCGGCAATATATCAAAAAGGAGTACTCTTTTTTAAAAGAAAGACATCTCTTGCCGGGAGATTATTTTTACCAGTTCTCTTCGTCTTAGTTTCCTCAACTAATTTGTATTTAGTTTATCAAGACCTGACTGCTTTTTCCCGTCAACAACAAGAATCACCTTTTTTTATCTATGTTGAAGATCAAAAAGGACTGGCTTTTTTAAAAGCAACAAGTAGGGAAAGCGATATCATATTAGCTGACGGTTTTTACAGCCCTTTAATTCCCGGCTTGATTAACCGAACCGTATATTTTGGACATGCAGTAGGAACTGCTTTAACGATTAATCCGGAACAAAAAACGTTTGAGGTAAAAGGATTTTTTCTGGAAGACAACGATTACGAACGGAAAGGTTTTTTAAAGAAAAATAACATCAAGTATCTGTTTCTTGGTAAAAAGGGAGCAGAAGCACAAGACTTTGGGAAATGGGATGAAAAAAAATATCTTAAAAAAATCTATCAGGGAGACGGAGTGAAAATTTTTCGAGTTATTTAAATAACTTTGGTTATTATAGAAATAAACTTTTTATGACGAAGAGGTCTAATTTATTAATATTCTTAATAGTTGTCTTCGTAGGAATGGGTATTAGGTTGTTGATTGCTTGGTACGGATTGTCACCTTTAGATACGGATTCTGTTTATGAGGTTTTTTACGAAATAAAAAAGGGGAATGGTATTTATAACGACAATTGGGTTTATTATAATAATCCGCCGGTTTGGGGTTGGTTAATTAACTTATTAGGCATTTTGTCAGAACGAACCGGAGTTTGGTTATCTTTTTGGTCTAAACTGCCCTTTATTTTTGCCGATTTGGGAATTTTTTTAATACTTTTTTACTATGATACTTCCCTGCCTTTTTTAAAACGAATTTTTTACTCCGGGCTCTATTTTTTAAACCCACTGACGATCGTAGTGTCTGCTTACCAGGGCCAGCTAGAAAGTTTATTTTTACTGCCTCTTCTGGTTTCCGTACTATTTCTCAGAGAAAAACTAAACAGGAAAAAAATTTTCGTCGCCGGTCTATTTTGGGGATTAGCCAGCTGTATAAAGATTATTCCGTTCATTACCATACCAGCCTATGTTATTTATTTATGGTATGCGACTGCAAAAGGAAATATTGCACAAAAATTCGTTAACATATTTATTTTTAGTTTTGGCGCTTTTATTCCCTTAATCCTGGTTTTTCTGCCGCTTTTTAATAATCTGGAGTATGTTTTGGTGAGAATCTTGACCTATCAGCCTCCCTTTTGGGGATTTTGGGGATTTTTAGCCTTTAAGAAACTCCTTGAACTCTTTATCCCTTTGCCAATAAGTATCAATGATCTGCTGGTTAGTAATCACCTGGAAATTTTATTTATTTCCGTTTTTTTGAGCATCTTTATTCTACTCATCAAGAAGTTTAACTTAACAGTTAATATTCTAATTTCTTTTCTCTCAGTTTATCTTTTGGCCAGCTTTTTTAGTCCTCACTACTTACTGTGGGTTGTACCATTTTTGAGCATGGTTCTGATGGAAAAAAAATTCCGCAACTTAACGCTCTTTTTTTCTTATTCCCTAGCCTCCTTGGTTCTCGAACTTTCCTGGTTGTTGGTGTTTTTGGCTGAAGAAAAATTCACCTTAACCCGTTGGAAATTAATTTCTTTAACACATCCTGCGGAAATATCCTCTTTTGCCAAGTCTTTAGGCGAATTGATTAATTTACCAATCTTTTTATTTTTTAATATTGCAGCCTGGTTTTGTTGTTTGTTAATTTTTCTTGTCTTAATCCGAAAGAGATCAGTTACTCGGTAGCGATTCACGCTTCCAACACAAATATTACTGTTCGAGCGTAACGAAGTGAAGTCGAGAACTTTGCAATTCCCCCGCTTAGCGGGGTTACTCGAAGAATAATCATGTCAGAGTTACGAGCTGTTGACCATTTGACATTTATTACCCTGAACACTAATACTGTATTAAGGATGAAAAAGCTTGCCTTTGTTTCAAACCATAACGTACCTATCGCCAGATCGGGCTTTACTTTAATTGAACTTCTGGTAACGGTTTCCGTCATGGCTCTTCTCTCCGGTTTAATTATGATCAATATTTACGGTAATTTAGCCAAAGGCAGGGACGCTAAACGTAAAAACGACATTCGAGAATTACGTACTTCTCTGGAATTATATTTCAGTATCAAAGGTGAATATCCCCCCAGCGATGGTACTTGGCCTCCGGCGTTTACCTCAACAAATGGCAGAGTAGAAGGTTGTGGTACTTATCTTAATAAGCAGATTTGTGACTGGGGAACGCCGTTTGTGCAGGATAGCATTACGTATATGGCCGCACTTCCTAAAGATCCCAAAGGCAGCCAGTCATATTTTTATCAACGTGACCCAACAGGTAGTTTAAGCTATATTATGGTTACCAAATTGGAAAGACCAAACGATCCTGATCTGGCTTCCTCGCAGGCTAATTGCAATACTGGCTTTATGTCGTCTTATGCCTACGATCCGACTTGGTACGTAATTTGTGATGCACAATAAATTAATTTACAATTTAAAATGTACAATTTACAATAAAAATATGAATAAAAAGGGCTTTTCTTTAATTGAATTATTAATCGTCATAGCCATCATGGCCATTTTGGGAAGCTTGGCTTTAGGCGCTTTTTCTACCGCGCGTAAACAAGGAAGAGATACTATAAGAAAAGCTGATTTGGCGCAGTATAAAGTTGCCTTGGAACAATATTACACCACAAACGGTTCTTATCCGACAACCGGAGGCGCCGTTCATGACTCAGAAACTACCGCCAACAGTATTTTTACATCCAATGGTCCGCTCAGTTCTTATTTGGGAGGGAGTCCTCCCCGGGGTTTGTCAATTCCCACAAAAAAATATTATTTCATCTCTAACGGAACTACTTTTGTCGTTCAGGCTGATTTAGAGGTAGGAACTTGTTGGGAGGTATGTTTTAACGGACGAACAGGAGTCTTAAATTCAGTTTGCTCGAGCAACACATCAGTGGCTTGTCATATACCATAACTAGCTAATGGCCAATAGCTATTAGCTAATAGCAAATAAGATAAAAACTATGAAGAATCAAAAAAGCGGTTTTACGCTTCTTGAGATTTTGATTGTACTAGGTATCATTGGTCTTTTATTAGCCATGACAGCGGCTGCCTTTTTGTCAGCACGGGGTACTGCGCGAGATGCCAAACGCAAAGCCGATTTAGAACAGATTAGGGGTGCACTAGAGACTTATAAAGCAGATAAAGGTACTTATCCTGCAACCAGCGGCGTGGTTAGTAACAGTTCGGCCCCGCTCAATGTTTTAGTTTCTCCAACACAGTATATTTCTACACTACCCACCGACAGTTTAGCAACCAGACAATATTATTATGTCACGCTGTCCGCAGGTGCCGGTTATGCACTTTGTGCGTCTTTGGAAAACTCGAGTGCGGGAGTTCCGGCAAACTGTGCAGGAGGTGCCAGTTGTGGAACGGCGTGTAACTATTCTGTAATTAATCCGTGAGTAGCTTATTGGCTGTTGGCCGTTAGCTATTAGTTAGCAAAATAATACATATTTGCAAAGAGCTAACAGCTAAATATTATGAAATCTGCCTTTACCCCGAACCATTTTATATCGTGGATTAGATTGTATTGTAATAATAATGATAAGAAAAAAAATAATACCTTATCTTCTCCATTCTGGGTTTCAGGTGAGGGGTTTACCCTCATTGAACTGATGGTAGTAATGTCTATTGGTGCGTTAATTGCCGTGTTAACGATACCTTCGTACATCAGTTTTAATCGGTCTCAAGAGGTTAAACAGGCTGCCAGTTTTTTAAAATCCAATTTAAGAGATGCCCAAAACCGCAGCTTTGCCGGAGAAAAAGACACTCTTCTGTGTACCTCAAGCGATGTATTAGCGGGATTTTTTGGCGAGTTTAGTGTTAACGGTATCAGTTTTAACATTAAAGGTATTTGCGGCTTAAATACCTTTCCTTCTTCGTCAGCAAGCTACAACAAAAAATTGGCCACCAACATTACCATTAATCGTTTATTAAACGGTTCGAGTTGTGCAAGTATTGGTTCTTCGGCCAGTGTGCTTTTTAAACCAATTGGTAAAGGAGCTCTTTTTTATACAGCTGCCCTACCTGGCGGTCTATCGTCTCCTTTAAATATCGGTAAGTTGGCGATTGAATTGAAACAATCGGCGGGAAATTTATATTATGTAATAATAACCAGCGGCGGTGAAATATATGAAAGTGCAACCTGCCCGTAAGGGTCAATCATTGATTGAAGTTTTGATAGCTTTAGGAATTGGAGTCTTGGTAATCGTGGCTTTGGTTCAAAGTTTGGTAACCAGCATAAAAAATTCCCAATTTGCGAAGAATCAAAATTTGGCAACGCGTTACTCTCAGGACGCTGTGGAAAATATCCGAAGTGAAAGAGATAAACTTGGTTGGACGGCAATGTTTACTACTTATAACAATAAAACCTATTGTATTGGTACAGGAGACAGTTCGACTTGGACTTTAAAACAACCAAGCTGTGCGGTTAATGTCGGGGTAATATTTACACGAGAAGCTGATTTTTCCGATCCAGATGGAGCCTCAGAAAAACTTTTAGTGGAGGTGACCACTTCCTGGACGGACAGCTCCGGAACACATAGTTCAAAACAGAACACCTTTTTAACAAAATGGGAATAGTTCTCTTTTTTCAGATATGACAAATTTGACATACAAGACAAATCAGTACAGAAAAAATGCCTTTACTCTTCTTGAAACCCTTGTGGCCTTAAGCATCATTGGTATTATTGCTGCCTTTAGTATTAATTTTTTAGCCACAGTGATTAAAGACGGCGCTAAAGCTACCGTTATTTCTGAAATTAAGCAGAATGGTAATTATGCATTGGATGTGATGAGTTACTACATTAGGAATGCTTCCTCCGTTGAGGATTGTAGCGCTGGTGATAGTATAACAATAAAAAATGGCACAGATTCAATAGTGTTTGATCTTTTACCTCAGGACGTAGTCAATAATTTAAATGCCAGAATTGCCAGTAATTCGACCATTTTGACCAATGCCGAGAAAAACGTGGGAGTGGATGTTGCCCAATTAGCTTTTTCCTGTGATTTAACCCGAACACCTCCCTTGGTTTCAATTACTCTGCAAATCAAACAGTCAAAATGGATTACCAGACCGGAAAGCAGCGCTACGGTTGATTTTCAAACAAATATCTCTCTGCGTAGCTACTGATTAATCTTAGGTCACGCTGGCCGGGTTAGCCAAAAGCTATTAGCTAACTACTAAGTCGTTATTGACAAGCATTTTAAAAAATATATAGAATGAATTAAGAACAAGTTTATGAGCAAAATTAAAGCTAAAAGTGGTCAAGCAGTCATTATTGTCCTTCTAGTTTTGGTTGTTGTTCTGACCATCGGTCTTTCCGTTGCCACGAATACCGTGCGCGACATCAGAATTTCTCAACAAACAGAATTGTCAAATCGTGCTTTTAATGCTGCCGAAGCCGGAATTGAAGCAGCCTTGTCGGGTCAATTGGCCGGTGGTGCGGTTACCGTAGGAACGGGAGTTGATGCCGCCAGTTATAACGTGTCAGTTACTACCCAGGGAGGAGTAAGTGGAGAGGCTTTTGTTTTTAATAAACCGGTTGCCAAGGACGATACCCAACAAATTTGGTTCGTTGGACACAACGCGGATAATAGTTTAAATCTTTCTGATCCTCTAAATTTTAACGATAAAGACCTAATTCTCTATTGGGGTAATCCCGGTCAAGCCAGCAATAATGCAACTACCCCGGCGCTGGAAGTTTCAGTAATCTATCAGGAAGGCGGAGTGTTTAAGATGGCCAAGGGCGTCTATGATCCTAACAGCGGACGTTTGTCTAATAATAATTTTCTTTCCGTAAGCGATATTTCCGGTAGTTATTTAGCTCCTTATAATTTTCAATTTAAGAAACAAGTAGATTTGTCCCAGGCTCCTTTTAGTATTCCGACCCCAGGTACGACTCTCTATGCTGTCAGATTAAGAATTCTTTATAACGACGTATCTCAGCTCTTGGGTGCACAACCGGCCGATGTGGCAAATACTTTTCCGGTTCAGGGAAGACTTATTTCCTCAACAGGAACAGCTTCGAACGTAAACAGAAAGGTTGAAGTATTCGAATCCTATCCGGTCCTACCCCCCATCTTTGACTACGTTATTTTTAACGGTTCAAATAACTCGTTGCAAAAATAAAGCGGAAAACCTGAATGAAAGATGGAGAAAGAATCCTTCTTACGATTATTGGAATTTCAGCGATTTTAATACCCATTCTTCTCTGGGTGATTTCTTCTATGATTTCAGTTAAAAGTTCATGAAAAACAAACAGTATTTGATTATTTTTTCTGCCCTGCTTTTTCTTCTCATAGACTTGTATTTTTCTCTCTATTTTATAAAAGGCATGAATCTTTTAGCCCCTCTTTCTTTAAACCGAGAACAGAAAGTTGACGAAGCCGTTCTTAATCTTGAAAAAAAGCTTAACCAGTATCAAACAAACAAAGGAATTCCTCTGCAAAGTAGAGTAAAGATTAAAGCACAAAATCATCGGGGATTGGTTCCGGAAGATGTATACGGGATAAGTAGCAAAGAAGTAGAGGGAAAAATGACTTATGAAATAATTGGTTGGGTTGCGGGAGCCAGTGAGACAGAAAAAAAATTGATTATTTATCAAAGTTCGAAGCAGACCATAGTTAAACTGGCAGATTCTATAGTGGTACAGGAAGTATATAAGGAACAGGATAACAGTATCAGATTAGAAACAAAATCTTTTTCCGACATAATTCCCGGAAAAACCAGAATTAGCGGACTTTGTACGGATAAAAATTGTACAGAAATAACGACAGTTTCTATTATTGACCGGAGCGATGAAAATACTTAATTTTGTTTTTTGTTTAACGCTGTTTTTAGCCGTTTTTTTATCGGTAAGTTTTTTTATGGGAGTAACCAAAGCAAATGCGCTGGTTTGTGGAGCATGTACTTGTTGTGAAGATTGGAAAAGCGGCACCTGCGCGGCTAAATGTGACGCACAGAGGGTTGTTCACGGTTATAGTAATTCATGTCCGGGAACAGGCAAACCGGGAATTTGTGATTTCTGCGGTTGTGATGATGCGGGTGGAGGCGGGGGTGTTCCCAACAGGTCCATTTGTAAGGACAACAAGTGCCAGGACGTCTATGATCCTCTAAATAGGCCGGGCAACTGCAGTTATGATTATGAGTGCGTTGGCGATGGAACACCTGGCTTAAAATGCTCCTTTGCCATGCCTGGTTCAGTTGCACCGCAAAAGAGAGTAAATTGGACTTTAAATATTTATAATGGTCCGGCAACGGTAAGCCCGTTGCCGCCTAAAACCAGCGGAAGTTGTACTCAGGCAGTAGGAGATTGTTCTGGTAGTCGCAGTTCCTGTGGCGGTTACTTTACCATGGGAAAAGCCGGCAATCAAACCTGTACAATCACAGCTACTGTGACTACAGCTGATGGGCAAACCGCTTCTTGTACCGGATCAGTCAGGTCGCTTGAGGTCACAAAAACGCCGACATTGACACCTACACCTACTTTGAAAATTACAACCACAGTAACGACAACCGTAACAGTTTCTCCCACGGTGACGCCCACGAATTTAACTCCCACCGTATCTGCCACACCAACTCCAACTGTCAGTGGAACCATCACTCCTTCCCCGACACCGGGAGGAGGAGAAAGCTCAAACTGGTTTAAAACAGAGTTGGGAGATGTACACAGTAATAGCGATATTATTGATCCGATTCCCGAAGATGATTTTTTTGCCAGTTTCCTAGTAACCACGAATGGGCTTTCCACTTTTGGACCACTGGGTACATTTAATGCCGCTCCGGAAAGAGCAAGTAAAGTTAATTGGTTTTGGTATTCACCACCGTACGGAAAGGTTACCTACTCAGAACTAACCGGATTTTATAACTATTATTCAAATTTAAAACCTGCCGATAATACTCAAAATTCCTTAACCAGCCTTAACAACGCCTTTTTTAACACCCATGCCTCATCAGTAGGAAGTATTAATAAAATCAAAATTTCTCCTCCCGGAGGATCGCTTTCTACCAGCGAAGACATTGTCGTAAGCGGTAATAACAAGTTAATAATCTATATCGAGGGAGATTTTAATATCAGACATAATATTTTTATTAAAGATAATGCCGGAGTTATTTTTGTTGTTTCAAGAAATTTGTCGATCGGAAGCGACGTATTTGAAGCCGACGGAATGTATTTAGTTGATGAATCAATCAGTACCAAAGATCATGATACCAACACACCCTTAGTAATTAAGGGTGCGCTTTTTGTTTCGCAGGGAGGAAAAATATTTTCTTCTTCCCGAACATTGGAAGAACAAACCATACCCGCTGAATGGATCACTTATGAACCAAAATATTTAATTAACTTTGCCTCAGTTTTAGGAAGAACGTCTTTGATTTGGAAAGAAGTAGCACCTTAAGATAAATGTAAAATGTACAATTTCTGACAAAGCATGCTGTTAGAAAATTTGTACATTATACATTTTACATTTTCTCCGGTGCATGAATTCCCAATAGATACAGTCCGTTTTTCAATACCTGTGCAGTTCCCTCTACCAATTTTAATCTGACTTCTCTACTCTCTTTTTCCGCTTTTAAAATCGGTAGTTTGTCATAAAAACTATTAAATTTCTGAGCCAAATCAAAAAGATAATTACAAAGCAAATTTGGCGCAAAATTTTGGGCAGCAGAAAGAACTACCTCGGGAAATTTATAAAGAGATCTTAATAATAAAATCTCCTCCTTTTCTAAATTTGTACTCAATTTTTCATTTTTCATTTTTAATTTTTCATTTTTAATTAGTACTGATTTCGCCCTAGCATGAGTATATTGCAGGTACGGACCACTATTCCCCTGCAAACTTAACGACTCCTCCATATTAAATATTATATCCTTGCCGATGCTGCTTTTTAAAAAAGCGTATTTAATGGCTCCTATTCCTACTTGTTCTGCCAAATTTTTACTAATTACTGTTTGGCTTTTGGTCTGAAATTTTTTTAGAGCCTGGTCTCTTGCATGATCAAGAAACATTTCTCCCGTAATAACTTTTCCGGTACGCGAGGACATTTTTCCTTCCGGTAAACGTACCATTCCGTGAGGAAGATGTTTGGTAATTTTTCCCAGTTGGGGATTGATGTGGGTTAGCGCAGCAATGAGTACTTTAAAATATTCCTCGATTTCATTACCGGTTATAATTACTGATTCGGTATAAGCAAAATCCTGAAATTTGGTTGGTGCCAGACCTAATTCTTTTGCCTCGTAAGTTGGCAGACCTAAGGAGTTAATAAACACTCTAGTATGGTAACCGAATTTTTCACCTCTAAAAACAACGGCTCCGTCGTGTTTCTCGAACAGTCCTTTGTTAAGATTTTCCCTAACGATCTTAACGCCATACTCTCCTACTACACTTTCAAAATAATAGTAATCAAATCTTGTTCCAAGGCGTTGATAGATGAGCTCAAAATATTCTAAACTCCAGGATCTTCCTGCGCGATATATTTTTTCAATTTCTTCTAACCGGAATTTATTGCCATAGATATATTGTTGGTAATCGACTTGTGGCTGCCAATTTTTTTCTTCTTTTAACAATTTTTGCGCCGAAACATAGACTAAATAATTAATATCTTTCATTTCCCCCTGAGCTTCTTTACTATCTTCAAATTTACCCGATCCCAAAGCATAGGCTTGTCCTAAAAATTTAACTCGTTGATGAATTTCTTGCTGTGAAAGGTCATCTAAAGTAATTTTTTCCTCTACCATTTTTTTCCTCATCCCCCAAACAGATTTTGCTACATGCATACCTACATCACCCTGATAATTGGCTCGTTTGACTGTTTTACCGATATATTCTTGTAATCTCGAAAGGGATTCACCCACAGTGTTTGTATAAACGTGGCCGATGTGAAATTCTTTAAAAGGGTTAGGATCGGTAAATTCGAGGATTATTTTTTTACCTTTGGCCATGCCGGACTTACCAAAATTGTTTCCTGCAGTAATTATTTCGTCTGTTTTTTTTAACAATAATTTTGGGGAAAGAAAAAAATTCAAAAATCCCGGTTTAACAACTTCCACTTTCTCTAAAAACTCCGGCAACGATTTTTTCAGTTCTCCGGCGATTTTTTCCGCAATAACTAACGGACTTTGTTTTAACTGTTTGGAAAGTATCAGGGCAATATTACTCGAATAATCTCCATGAGTCACTTCTGTGGGGTGTTCCAGGTGAATATCCTCCAATTTTATTTTAAGGTTAGGATACGCAGTAATTCCCGCGCACTGGAGTGCGAGAGTTAAATCATAAACGATGAATTCCTTCGGCGGCAAAATCTTTTTTTGCAGTAACTTGCCATTCGTATCCTGTAGTCCGACCCCTGGGGTTGAATTGGGCGTTGGTACGGTCTGATTCGCAACCATAGCGGATTTAACTGGTGATATAGTTTTTTTATTTAAGGTATTTGGTGACTTTTTTTCCGGGTGGAATTCACTGTTGATAACCGAATGATTTGTTTTCAGAATAAATTCTTTTGTTTCCCCGCCCAAAAATTGGAGAATTAATTCCCTTGCCTCTGCCAAAACTTTTTTTAATTTTTCTTCGCTAACCGCAGGCATCGCTTCAAAAACCAAAATAGCGTTTTTGGTATCTTTTTCAATTTTGGTTCTGTCTGCCTCACGCCAATTCCATCTGCGGCAAATAAAACCCTTATCATCTTTATATATCACTTCACCCTCGTAACAGGTATCTTCCTGCACAGAGCCGATATATTTTCCTTTTTCACTACCTTTAGCAAAGGTTAACTCAATATCTCCTACTACTTTATCTAAATCTTCTGCACCAGCCGGTAGGTGATGTTTAATGGAAAGGAAATTGTATAAATCGACTAAATTGTTAATTGAGGGTAAAAGGCTTCCCGTTCGTACCCTTCTTAATAGTGCTTCGACCGACGATCGAAAATCTCTCGGATTTGAACCAAAGTCACGATAGACGTTTTTCCATACCGCAATTTCGGGCATTAAATTAAAATCGGATCCTGTCAATTTGTTTCTTTCTTCCTCTTCTAATTTTCTTAGTATGGCTAACAATTTTGGTTGAGAAGTTTGATTATCGATATTGGTCAAAACTAAAATACCGATTTTTACTTCAGGCCATTTGGTAAAGATTTTTTCAGTAACGCTAAACTTCATACTTTTTAATCTTAACAAAATAAATAATAAATCTCTATTTTCCACAATAAAACGCTTCTCCTTAAAGGACGAAGCGTTGTTCGTGGTGCCACCTTTATTCCTCCGCCATGGCGAAGCTCATTTTTTTCCTAATTGTCCCGCGAAGTCCGCCGATTCGGAGGACGAAGTGGGACTTTCTTCGGAAAAGACTCGGAAGGCTCGTTTCAAAAAGAAAAAACTTCAATCTTTACACTGTCGACTGATCACTTATTTGTTTTATTCTTTTTTACTTTTCCTTCGTTACCGTCAGTTAACTAGTTTAGGCAATTTTTAAATTTTGTCAACTATTCAATCAAATAACGGGGTAAATTAACTTTAATTTCCACGTTGTTTCCGTTGGCATAATTTACGGAAAATTTCGGATCACCTGGGGCAAGAGTCATAATTTTTAGTGTAGCAAATTTGTTTCCTTCGCGAAGTTCCCCCCTACCGGAAATCCCTGCCAGTCCTTTATCGTTATCGACGAGTCTGGCCTGATATACTTCATACATATCTCCGGGAATCGGACTTTCAATACTCATTTGCACGATTTGCGGATCATAAGAGATTGCCGTATCTAAACTGACCGGTCTTAGTGTAGGGTCGACTCTTAATTCAACATCGTATTCCTGATTAGATTTTAAATTGGCCTGTACCGGCCAGAAGGTGACGGTAGCAAAAGGAGGTGCCGCCTGAGAGCGCAAGTCCCCGACCCGATTTGTAGTACCGGAAAGAAAAACTACGGCCGGAATGAGTACTAACAATAAAGCGTATAAACCCAGAAATTTTTTGAGGGCAAAGGAGTTTTTCATTCTAATTACACTATAAGTTTCTTATGCCTAAAATGTCAAGCCGTGTTAATGTATAATTTATAATTTAAAACGTATAAATTTTATTATTTGTTTTCATTATACATTTTTCATTATACATT
>JACQHK010000045.1 GCA_016199065.1 Candidatus Microgenomates bacterium | reverse complement strand
GCATCAACGATTTTCAGCAAACCGAATATCAATAGAACGGACAATAAGGGTATTAGGTGCTTAAAGTGCTTCATAAATTTATTTTTCTAAAAATAATATTCTTTTATTGCCTAAAGTTGAAGTCGCCCAAACATCCGTAATAATCATATTCTCCGGCAGAAGTTCAAGATGTCCCCCAGGCGTCAGTTTTAAGCTTCCCGTGGCGGATACGGTGGAAGAAGCAGCCGCGATATTGGCGAAGTTCTGCGGCCACAGGTAAATGTCAGTGTCGCTGTCATTCTGGATTACGGCGTATATTCTATTGTAATTTCTTGACAAGACCTTCACGGGGTCGCCACTCGCGTTCGCCACGGTCGAGGTTGCCGAAAGCGTCATTGAATCAACAAGATTGAAATCTGTCGCTCCCGCACCCAACGATTTTGGTTCTTTCTGAACAACAACTTTTAACCCGACAAAATAATAAGTTATAACCAATACCGCGACAACTCCCGACGCTAATAATAGTAATAGTTTGTTCTTCATAGAGTTTAGAATGGGGCTTCAAGCAAATGAATGCCCCTTAAATTAAAATCCGTATAAATTTTATAGCCTGCTTTTTTCGCGTCCCCGCAAAATTCAATGTCGGCGTCCAACTTTTCCGGTGGTTCAGCCACGGGGTATGGAACTTTTTCAAAAACTGTTTTCTTGATAAGTGAATAACCCATCGAAAAGACATCCACTTCCATAAGATTTTTACCCCAGAAAGGCGTGCCATTTTTCCTATTTACTGGCCGTCCGGAACTATCACAATAAAAACCACTAACCAAATCTTTATCATGTTCTTTTAATTTATGAAGAAATAACATATTTTGCGGTATAACATCTGTGTCTAAAAATAAAAAATGTGTGAAATCTGTTGTCATTGCCTCTTCAATCATCTTATTTCTTGTCCACCAAATTGACCTTCTCGGACCTTCATAAAATTTTACTCCATCTACTATTCTATGCCATGCCAAATTTGTTATAAACTTTGCGTATTCAAATGGCAATTCTCCGCGATTTTCCACAACCATCAACAAAGTTTTTTTATAATTTCTTACTTTATTTCCATAGGTACTTGTTTTTTTATGGCAATTATGACAAAGCGTTCTTCCATTATTTATGTCAAATCGCAATTCGGGGAACAAACTAAATGGCTTAATATGGTCAGCATTCAATTCACCGCCTTTTTGCTTACACCATACACAAGTCCAATCATCTCTCTTAAATACTGTTTCGCGCCATAAACGGTATTCCAGATTTTTTCTAATATTTTCGTTTTTTGCCGAACGTCCATCAATCCAAAAGTTATTTTTTACATTCTTCATTCTTCTACTTTGATTTTTGCGGCTTTCATCAGAATATTTTTTACCACGCCGACTTTTACCTAATTGTGTAATTTGTTTTAATTGCTTATCCGTACGAGGAGTTTCACTTATTCTCTTTTTAGCTTCCATTGTATGTGTCTTTCCATAAAAAGGATTATTCTTTCCCGAATTTCGTTTACTCATTATTTGTTTCCATTCGTTAGTATGCTTTATTCCTTTTCTTGATGGAGGTCTTAAACCAATTTTTTTATTATATTCACTTCTTTTTTTTCTCCATCCCAATGTTCTATGATATTTACCGCTATTACTCATATATTAGATGAATTTTTATTTTCAGTTGGTTATTCCCGTGCAGTGTTTTCAACGATTAATAACGCTATCTTCATAAAATTCTCATTCGGAATCGGGATATTTTATTTATCCCGATGCCTTGGAGATTTCTATTGAAGCAAGTCGTAAGTGCTGGTCGCAATCCTCATAAATTCAAGGATAACCTTGCTGGAAGTAAGAAATCCTCTGCCGGGAACAGATGTGGCTGATGAACCCTGTATGGCATTGCTTCCCCCCGTGGTCATATAACCGACCACGTAAGAATTAAGTGGAACCGCTATCCAAGGGGTTGAAGTGGTGCTATTCAATACTCCCGTATTCCCGCATCCAAGCACGAGCGCGTTGACAGTGCTTGTTGG
>JACQHK010000046.1 GCA_016199065.1 Candidatus Microgenomates bacterium | reverse complement strand
TTTCCACAGAAAAAAAATCCGTCCCGCAGACTTTGGTAGAAAGGCAGAAATCCTTTCCCACTGATCCAATAGAAATTATAAAATACGCTCAGCAATTGCAAAAGACCTCCGCATACCGGTTGTCCCTTAATCAAACAAGGAAAGTCACCGGCCAAGATGAACAAACTATGCAGCAGGTTCAGGATAGCGATGGTCAAAGTCAGCGAAGCGACTTTCTTAAAGACGGTTTATTGTTTACCAGTCTTCTTAACAACAGCGAAGGCCTTTGGCAATGCGATTATCTTACTCCCCAAGAAAGCGAGAATCCAAGCTGTTATCGGTTTAGCGACGCCGCTTCATCCTCAGCAATGGTAGCGGATTTTGCTCAGCTACTCGGTTGGCAAAAACAAGGATTGGTTACTTTCGAAACAAAAAAAGACCAGCGCAAAATAGACGGGAAAGAAAGGCCCTGTCAATATGTCCGTTATGACTTAAAAGCGGGTGCCATAACTCCCGAGTTTGTGCAACCAATAATTTCCCAAAATAATCTGACGGTTTCTGCCGAGGAATTAAAAAGTTTTACTGAAGAATTTTCTAAGTTTTCCCTGATGAAAGAACAGTGCTTCGATTATGCCGTGGGAGTGCCGCTTTATACTCATTCTGTGACTTCCCTTGGTGAATCTTCTGTGGAAGATACTTCGTCGGCTGTTTCACTCTTAACCGGTGATCAATCACTGGGGCAAGTTTCCCTATCTTTAATTGTTAAAAGTCAGGAAGACAGAGACAATTATTTCAAGATTTTACTACCGGACGGTGATCGGTTTTTAGCCGTTACTTCCAACGATAAACTGGTGTTGATCAAAGACGGGAAAATAACGACTTTTGACGAAATTTACCAGCCCTTTGCCATTGCCTGGGAAAAAAACACGGCGATTGTAGGTACCCTCTTAAAAGGAATTTTAAAATACGAAAACGGCAAGTGGATAGCGATGCCGGGCGGCGAGGATGTGGGTACGGTTAAAGCATTTATTCGCTACCAGGGAACGCTTCACGCGTTTGCCTCGGGGGGAATTTTTAAATTAGCCGGTGATAAATGGGAACAATTAATAAAACTGACCACCAAGGAAGGTTCACCCTATGAAGCATTGCTGGACAACGACACCGTTTACTATTTGACTTCGTTTAACGGATTATATGCTTATAAAAATGGTGATTTAAAAAACGTCCTTTCCAAAGACCAAGTACCCTACGGCACAAAATTTTTTACAACCAACAATAAAATCTATCTCGACGCTAATGGCTCGTTATATCGCTTCTTAGGTAACGATCTTAAAATCATAACTACCCTCAAAGATTACGGAGAATTTTTAACGGCTACAGAATACCAAGGGAAATTTTACATTTCTACGACCAGAGGAATCTATACGGAAGAAAGTGACAGTGTTAAATTGATGGCTGATACTAAAAAATTAGTCGACATCAACGATTTTGCCGTTTTTCGTGACGAACTATATGCAGGTGGTGAAACCGGCGTTTATGTTTTACGAGATAATGCTTGGCAGCCCGTAGGAGATCCGAACCAATTCACCGAAGTTTTTGATCTTTACGTATACAACGACTCTCTTTATGCAGGCGACATGCTCTATCTTGCCCGGTGGGATGGAGCAAGATGGGATTTGATAAAACGTGACAACGTGAAAGAATTTTTTGAGCTCAATGGGGAGTTATTCGCCAAGACCGAATCGGCAACGGCTATAGAAAGGCTTGATTTGGGAAAGAATAAGACTTTATTTGATCTTCCTGCTAAGGCGGAAAGAAAAATTATCAATTAAGTATGAAAAAATTTTTTATAATTGTTTTATTAATCATAGCCCTCTTACCTTTAACCAATAAAAAAGCTTTAGCGGTCAAGTCCTGTGCTTACTGCGGGCAATATTTTTTCCTCGGAGATACCAAACCCATGAGCGAATGCCTACGCCTTAAAACAGAATGTATGAAAGTTCAAGGATATGGTGGTAAGGCGGATGCTTGTATGTGCGCCGTGGATAAATCGGCCTACATGGAATTTTTGGTCCAACAGGCCAAACAAAGGACAGCCTTTCTCTTTGCCAATCTTGGTATGCCTTTTATGCCCGGTATCCATTTGATAGATCCTGATTTGCGTAAAGAATTTTTTGATCCCAATACACCCTTACATCGGAAGATCGAAATCTCGCTCGGGCGTTCAACCGACTTGATTGGTGGAGGTTTGGGGAAGGCTATTAATGGTGTTGCCGCCATTTCCAAAATTAACGATCCCAAAGTTAGCAACAGAGATAAGCTCATCACTGGAATCGGTCAGGGTTTGCAGTTAACGGGAAACGACACGCTTGCCGGAATGGTAGATCTTGGTCAGAAAGCCTCTGATTTAAATAAGCAAAAATAACCCCTTTTTATTCGGCAGGAAAATCAGAAACAATGTCTCCTGTTTTGTTATTGACGTGGTACCAATTAAAAGTGGCCGTGTGTCTATCTTTAATCTCATAAACATGGACAAAATATTCTGCGGCCATTGTGTTGTCGATCTCCACTATGCCGTTCGGTACGTTTTTCAAATAGTCCCGTACTTCCGGTAAGTTTCTAACTTTTTCCACCGCCTGTTCGGCGGTGATTTTTGCCGAGACAGCGGGTTTAGGTGTCGTGGTTGTAGAAGCTTTTTTAATAGTAAAATATCCCCCGCCTGTCAAAACTAAGATTGCTAACAGTAACACTAAAACTTTCATGTTCTAAAATATTTTTTTAATAAATTCACGTCTTTGTTGATATAGGCAAGTCCAATAACGTTGCCGATCAGAGCCAAAAATACTGCAACTACGGAAGCAAAACTAACTAATTGAAATCCCAACATATTACTAATTTTGATCATAGCCATAAAGATCAGAGCGCAGTTAATAAAATTTAAAACGACTGCCGCAATGTGGACTGATTTATTTAATAGCAAAAGAAATATTTCCAAGGCGGTGATAACAAAAAATGAACCGATTAAAGAATTAGGATATGCCAAGGAAAGTTCGTAGGCGTTTCTGCCCACAGAAAAGTTTTCCCAGTTGAAAAAACCGAGAATAATTTGGGTAATCAAAAGGAGCAGAAAAATATTTTTTAATTTTGTTTTGCTTTTTTTATTTTGGCTTTGGGCAAGTTTTATAATAAACGGAGAAGTAAGTAAGACGACGAATAAAATTACAAAGTATTCCATCTCTCTTACTTTAATAACAAAAAGTACTACGTGTCAATTAACCGTTTTATATTTACAAACTTATCGTAATTTTCTCAGGCTGAAGACCATTTTAGAATAATAGATTGTCATATGGTCAACCGTTCAAGTACACCTTAACGAGGAAATACTATCCTAAGGTATTCCAGGTGGTGTTGTTTAAAAAAATGTTGAGAAAATAAACAAAAGCGTAGATAGTATCAGTCCCTGTATATAAGACAGGGGAATGAAACCAACCCAATGAGGATGCCAAGTAAGATATTTATGAGAAAATTTTCGTAAGCCGAAATAGGGATTTAATATTATAGACAGAAAGTCTTCCAAGACCACAAATATCATAAAGGCCGACAGGGTTACAAGCTCACCTTTGATACTCCAGGATGTTTCAATGAGAAAGTGGTAATGAAAAAGCAAAAATAAGGTACTGAAAAGCCATATATGATAACCGGTGATTTCCTTATCGTCAAAAATATAGTCAGTTAACCAGTTTTTATATCTTTTGGTCGGCAGCTTTTTCGCCCACGGATATGCACCTTCAATGTTTCCTTCCAGTTTGGCAATAAAAAACGCAAGTATAATAATTAACGACAAAGAGAAGAAGAACATACTTACATTTTATATTAAACGAATAGATTTTTAACACCCAAGTAGTAACTCATCGGAGGAGTGTGTGGTGAAAAATTTACAGATTAATTTAACTGGTGTTATTCGTAAAAGAAAGTAGTATTATTGCCTCATGCAAAATTCTATTCTAAAAATTGCCATTGTTTTAATTCTTCTTGTTTTCGCTTTCGGGGCAGGTTATTTTTTCCATTCGCAAATCCAAAGATGTTCGTCACCCGTTGCCGCAACCGTACCCTTATCTGAATCTTCCCAAACAGTGCCTACCACTTCCTCTCCGTCGTCTTCTCCCAGCCCGAGCGTTGCGGTACAGCCCGAAACAGAACTCTTATTCAGCAATTATAATTCCGCAGCTGTTGCCAATAACCCTTCCGGTTCTACAGTTTTTACTGTTTCCGGCACCCGAAAAATTTATCTGATTCAGGATTACCATTGGAATAGCGCGCAAGGGAAAAAGCCCGGAACAATTTCCTTAAAATCAGAAAGCGGAAAGGTTTATGGTCCTTGGGAAGCACAAGGGGCCCCCGGTCAAGGCGGAGTTCCTAATGCATACTGGACGGTTTATCCTGATACAGAAATTCCGGCCGGTACGTATAGCATTATCGACTCCGATCCGGCAAGCTGGGCGCACAATTCCGGTACGAAGGGTATCGGGATGAGCCAAGTGTACGCCGTAAAATAACCCGCCCCAGTTCGCTAGATAATTTTCAAAGTCACCAGTCGTAGCAAAATTTTATCTAGGTTGTTTCGTCGGTCTGTTCTAGGACCGTCCCCGACGGGGTCAAGGGGTGCATTTTTCAAGTATTTCTTTGGGGTAAGTTTCAAACTCCTTATTATTTTTAGTGTTGGCAAGTGATTCGTTGGCGTAATAACTGGCCTGATCACAATTGTTTTGTTCTAAATATATTAAGGCCAGAATAAAACTATAAAAGGGATAGGTTCTATTTATGGCTCTGGACTGCTCCGCGAATGATTTTGTTTTATTAAGATCTTTTAATCGATTGAAGTAATAAAAGATTAACTGTGATCTGGCAAAATCGTTGGTTCCATCAAACTCAAGCAACTTCTCAAGTTGGCTTACTGCAGCTTCTTCCTCTTCTAATTTATATTTATTAGGGCTCGTAAATTCCGGATGAATGTTAGACAAATTCAAAGGCTGATTTTTTATAACATCAGATTTGGCATAAATTGCTGCCAGGTTGTCTACATATAACAATTTCCAATCGGGGTTGTTATAAATCGGTGTTAAACTCGAGCCAATAATCCTTTCCGCGTCGGGTTGGGTGTTTACTACCGTATCAATATCATACTTTTTCAGCAAATGACGATCCTCAAGTTCGTATGTGGGAGTATGTAGTTTACCTTCGTTTTCCAGGTCTGCTAAAGTACGAAACTGACTCATGACATCAGCATAAGTTTTAATTGACGGCATGTTCCAAAAGAAATATTCGTTCCAAAAATAAACGGTAAAGAGCCTTTTGGTTTGCAGATTTACTTTAATAAATTCAGAAGCCCGGGAAGGGAAAATAGCACCTGTGCCCTCGCCGCCGATTTGACGCCTCTCGGTAATCGACCAAACTGTTAAAAAGATCAAAAAAACACAAATAATTCCCAAAAGCCATTTAGAAAAGTTGGTTAATTTGAAATTTACCTGTAAGATCAAAAGCATTAAGTACGGTGAAATTATAACCAAGACCGGAGTTATTAATCGGTAAAAAATGAAAGGGAGCACCAGAAACCCAAGTCCGCCAACCCCGATTATATTTGGTAGTTTTCGCTCCTTCCGATAAATTCTCAAAATTAAATAAACATAAATTAACAGGACAACAGCAAAAATCAGAAGATCAAAGGTAAAACCCTTCTTAAAAAATACAAATAGACCAGTAGGGAAAAGTCTCTCCCATAGATTAACCCACTCGGTAATATATTTTGAAAACCCCAGAGCATGCGAAAACGAGAAAACCCGTTGGTATTGAAAAACAACCGATAAAAAAGAAAGAACAAATATACCCAGGTAAACAGGCGACTGCGGTTTTAAGAGCTGAATTTTTCCCGTCAGAAAACTGACCCCGAAAAGAAAGATTAGTAAGAAAAAACCCAAAGGAGAAAAACCATGCAGATTGGGCCAGATTAAGAAGATCAGAGGCAGACTGTATCCTATTAAAGGAAATGTTTTTCTAAAAAGGTAGTGTAATCCTACGTAATTAACTATCGCTAGAAAGGTGAGACTAAACATTTCCGGTCTGGATTGAAGGCGTATTGGTAAAAGGTATCCGACAATCATCAGCGAAGCGATTGTTAGCAAAGGACCGGTGTTAAAAAGCTTGAAAGATTTATATAAAAAATTTAAAACCAAAAGACCGAAAAATATTCTGGGAATGAGTATTCCGTATGTACCTAATTGGTCAAAAAGGAAATAAAATATCAGTCCGCTTAACCATTCAGCTGAGGTGTAATTGGTGTTGTCAGAGCCATATACAAAATTATCTTTTACGGGAATCGAGCCTGTTTGGGTAACTTCTCTGCCAACTGCGAGATGATAATAAGTATCATTGATCATTAAAGGCTGCGCCAGGGCAAAATAAATTCCCAGCAAAATAAATGAGAGAAGCAGAAGCAGGGGATACTTGTCTAAATAAGGAAGTTTCTTAAAAACAATCATTTGCCTATTATACTGAAAAAGTTCTACCTGCTTTTAAGGATAAACATGGTTTCCTGGGAAAGAAGAAAGGCGTTTAATATTTATAATCTGACTGCAAGATTGGTAAGATATTAGTTGGTTTTTTACCGCCCTCTTTCTAAATGAATTTGTAAGTCGCGGATATCGAAATCGATGCTCTTCTTCTTCCTAAATCGATAAACGGATAACCGGCGTCACCAGGTATTCTACCTTCATCGTGTACGTTTAATACTCTGTTTCCCTTCTCGTCCGTACCCGCAGTAAATGTTCGACAGCCTGCGTCGTTGGAGACAATGACACCACCTCTTTCTTGAACCTCGTCTAAAAGAACAGGATCAGCAGCAGGGTGCAAAAGATTAAACACGTCAGTCATATTGGTTGTTATTATAACAAAAACTTCTTAATGATCAAGTTTTAAAAAAAGAGTTTCTGAAGACTTTTTAAGCTTACAGTAACCTTGACTTACTTTGAAGAGTTTGTATAAAAAAGCAAAGAAAAATAAGGGGAAACTTTACCTAACCTTCTCTTTTCTCAGAGATAACCATAACAGCACTCTCATTAGAACTACCATCAACATGAAAGCGAGTACTAACAGACTCATGGAGGGCGGTGTGACCATTCCTTCTTTGTACCAGTTAATAATCCGCGCCGACTTTAGGAGAAAAACATGTAGCCAAATTAACCCAACTGCCACATAGCCAACGCGCAAAATCTTTCTCCATGTTGTTCCGCCCAAAGCTTGGGCAGCGTACTTGTTAGAGATTAAAGTCATCAGAGAGAAGATACCCAGTGCCACTACACCCGTTAGGGCCGGCCAATAAGTTCCTTTTTGCCACGTTTCCGACAAGAACAAACGTTCCAGTGCAGAAAAAGACAGCACGATATGAACAACACCATAGACAAAACCCACGATGCCTAAATATTTCCGATAGATAATTTTCGTGTCCACAAAATCCCAGAAGTAACAGAGGCTGGTTAAGAGCATGGATAAACCGATCAGAACAATTGAAGTATCAGCCACAGCCTTGTTTAAAGGATTGGGTATTTTTAGCCAGACGGTGTAGAGATAGGCGGTGACAAAAACAAGGAGACTGAAGATAACTGTTTTTGTATAAAGCAACCGGTCCGAAGGTATTCCGGCTTTTTTCATCACGCCGCGATGCCACAAAGAGTAGGACATATTTCTACTGTAGCACTATTGTTTATAGTATTCCAGAAAAAAGCCCCCTGTTTAACCAGAGGGCTTTTAGAGACGAAAAACAGGTGATCGTTTTACATCTTGGCAAATGTACTAACACATTGTCCTTGATTCTTGAATGGACCGAAACCGCCGCTTGCGGAAGTACCGTCATAATCCATCCAGCCTCCCTTTTTGCAGCTTTCTTTAAGTTCGTCTGCAGAAGGTTCAAAAGTATAGATGGTACCGTCAATATCAACATTGTCGGCCATTACTGTTTGTGAACCAAAGAGCCATCCGGAGTCCGTAACCAGTTCAACGCCGGTTACCGCCAATGATCCGTAATTAGCCACCGCCGTATCGTAAGGATCATAGAATGTCCCGCCGACTTGCGAGGTGTCCACAAATTTTCCGGATTCAAGCAAATCTCCACTGGAAAGCCAAGTGTTTGGTACACAGCTATAACTTGGATAATCTCCTAAGTACACAAAGATGTTTTTTGGATCATCATTCTGGTCGATTACGTTAATTTGAAATCGAGGAGATCCACCGCCACAGGCTGTTGCGTTGAAATTAGTTGCCAATGTTTCCAGATCGGCAAAAGTAGTACCTGTCGTAACTTCAAAATCAACCCCACCATAACCCGGATCGGTATCTGACACCATTTGAACGGCACGCATTGAATTGTACCCTGGTTCAACGTAATCAGCTTCACCGAAAAAGGTATAACCCGCGGCAGCAAAAACCATTGTTGCGCTTAGTAAGATGCCCGCACCAGCCAGTGCCATTTGCGTTAATTTTTTTCTAATATTGCTCACCCCCTTTCATTTTAAATTTGGTCTCATTATTCAACGCTACCGGAGAGGCTTTTATCTTTTATGATGTTTAGGTAAGATGTTTGTAAGAGAGTTTTTGTTTAACTCACATAGAAAGTGAGCGTCAGGTTTTGACTCTCTTCAGCCCAAAAAAGAGAAGAACTGCATATTTGAACAATCAAGATAGAAAAATTCGGTATAATATTGGCAAAAAAAATTTATAATACTTTTATGAAAAGATTTATTGTTATCATGCTACTAGCCTTAAGTTTTATTCTCTCCGCTTCCACAGAAACTAAGGCAGCAGATTCTATTATGGTAAATCCCTTTAAAAAATACCAAACAATCACCGGATGGGAAGCAGCGGACTATATCGGAGAAAGAGGATACCCTCCCTATAACAATCTTTCAAAATACAAGAATCTCTTGCTGGACAAAGTCGTAAATGAATACGGATTAAACAGGGTCAGATTGGAGGTTCGCCCAGTGATTGAAAACAAAACCGATTATTTTCAAAAATATATTGATAATCCGACTCCTAATGGGCAATGGAATTGGGTACATCAAAACAGTATGAAATTTGACAATGACAACGACGATCCTAACGTCATTAATCCTGCCGGATTTATCTTCACCTCGCTGGATGATAAGATTGATGAAAGCGTTTTAGATTTAAGAAGATTGTTAAGTGCAAAAGGCGAAAAATTAATTGTAAATCTGACGTATGTCGGTTTCGGAACACCAGGAGGATTGTTCCAATACGACAATCCTGACGAGTATGCGGAATACATGTTGGCGATTTTTTCGCATATGCAGAAAAAATATGGATTCGTTCCTGATTTGATTGAAATTGAGTTGGAGCCTGACAATAACAGTATGAACTATTCATTTAGTGCAAAAGAGATGGGGGAAGCGATAGTGGCAACAAAAAATAAATTATCTGCCAACGGTTTTAATCCCAAATTTGTTGTTCCTAATACAACAAATTTGTCCAATGCACTACCGAATTTTAAAACAATATTAGATGTGTTATGTGCTAATTTAGGAACTGATCATTGGCCGGCAAAATGCAAAAACAATATTAATCCAGCAAGTATTATTGCCGAATTTGGCTATCATCGATATCAACCCAAACCTAATCCCCTAGATGTGGTTAAGGCCATAGGACAAATTTCATCTGATTTAGGGATCGGAAGTGCTATGTTGGAGTGGTGGGAAAACGAGAATAATTACAATACGCTTTATTCGGATTTAACTGACGGAATGAACACAGCTTGGCAGCAGGATGCTATTTTGAGTATTTATAATGTCAGTAATGACGGTTCGACAGTGACGATTGCCGATAAATCAAAATACATCAGGCAATTTACGTATTACATACGTCCTGGTGCAACACGAATTGACGCTTTGGCAACTAATTCCAGCCATAAGCCAGTGGCTTTTATCAATAAGGATGGAAAATATGTTGTGGTCATTATTATGCAGAAACAAATTAATCCAACAGCCCTTTCGGTTTCCGGTCTTCCGGCAGGAACATATGGAATAACTTATACAGACAATAATGTTTGGAATCAATCACTGCTCGATAAGACAATATCCGCAGGGAATAGTATTGATGTTAATTTGAATGTGACGGGAGTAATGACAATTTATCAAAAAAATAAGATATCGGGTACGGTATCTCCTTCACCAACCGCTACTCCGACCATGTCGTTTAAACCGGGTGATGCCAATGGTGATGGAAAGGTAGACGGAATAGATTATGTGATTTGGCTCAATCACTATAATCAATTTACAAACAGAGGAAGAATGGACGGCGATTTTAACAATCCTCCGGACGGGAAAGTGGACGGATTGGATTACGTGATTTGGATTAATAACATAGATTAATACTTTGCAAGAAAGGAGGTGAAAAATAATGAGAAAACTATTTGCATTGGCAGTGGTTGCGGTCGTATTTGTCTTCGTTGCAAGATCTGCTATGGCAGTACAGCCTGCGGGAAAAGGATTTGATGGTTTTGGTTACAATTACCAGGCGCGGGTGTTTGTGGGTGATGCCGATGGTGTCGATCGAAATCTGGACGGAACAGTTTGGGGAGACCCGGTTTATGCTAACGATCATCTGGTAATGAAATGGAGTAAGGCTTGGGATGACGCACGGTTTCATGGAGCAGCCTGGACACCTGAAGCGTGGGTGGACAATGAATGGAATGGTATGCTACCTGACGGTTCACGAACCACAGAACATGTAAAAATAATTTGGGTCGGACCGGATCTCGAAAACAGTCCGTATTGGAGAGATGGAGGATACGCTATTTGGGGTGAGTTTGAAGCTATTTTGGACCAGGGTATGGTGAATGGAGAACATGTCTGGTGGACTCACGCGCAGCCTGCCGGTTATGGCTCAAACTAGTTTTGGTATTAAAGGACTAAATAACCGATTTTTTACGGATCGGGTAGGTTTTTGGTAGGTAATCCACTTTGATTATTATCTGAATGGCGTGAGTGTTTTGCAACAATTGTATGATTAGTTTAAAGAATAAAAAAAATTCAGCGGATGGCAGCATAAAATATCTTTTCGAATTTTCAGACGGAGCTTTGGCAGAAACAATTAAATTCGTATACGACAACGAACAATGCGTTTGTGTATCTACACAGGTTGGTTGCGGAGTGGGGTGTCGGTTTTGCGCGTCCGCGGATTTTTCTTTCAGGCGGAATTTAAACGATAAGGAAATGGTTGCTGAGGTCAGGCTTGCCTTAGAGGACAATCCGGAATTAAAGATATTTGATGAAGTGGCCTTTCAGGGAACAGGTGAGCCATTGTCAAATCTGACCAATGTTTCCTTAGCTGGTAAAACACTTCTGGACCAAAAATTGACAAAATTTCTTTCTTTAGCAACGTCAGGGAATATTTATATGTTTTCTAAAATTAGAGAAACGCCGATTAAACAGGTATACCTGTCTCTACATGCTACTGACGATAAAACCCGGAACATGCTTATTCCTACAAACATTGCAACGGGTGTTAAAAAACTTATTAGCTGTGCAAAAAAGCACGCGGAAGATACGAAAACCAAAGTAGTAATTAATTATTTACTTTTGGATCGTATCAACGATACAAACAACGATCTTGCTAACTTGATTAAACTGCTCGACCCTGATTTTTTTAGAATTCAACTTATTGAGCTAAATAAAGTTAATAATTCAAAAAACCATGATTTGAGGCCGTCTCATAAAATTGACTTGTTTAAGGATGAGTTAGAACGTTCAGGATATAGAGTATCAATATTAAGATCTATGGGTAGAGATGTAGAGGGCGGTTGTGGCCAGATGGTTTCCAGATATGTTAATCCAAATGACGTTTAAAAAAGGTCAAAACATTTTAATCACAAAATTGTTCTCGGAGCAGTTTTAATAGGTATTGGTTGGTAATATAAGTAAGATTCCAAACATGCTCAGCCTGGAAAGACAAATCCTATGATTAAGAGTGCAAAAATGCTTGTTCTGCAAGTTTTTACAAATAGAGAAGGAAAATTTGGTAATGGAATGGGAATAGTAGTTGATGAAAAACAGAAATTAAGCTCAGTAGACAGGCAAAAAATTACGACCCAATCCGGTTTTAGCGAATGTGTTTTTGTTAATGATTTAAATACCGGCAGCGTCAGTATTTTTAATCCCCAAAGTGAAATAGATTTTTCCGGACACGCTCTTGTTGGTGCTGCATATTATTTAAACAGCGTTCGTGATGGCAATATTTCCTATTTAGACAGTCGGTTAGGTAAAATAAAAACCTGGCAAGGCAGTGGATTAACCTGGATTAGTGCATCAATAAAAAATACTCCGCCCTGGAATTTTGCACAGTTAAAAACAGCCGGAGAGGTAGAAAAACTTTCGGTAAAAGAGATGCAAAACAGCAAACACGTTTTTGTTTGGTCCTGGCTTGATGAGGAAAAAGGAATCATTAGTGCAAGAACTTTTGCTTCGGATTGGGGAATTCCCGAAGACGAAGCGAACGGGTCCGCGTCAATGCAATTAACTGTTTCGCTTGGGAGGAAATTAGAAATTCACCATGGTAGGGGATCTGTAATTTATACTCGTTTTATGAAAAAAGGTGTTGCAGACTTAGGAGGTAGAGTAAAAGATTCGGGAGTGTAGTCGTATTTCACCTCGGAGGTGGAATGGATGATGTGATTGACATCACTGTTAACAAAAGCCTAAAAGTAATAAATTTTAGATATGAAGCCTAAAACGTCGGGCAAAAAGTATCTATTATTACTTCTCCTTTTATTATTATTTTTCGTCTACGTTACTTTTGGCCCGTTTCTGAAGATCGCCATTTTTTCTTTGTTCTATAAAGATAATCCAGATACTCTTGTTTCCATTCCGGTAGCGGAAAAGCCTTCCGGCAAGATTGATTCCAACCTGGTAGCTAACTGGGACACGGGATGTTTAATTCCCGACCGCCATTCTGCCTGGGCAGAAAGACACACCTTTTCCTTTAAGTCAGACGGCACCACTAACCATAAAAGATACAGCGGCAGTTCGTGTGACAACTTGGCGGTCGATCATGACGACCAGATGACCTGGGAAATAGTCGGCAACGGAAAAATAAATTTGTATTATTCTACCGGAGGGAAAATTTACGATATTTACGAACTTAGCAACAACACTCTTAAATTCGGCCATGGATTTTGCAACTGTTCAGATATGGGCGGAGCTTATGGTGTTGATGAAGGCGACCGGTTTGTTAAATTGAACGACTTTCTTTTGTACAAAAAACAGTAACCATTTTAAAAAGAGCATTGGTGCTGTAATAAGGAATCCTTAACTGAAGCATCCTGCCCGGAACTTTTCCAAACAGTTTCCGCAACATAATTTTCATTTTCCTTATGATTTTCTCCCAATGCCTTATAGAGTGATTTGAGATAAAGTGAACCTCCATTGTGGATATTCTTGGCAATTTCCAAAAAAATACCCTGTCGGCAGACAGAATTGGCCGATAGATCTATTAGCTTCGTTGAGAGCGGTTCTTCCCAATCCAAGGAATCCGGATCAAAGGTTTCGCTGACAAAAATTTCCTGGTCATTTTCAATTCTTACTACCTGCACAGCCTTCATTCCTGGGGGACAGATTTTTTTTCTGACGGTATTTTGTAAAAGAGCAACCAACCCCTCATCAAGCCAGACCGGCATATTTTTCCAGGTAATACTGTTTAACGAATGGATAATTTCGTGATTGTCTGTTAAATAGCAGTTTTTCGGAAGAAACAACTGGGCCTTATAGGTTGTTTTCGACTGGTTATCGCGCCCGCCTTCAAAGAATAAACCGCTGACAATTCCCATAAACATGCTTTGGTCCGAGTTGTAAGCAGGAGCAAAGATTGTATTATTTAACCTATTGAAACATGCGTCGGCATCTTTACCCTCCTTCGTTAATTTACCGCACAAATCTTTTGTTTCCTGAAGAGTTTCGGTTAAGTAATAGTAAATTTTCTTGTCCGGAAATTGCACACCAAACATTTCCCTCATTTTTGGTATCTGCCAATTGTCGATAAACCTTGCCGATAAAAAACAATCAGAAACCGGGTTTTTGGCCTTGGTGCTTTGTGCCGGACAATCGTAGTATAGATACTGACCATAAAGAAAAATCCGGTCTGGTCGTTGTTCCAATACGTCATTTTTTAACTGATTTTCGTCTGTATTGTAAATATTTTTGCATAAGTATTTTTTACTTTTGTCCGGTAACAGATCATATTTTTGGCAATCAAATGAAGCATCGACAATATCTTGAGCAGGAGTTTGATAGTCAATTTTTGCTGATGAGTTTAGGTATTCTGCATAGTAATCGGACGAGTTAGCAATTTCCGACTTTTGACCAGATCCAGGTAGCTGAAAAGCAAGAAAAGAAGACATTTGGGAAAGAGTAAAGATAATAACAACGATAACCAAACCAAAAATAAATATCCTTTTCCGTGAAGGTTTTGGTTGATTAGGTGTTTCTAAGTTTTCCGAACTTTCTTTTTCCACCTTATCCTCTTGAGTTGTTCTTCTTTTAAGAAAAAAGACCAAGACCAGAACTATTACAACTGCAATTAAGATAATTAAGCCCAAAACTGACGCATTGTTAGAATTAAGAGAATCAGTTAAGAGAATTTTTGTGACAGGTGTGTTATTGTTATTACTTTCTTTTTCACTATTTGGTTTTACGCCACTGCTGTTAGTGGAGGGAGAAGCTTCAGTCTCATTTTCGGCGATTAAACCTTCAGGCAAGGTTACATCCAGTAAATCAGCAGAAGGGTTAGTAGGTGAGGAGTTGTTTGGTACGCTTGTTGAAGTAGGAGTAGTGGTACCAGATATAGTTTGATTAACAGTGCTGTTTTTAGTAGTCAGTTCGCCAAATTGAGAGAAGGCTCGGTGTCCCTGATTGTCATGAGAAAAAGTTCGGTAGTAATATTTCGTATTTGGTTCCAATCCGGAAACAGGAACAAGGTGGTTCACGGCCTCATCATTCCGCCCAAACCGTAAATTAAAATTAGACAAAGGAGTATTGATATCAGCCGAGGTAGACAGAAATACCCAACTGGTTGAAGGCCACGGTCCGCCAGGATTTTTAATTGTTCGCCAGACGAACTCCGCTTCATCAGAGGTAACAACCGGTATGTCCATTTCTGTCACCATATAAACGGTAGGTCTGGGACTTGGAGTGGGAGTAAAAGTAGGCGAGACATAAATATTTCTGATAGTGGGACTTATGGTGATTATTTCATTCAGGCTGGTGTAATTTAATTCCAATAGCGGCCGGCTACGGGTAACACTGCTATCTTTGCTTATTATCCGGCATTCTCCCGGAGGCTCAGCGGTAGTGATCATAAAGCCGTAATTTGGTTTTTGCCGACTTACCCAATCCTTAGCTATGGGTGTAACGTCAAAGCGGTAACTACCACTCTGTTCAACAGTTAATTTAGGACACTGATCATATTCGCATTGGCGGTTGGGCATATTATTCCAGGTCACGGAATTTTCGAACCAATTTTGGGTTATGGGCATAAGCTGTAGCGTACAAGCTCCGGATTCTAAAACAACATAAAACTTGACGTAGGCAGAATATATTGGGAGAGTTCGGGAAACGGAGAAGGTATTAAACTTAAAAAGACCGTATTGTTCATGGCGTTCGTTAGCACTATGGGTAAGTTGTACGGCGGTTGAAGAACCGAAATTGACGTCACGATATATTTGATCAACGTGGCTGTCGACAACTTCTGTTATTGTTTGAGAGGCAGCCTGTGCCGGACGGGGCAAGAAAAGCGCAATTGCTAAAAAAACTAGGGCAAGCAATTTTTTAGCCATATATTTCAAGATTAATATAGGGATTAACTAAAGTTTGTGATACAAATTACAGTAATTACTCCAAAATTGGAGGTTTGGTGACCTGAAACACTGCGCAACCGATCAATAAAGGATTAAAAATCTAAAAAGGAGAATAAAACAATGGTTAGCATGCAAGAACTTGATGGGCCCTTTACGAATTTGACTTATAATCAAAAAGGTGGTCATTTGGAAAGGTCACGGTGGCACAGGGCTATTAATAAATTACTAAGAAGGCAGGAACCGAAAATTCAAAGTCGTGACAACAAGAGAAAAATGCGTAGAATATCCGAGGACGGAAAACAGCAAAAAAGACAAAAATAGATAGGAAACAGGAAATATCGTATTATACTTATTGTTGCATGAAACTAAGGTCGATTGTTTTATCCGACTATTCCAATCTTATCTCCTTTTGGAAGAAAAATTATTTCGTGAGAGGCATCGATAATTTAGATCGCTTCAAACTCTTTTTGGAGAAAAATCCGGATCTAAGTATCGTTGCTGAAGTAGAGGGAAAAATTGCAGGAACGGTTTTGGGTTCATTTGATGGCCGGCGGGGGTATTTGCAAAAATTGGTAGTGAGAAAAGACTTGCGGGGTAAGGGTGTTGGAAAAGGGCTAATTCAGGAAGCGGTAAGAAGATTGAAAGCCCTTGGAGTGGTGTATATCCCCATCAGCTGCGAAAAAGAAAATAGGGGTTTTTATAAAAAACTTGGATTTAAGAACAATAAACAGGTTATTATGAGTCTGGAAGTATCATAAAATTATGAAATTAACAGTTGCAGTACTCCAGTATGATGTTCCCCATAGACCTCATGATTCTGCGACCAAACTGGAGCAATTGGTAAAGACCGCAGTTGACCAAGGAGCAAAGTTAATAGTTGCTCCGGAAACTGCCATTGGAGAGGGCGGTTTAGCCAGAGATACAGGAGCAGATTTTTTTGGTCAGCTTTCAGACATTGCCCGAAAATATCAGGTCTATTTGGCAACCAGTTTCTACAGAAAAGAGCAGGAAGGATTTTTTAATCATGGCTATATCGTTAATCCTAAGGGAGAGGCAATACTGGATCACAAAAAAATTTATATCGCCAAACCCGAAAAAGAAAATCTAGGAGTAATTCCGGGTAAAAACGTTAGTGTCACAAAATCTCCCATTGGAAAACTGGGTATGTTAGTTTGTAAAGACGGCTTTAACCGATATTCTCACTTTTTATATGAAAGGTTTAACGAATTGGGTGCAGAGATAATTTGTATTCCTGCCTGGTCTATTGGATGGAAAGAGTTAAATACTCAAGAATATGTTAAAAGTTTGTATGTTTACGGCGCATTTACCAGCAGAAGTTTTATTTTAATGGCGGACTGCATAAACGAAACCTTTAACTCTTACGGAAGGTCATTAATCGTAAGTCCTGTTCAGGGTGTTCTGAAAGAAGGATCGATTGACAAAGAAGAGATTTTGCTAGAAACATTAGATTTATCAGAAGTTAAAAAGGCAAGAAGTTTTGATTCTTGGTGGCAACCCAAAGAAAATTATTTTAGGGGAAACGAGTTATACTCATCTTACTCCGGTTTGCAGCTCGTCAGAGCGAAAAAGCGGATTAGATGAGTTTACCCTGAGTTTTCGAAGGGTATATACTGAGAAACTCAGGTTACAAACCTGAATTATCGAAGTATACACAATTAAATCGTTCCCAGTGAGAATTAATCAGAACTGGTTATAAAGTTAATGTTCCGATTCTGCTCAACCCGGAAGATTGAAAGAGAGGGTCTATTTAAAATATGGCAGGCCATACCCCAGCAATCCCGAGTTGATTAAAATCAATACCAAATCGATTTTCGACCTTTTTTTACGGGTTAAATAAACAATCGAGAAAATTAATAAAAAACCAAGCGCTACCCACCAAACAATTATTTGTTGGCGGACAAGAAAAGCTAAGGGTGCAAAAGCCAACAGCGAAGTTCCCAACAGTGGTGCAGCTCCTCCGGAAAGAGTACAGGTTGTTTGACAGATAGTAGAAGTTGCACTTCCGCCTACACCTAGGGTTGATAACAAAGCGCCTACGGTGGTGCCAACCCTTGCCTTTGTTTTGGATATAAAATTAACAAACATGCGTTAATATTATACAATTATTAATATGAAAATTAACGCCGAGTGGCATCTAAAAAACAAAATGCCTAAAAATCCTACTCTGGAACAGAGGATAAAATGGCATTTGGCTCATGCCAAAAACTGTTGGTGTCGGCCGCTGGCAGGTAAAATTCTGGAGGAGATTAAAAAAAGAGGAATTAAAACCTGACCGCACAACACACTGATAGTTGACTTATAGTATATTTATATTCTATTATCT
>JACQHK010000044.1 GCA_016199065.1 Candidatus Microgenomates bacterium | reverse complement strand
TCGCATCCCAATTATTGGATGCCAATTTGGATTTGAAAGAAGGAATGCTTAAAGCCGCTGCGGATGTCATTAAAGATGCTCAAGCAGGAAGAAAAGAAGCCCTCGCTGCATTAAAAGATATTGGATTGACGGTTGTCGGCAATCAAGTGGTGCCGACTTTGGCCGCGATTAAAGAAGAAAGAAGAGTGGAAGAATTTGAAAGGGTTCAAACAAGGCTGGAATCGGAAGCTACTGAACCTGCTGTTTCAGAGAAATTGCGAGCCAGTAAAATTGAAGCTTTAGCCAAAGCGGGTCCAGAATTAAATAAATCTAAAGGCACTGATGGATATGTAAATCCAAATGAATATCTTAGATTAAGAAATGATTATGTTCAAGTGATTGGGGATGTCAGTGAGTTTGATGAAGTGTTTTCTCCTTTATTAAGTGAAGATGAAAGATTTAATTTGGGCGTAGGAAAGATTAGATTATAAACCGATGGCTAATTTCTTTGCTGACATTCTTGAAAAAACCAAACAGATAACCCCGACTGGTCAGATAGGAGCCACTTCTGGAAATTTCTTTCAGGATATTGCTGAGAGATTTAATTTGACTAAACCAATTGAGGCAGTTCAACCGAAACCCCAAGTTGCTCCTACAAAAGCTCCTCCATCAGGCGTGGATGTTCTTAATATTGCAAAAGACGTTGCAAGAAGTTTTCCAAGAGAAGGAGCTGGTGTTGCCATTGAAGCTATTGAAAGGATTACTGGTAAAAAGGGATTAAAAATTACTCCCGGTGCCGGAGAAACTATTTTGGGTCCTAAAGCGGAAAAATTTGTTTTCGGAGAAAAACCGATAGAAAGCACCACAAAGCAAGGACAGGAATTTTTGGAATCAATCGGAGTGCCTACGGAGATTGCAAAGAAAGGGGGATTACCGATTGGTCTTACTTTTCTCGGTTTGGATATATTACCTGGCGGACCGGGAAAAAAGAAACTTGCCAAGGAATTATTGGAAGAAATTCCAGATGCCTTAAAACCTCTCGCCCAAGAAGCGAGGAAGTTTAAGAGTGCGGAAGAATTAATTAAAAATTTTGATTTAGAAATTAAAGAAAAACCTAAATATCTATATAAAGGTATTGGAGGAGGAAATGTTCAAGCACAGATGTTAATTAAAGGATTGCACGCTGCTGATAATCCAAATGTAGCTGCTGAATTTGCTTCTCGAACAAAAGGAATTCCCAATATAGATGTTTTAGAATTATCACCACGAGCGAAAATTGCGGATTTAGATCAAGTAAAAAAATTTCTTGCAGAGAAAAAAATATTTGCTAATACAGAAAATATAACGAAAGCTTTAAAAGATGCTGGTTATGATGGAGCAGTTGGAACACTTCCAGGGAAAGGAAATGAATATATTATTATTAATAAAAGAATGTTAAAAGATACTAATATTCTAAGAGAAAATGTTGCTGATTTTTATAATCAAGCAGTGAAAGAAGTAAAACCAGCCGTTGAAGTTCTTGAAAAAACTCTTCCGGGTCTTAAGGCCGTAAAAGTTACGGAAGAATCGGCGAAAGCATTAGGAAAGGTTATAGATGAAGTGACTCCGGATTTAGCAAAAGTCAAAGGAAAACCTTTAACTCACGAAGAAGTGGTAGAAGCAGCCAAAACTTCTGATATATTAAGAAAAGGAACTCCTAGAGAATCTACTTTGCAAGCCGAGGCGGCATTATTAAAAGCCAAACAAAATTTGGCAGCTTTGGCGAAAGGAGAAACCGTTACTTCGGAATTTATTGAAGCTTTAAAAACGGTCAGTTCAAAAGCAAGCGATCTCGGCCGGCAATTGGAATCTCTTAAAATTGAAGCGGATCCGGAATTATTTACTCTTAAATCTCAAATGATAAAGAAACTTGCGGATTTAGGAATTGAAACCGATAAGATTTTAGAAGCGGCAAAAGGAGTAGATTTTAATAATGCAAAGCAAGCAACAGAATTTTATAGAAAATTCGTTAAGCCGACTTTTTCAGAATTAATAGATGAATACAGATATATCAACCTGCTTTCTTCTCCTCTTACCCATATCGTAAATGCTTTCTCCAACATTTTGCAGGCAACAGCACTTAATCCTTCCGTGAAATTAGTTTCCGGAGGAATAGATTTCATTTATTCCGGATTAAGAAGAAGTGAAAGATTGCATTATGTTTCTGAAGTTCCGGCTTATTATAAAGGAGTATTCAATTCTACCAGCGATGCCATTTCAAAAGCTTTTAGGGTTATCCGCGGCCAAGAATTGGTGTATCGCCCTGATTTATCTACAATTCCCACCGGAACCAAGTTATTGGCTCCTTTTCAGTTTATTCCGCGCTTACTGGAAGCAAGCGATGTATTTTTCAGGACTTTAATTGAAGCAGGAGAAAAAGAGGCATTGGCTCTTAAATATTCCAAGCAAGGAACTTTTGTTGATGAAGCGGTACAATCAAGCATTGATCAGATAGCGAGAAGTAAAGCGGAATACTATGTATTTCGTCAGGCATTGGATCCTTCCAATAAAAGCGGACAAGGAATAGTTTTATCGGCAATAGATGATTTTACCAATAAAGTTTATGGATTAAGAAATGTTAAATTTCTTCCTATAAAATGGTTTATTCCTTTCGTTCAAACTCCGATGAATATTTTAAAACAAGGTTTGGAATTTTCTCCCCTTGGAATAACTACTTTAGCTAAAAATACCAATAAAATCGAACAGGTAGCAAAAGCCACTGTCGGTTCCATGGTATTTATGGGAGCGGGATATATTGCGGCCAAGGGGGATTCCACTTGGGCATTACCAAGGGATAAAAAAGAAAGAGATTATTTTTATGCTTCTGGAAGACAACCCTATTCTTTAAAAATCGGAAATAAATGGTATTCTTATGCCCGGCTTGGTCCATTGGCTTATCCAATCGCTTTAGCCGCGGCAGTTAAATACTATACCGAAGATAATCCGAAAGCAGCTACACAAGAAACATTAGAAAAGATTGGCGGTATTCTTGCGGGACTTGCCGGATTTTTCGCAGATCAATCTTATGTGGAAGGATTAGGGAATTTCATAGATGCCGCAAGAGGAGATGAAGAAGCTATCGGCAGAGCCGCGGCGCAGATTCCTTCTCAATTAATTCCATTGGCTTCTCTGCAAAGATGGATTGCGGATATGGTTGATCCGGTTTTCCGAAAAACTCAAAAAGGAATTTCCGTAGAAGCGATACTTCAAAATCTCCAAAAAGGAATTCCGGGTTTAAGCAAAGGAATTCCAGGAGTCATTGAACCATTACCGGCTTTCAAAACTCCAAGGAGGGAAATAGAAAGAAAACAATTTCCGGCCGTCAGGGCATTAAGTCCTATCAGGGTTACGCAGGAAAATAAAAAATATGAAGATCTTTATCAATTATTATTAAAGCGAAGAGAGCGCAGCGCCAGAGTAAATCAACTTAAGGAAGACTTAAGAAAAAGACTGGGATTATAATTATTCTTCCCAAAAATAACCTAAAGTAATTATATGAAAAATAACTTCTACAAAACCGAAAACAATCGACATTGCCAAAACAATGAGATAAAACATAAAAGGCAGGATCAAGAATCCGGCGCCCACCAACATAAATGTTTCTATGTATTCAATCATAATAAAAGAT
>JACQHK010000041.1 GCA_016199065.1 Candidatus Microgenomates bacterium | reverse complement strand
TCTTAGCTACCTGGTCGGCCATTTTGGCAGCCTGTTGCTGTTTGGCTTGGAATTTCTGAACCTGTCCTTTAGTATCGACGAATCTCATTTCTCCGGTAAAAAAAGGATGGCATTTTGCGCAAATTTCTACCTTGATAGACTGTTTAGTCGATCCGGTAGTAAAAACGTTACCGCAGGCACAAACTACCTGGGCATCTTCATAATATTGAGGGTGAATGTTTATTTTCATAGCTTTTAATTCTAGCACGGGAGAAGATTTTTGACAATTAGTGGTTGTGTGAACGCCTGAAGGTTCTTAATTCCACCAACACAATCCCGCAAACTACAAAGCTTGCTCCGACGATAAAAGGCAGGGTCAGTTTTTCCCCTAAAAAGATAATGGAGATAAGAATAGCTACGATCGGATTTACATAGCCCAAAACTCCTGCTACAGTGGCTGAGATATATTTAATGCCCCAAATGAATAATAAATAAGCGCCAATGGTGGCGAAAATAGTTTCTACCAGGATAGCAAAAATTAAAAATGGCGTGAGAGACAAATAGAAAAATGGATTGAGAATGTCTTTTAGAGCAAAGGGCAAAAAAGTAATGGCACCGAAAGCAAATGAATAGTACGCCAAAACAAGACTATCGTATTTTTTAGAAATTTCCTTATTAAGAATCGTATAACTGACCCAACCTAACATGGCGCCAAAAGTTACGATATTGCCTATCAGGTTGTCGAGTTTAAAAAAACCGTTGGTTAATAATGGTTCACCAATTACTACTATAATTCCCAGGAAAGAAAGAATTGTTCCGATAAAGGCTTTTATTCCCAACCGTTCTTTAAGAAATAAATAAGCCGCCAGTGCGGTAAAAATTGAAGTAGTGGACAAAATTACGGAAGAGTCAATAACCGTGGTTTTTGACAGCCCCCAAAAATATAGACCGATATTGAGCGAGATACCAAAAAATCCCGCGATAATCACCATTGGTATATCTTTCTTTTTAAGCGGATGTTTTTTAATTTTGGGTAATAAAAACGGCGTTAAAATAATTAACGCCAGAATCATTCTTAAAAAAACAAAAGTAAAAGGCGGCAGGGTTTCCAGGGCAATTTTGACCAACGGCGCCGCAGCTCCCCAAAAAAAGGAGGCCAATAAATGAGCAAGAACGCCTAGGGCAGAAAGAGACATACAAAATATTTATCAATTACTATTTCTCGTTTTTCATTAATTTACCATTTTAAAATTTAACAAATGATAAATTAAAAAATGAATGAAAAATGGCAAATGAAAAATAGCAAATCAAGTTTTTAATATCTTTACAAGTTCTTCAACTGTAATTTCCCTTTGAGTTTTTTCCCGCATGTTTTTCAGTTGCACAACATTTTTTTGCACTTCGTCTGGTCCCAGGACTACCACGAAAGGAATATCTTTTTGATCAGCATATTTGAGTTGCCTATCGAGTTTTGCCAGTGGATCAAGGTAAATTTCTGTATTGATGGAACTTTTTCTTAATTGTGTGGCGATGTCCAGTGAGTTTATTTCGTATTCGGGATTAAAAACTGTTACCAAAACCTTACTAGGAGTTTTTCCAATACTAATAAGATTATTTTCTAAAATAACATCAACTAGACGGTCAAATCCAAAAGCAATTCCCACAGCAGGTATGTCGTTTCCGGTAAATTGACCGATAAGTTTGTCGTATCTTCCGCCGCCCGCCAGAGACGATGATGTGTAAGATTCAACCTTAACCTCAAAGATAGTACTGGTGTAATAATCTAACCCTCTTGCCATATAAGGTACGAAGAGAAAATCCTTTTTTTCACTAAAACCTTCTTTTTCCAATGCCGTAAAGATCTTTTTTATCCTTGGGGTAGGTTGCGTATTTTTAAGCAAAGTAAAAATTTCTGCTGCGTTTTTTCTACCCATCTTTTTTAGTTCTTCAATTACAGCCTGGTCTCCTATTTTTTCTAATTTATCCAGAATGATAATTTCTTGTTTAGTAAACCCCAGGTTATCAAAGATTGTTCTATCATTAAGCCACACGATTCTCTGAGTTATCCCCAGTTCATTAAAAGTATTTAAGGTGCAGGAAATGATTTCTGCATCGGCCAGTTCTGCCTCGGTGCCAACAATGTCGATATCACATTGGACAAATTCTCGATAGCGACCTTTCTGCGTATTGTCTGCCCGCCAAACAGGCTGTATCTGATACCTTTTAAATAATCTGGGTATTTGGGGATATTGTGCAATAACGCGAGAGAGCGGAACTGTTTGATCATAACGAAGTCCGACCTTTCTTCCTCCACGGTCATTGAAAAGATAGAGAAGTTTATCTGCCTCGCTACCGTATTTTCCCAGTAGAGTATCTGCGTATTCTAGTGCCGGAGTTTCGAGCGGTTCAAAGCCATACAATTCAAATGTTTTTCTTATTTTTTGTATGATTAGGTTTCTGGCGTTAGCGTCGGCCGGCAAAAAGTCACGAAAGCCTTTAAGGGTTTGTGGTTTGATAATTTTTTTCCCACTAGATTGGTTTTCCATAAAATTTGTCTCTAAATTAAACTGTAGTAATTCTCACGCACCTGCCTGCGCAGGCAGGCTGGAGTGTGGGAATTACTTAGTTTAAATTAGTTCCTTTCTGTATCATAACAAATAAATAAATACTAGAGTAGACAAACAGTTATTTTTACACCCCGGGAGTGTACACTCACGGGGTGGAGTTATTTTGCTATAAATAAAACTTGTAATTTTTTAATATAACCCTATTGTCAATCTCTACTGTCGGCGCAAGAAGAATCATGTCGATGTGAAACGGAACTTCATTTACTCCTCCAAAATCAAGGTTATTTCCCAAAGCAAAGTGAACCGTACCGTAAACTTTTTCTACCTCAAGCGCATTTTCTCCATCAGTCGAAAGTATGGCCTTTTGATTTGTTCCGATACCAAATTCGGCAATAACTTTAGCCTTTCTACCTATTTTTTTTATCGCTTTTTTTAATTCTTCGGCCGTCTTCCCTCCGGTAATGGAAACCGCCACGCCGTTTTTAATTTCTAAAGTTACTGGTTTATCCAAAGGAAAGTCGGAAATGCAGCCGTCGGCGACAATCTTTCCGTTGATACTTTTTTCAACAGGCGCGATAAATGTTTCTCCGGGCGGAAGATTACCGAAGTCACCTGCCTTCTGCAGGTTTCCAGTATCAGCAATTCCGTTTCTGCCGGATATAGAAAATTTAAGAGACGTACCGCTTTTGGTCGTTACTCTTACGCTTTTACCTTGTGTCAGTTTTTCTTCCAGTTTTTCCGACAGTTTGGCTAGCTGTGAAAAACTGCCCGAAAGGGTTCTCTCGATCATGGGCAGGTCAATTCCGGGAAGACTGGCGATTCTAACGCCCTTTTTAGAAGCCTGCAATCTGGCATTGGTGTGCGATAGCGATTTGCTGGTTACCAGCAATGCTACGGGAAAATTTAATAAAACCCGGGCTATTTTATCCGAAGGTTCTTCACCGTCGAATTTCCCCTTTTTTGTTTTCAGCAAAAAGCAATCTTTTCCTACTTTTTTTAGTGACTCCTGAAAAAAAGCAGCCTCTCTTATTTTTCCCTCATCGAAAACCAGCAAAGTTTTTTCTGAATTTTTAATGCCAAAACAATTGTCAGCCAAATTTTTTCCCACAGTGCTGAGAATTTGTTTGTTAGAAGTTGTGTTTTTTTTCATAAATTTATAATTATTTAATTAATACCGGTTTTATATCGTAACCAAAAGATTTCGGCGAGAATAATTTTAAACCTTTATTGGTTTTCCAGATGGGAAGAGCAGGAATGCCTAACACAATGACCTTTTCTCCCTTTTGTAAATCACGATTATATATTCCCAACAGTGACTTACTGTTTAACACACAAATCAAATCCGGACAGGACAATTCAACGAGTTCGTTTCTCCAAAAAATCAAACTTTCGTTTTTCAGGAAAATTTCTGCCTTTTCGCTAATAAATTTTTCAGTACCCGCAATTTTAATTGTTCCTGTTAAAAAACCTTTATCGTCGTTTGATTTAACTATGGATATTTTTCCGGAAAACAGGACACGACCGGAAGTTAATTTAAGGATTGCGGATAAGGTTTTTTTATTTTTTTTCTGTAACAGTTTTCCGAGAGAATAAGCCAGTGATAAAGTTCTACTTCCCACAACACCCCTGACTTCTTTAACCGTTAGCGGATATCCCACCACGAAACAGGCAGAATCGGAATTTTTAGCAAACACCCTGACTATTTTTTCAATCTTTTCCGCGGAAAGATTTTTTTTTATTACTTTTGTTTCACCTTTAAGATTAGTAATTACCAAGGGTGCCCGGGAAAGGTTTTTCAAAGTAATAGTTTCCAAAAAAACCTCAGGAGAACATCTTTTGCCAACAAAATCAGCGTCGATAACTGGTATTTTGTATACAGAGGCAATCTTTACGGTTTCAGCAATATCCCCCGGACCTATTTCGACTGGTAAAATTCCGGCGATAGATTTGTCAAGTAACTTTTCCAAAAGCGCAAAAGCTTTTTCTAATGGTTTTGTTGTTGTTTCGAAGCTGCCAATAGAACCGGCTATATAGGCCGTGCAGACGATATCTGTTTGGTTAAGTTCTTCTAATTTTTTCAGCTCGACGACTTTATTTATCTTAAATACTTCTGCATATGTAGTTCTAGCTTCCAGCAAATCTCCGCCACCTCCTGTGGAAAGTAGCGAGGCGCCTTTAGCAATGGTTATCCAATCACTTTTGGTCAATTTCATTTTCCTCCTTATTTATATCCTACTGTTTTATATAAATCATTCAGTTTACCCAAAAGTTTCAGCAAAGTTAATTTAGCGTCACGAAGGTACATGCCCTCAACTGCTCTTGCAGAGTTTTGTTTTACTTCCAAGCCGTCTTTAGGCAGAAGAGTTAAATACTCCAAGAGTGATCTGGCCTCAGGATCCCAGCACAGACTGGAGATTGCCTCCATGGCCACGGGATTTGCATAAGGATAAATTTTTTCTGCCGAAACAACCGAGCGCGTCATCCCGACAATCCATTGTGCCCGATTTCCGGCATTTACAGTTTGCCAGTATGGAACGGTGTATGCTGGCAAAAGTTTTTTGTTTTCATTGGGTATTCTTGGTTGAAAATATCCGGCCATAGAAATTTTCCTATTCGGATTATCTTTATCCTTTGCTCCCGGTGGATTTTGCCAAAAAAAAGATCCTAAATAATCATTTTCTTTTCCGCGTAAACGAAAGTGTGAATCTACTTCAGCTATTAATGCATTGGCGCTTTCCGGCATACGGTAAATTTCCCCGCTATTTCTAAACAGTCCGATTCTTTTGAGCATTTTTAGCCAATATCCAGTGTACATCAAGATCACCGGCATATTATCCAAAATTTCACGGGATTCACGATAGGGAAGAGCCGACTTAAATTCTTCCAAAGCGTCGGTAAAGTATTCTCCTAAATCACTGGTATAAAAGAAAAATATTTTTCTTTTAGTACCACTGGTTTGTGCTAGCCAATTAATTATTAGCTGTTCGGAAGTTTCTTGAGCATGTGCCTTAAAACCATTTTGCAATTCGTCTTTCCACTCTGGTTTCCCGAGTCTGGTGCTAATTCTTTCTGCCCAAAGACTGTCTTCGATCACTATAAAAGTCGGCACGGCTTCATTCTGCGAAATTCCTAAAGGAGAAATAGAACGAACTACCTGTTCCCACCGGTTACCAGACTGATAAAGAAAATCTATGATTTCACGCGCAGAAGAAATTGTACGACCATCAGGAAACTTTCCCTCGTAAATACTTTGTGTGTCACCCTCGGAAAAAGTACACCAACCGCCTAATCCAATTGTCGTGGTTAGCTCATTTAAGGTAGGAGTGAATTTATTGACCTGCCACATTCCAACTCCCAGAAGGCGGCTAAATTTATTGTCAGAAGCGATAACAGGTCTGGCATTAGGTGCCATTTCAAAAGGCTCCTTTTGCCATTTGTTAAATTGCTCAGAACCTACATAATAACTAATTATTTTCTGCCAACCCAACACGTCTTTTACTTCCGGAGTTCTTAGTGCTTCCGGAAGATCGAATTTCTCAAATGGAAGGTCAAAATCTTTTGCCATATTTTTATTTGCCCATCATCCGTCTTCGTTCAGGTTCAGCTCGAAACTTACAGGTTCGCGGCTGAACATTCACTTAGGCGGACCCTAAATAAATTTCCACCGATCCACCTACGCTCATGTTTGTCTTGAGGCTTACAGCCTCACAGATAAAATATTCGCTTCGGCGGATGTGGGAAACTAAGCTCATGCACTTCGTTTATTCGCTAATTTTCCCATCAAAAAACCAGCCGTTTGGCTGGTATAGGTTGTAGCTTGAAATCTAAATTATTTTTTTATCTTTTCCTTTAAGCAAAGCACAACATCACCAGCCGTTAAACAGCTCGATGATGATGTCGCCTTGATAGAAAAGATAATTTTGACATTGTTGTATAAAATAACAAAGGTTAACTAGATTGTCAAATTTTCTGTTTGGAGACTGCGGATAATTTATTATTTGCCATTTGTCATTC
>JACQHK010000042.1 GCA_016199065.1 Candidatus Microgenomates bacterium | reverse complement strand
GTTTTTATTGCCACTCCAATACAGTGCTGTATTAAGGTACAAGTTGCTTATTATCTTTATAGTTTTATTTATAGGTCTATTTTTGGTATAATTTAGATATGTCTGAGCGCAAAATCGCAATCCCCTTTCCTGAAATACCACTATATCCAGCTAATAAAACAGAATATCTAAAAGGTGGTTTACTGGTTCAGGAAAATTTACCCGTAGAAACCAGGCCTGCAGGATTAATTCCCACCCTTGCTGAAGAAAGCGTTTTTTATAATCAGCAATTTATACCTCTTACCGATACGGTTGAAACCCTGGAAGATTATCTGGCAACAGGTGAAATACACAAAAAAAGACAGATAGTAAGAAGTTTGGCACACAAAACGTTAACTAACGCGGGAGGTTTTGGGCAAGTAACCTCAGTGCTGGCTAATTTAGCTGGCAATGAAAGATTGTCACCACACCTTAGGGGGTTTAAAGAGAGTTTTTTGAATTCTCTGGAACAGGAAGCTAGAACTGTCGGAAAAACTCCTTCCGTCGAAATTGTGGGTGAATATTTGGAACTTATTGCCTCAGAAAACCAACATAAATCTCTGGCTCAAATCGTTCTGGCAGAATTTTTTAGAGAGGCTAAAACGCAGAAAAAGATGGTTAATCTTACATACAATCTCTGCGTGTACGCCTTAAGAGGCAGAAATCCGGAGGTTGAAAAATTAGTTGCAAAAATACTCTCCTATTCTCGGGAAACTACCGATATCCTAGATCCCAATAGCAAAAATGTCCAAAAATTTGCCGGCGGGCTTTTTGCCGAAGACGATGAAACCTTAGGAAAATTCCATGACGTTGACGAAACAACCCGGCTTCTTATAGATACATATTTCCCAACAAATGAAGGACAATATTTGCAAACTATTGAACAAATAATGAGCAAGGGAACAACCATTCCTTTTGGCGAAGAACAAAAAGGCGAGATTGGCAGCAGGAATAGGAGAATTTCTTTTTTTCTGCGCACGGTAAGATCTCCTCAATATATTCCCAGCGAGCAAGAAATCAGCACTCAGGACTTAATTTTCCCGGAATCGGTTATTTATGATACCAGCCGCGAGCTTCGCCAACTTCTTGCGGATAGACAATCAGAACAACATCCTGACGATAGAAAAGGGAAATTCTATGCACCAACCGGAGTTTATCGCTATATTCACTTACACCCTCTTGAAGAAAAACCATTATCCGGTCTAATGCGATATGCTCTGGTAAGGAGATATAAAGCGGGAGAACCCTTAACTGTTACGAGTAACGAGGCCAGGGATTGTGCTCTTAACTTTATGAGACCACTTAATCTATTTCCCAGCGCTCAAAACGAACTTAGGGAATCTAGAGGAAAAACAAAGGATCGTCTTAGGCAACATTTTAAATATATGTTAAGACCAAGCGGCGAAAAGGTTTTAGTCATGGATAAAGCGCTTAATGATTCACTGGGAATAAAAGCCGTAACTTTTTTCCCAAGCGAACATTTTACGCTGACAGATGTACAAATACAGTTTGGTAAATACATAATCCCGCTTCTGGTTGATGAGCATTACGAACTGCTTGGAACCGACGGCAAATCTTTAAACATTGATGAGGAATCCCAACTTTGGTGGGAAACTTTTGTTTTAAATTACTTGTCAGATTTAGTCTGTGAAGACGATGAAGCTAAATCTTTTGTTACTGGCGAATCGGAAGAACAGGATGTCGAGAAAACCACTCATGTAGAAACCAAAGACAGAAAAGACATACAGCCCCATCGCGTTAAACTTCCGCTTGGCTATCATTACACCGAAAAACAACGCTCACGTGTTTTAACCATTACCGGCGGGTTTTTGGATCTAAAAACGTATAACGAAACGATGAGCAAATTTACTCCAGAACAAAGTTACACTTGGGCATTTCCCTCTGAAAAATACACCAGGGAGTTTTTGAGAAAGAAAAGAAAACCAAAGATCTACCGCATGAAAAAAACTGAAAGTAAGCTACGGAAAATTATTGAGGCGGCAGATTAGTTTTTATTGCCTTAATATTTCACTCTACTTTTTCCTCCTTACAAATTCTCTTTCTTTTAGTATAATAAAATATGGTTGGCGTTTTGGCAGAAACAAATACCTCTCCGTCTTTTGAACTAACTCCCCAAATCCGTGCTGAAATAAATCAACAGGCTGGCTGTCTTTTATCAAGCATTAAAGGTGCTTCTCCTTCGGAAACAACTATTACACAAGCTCGGCAAATACTTTCCCGATTCAGCCCCTATTTTGGTTCGGGAACGCCAAGAGAATATCAAATGTGTTTTGACCAGAGCCATTTACATCATCTTATTACCACCAGAGGTGGATTTAATATGTCTGATGCGTGTCGTAGGATATAACGATCTTGACTTGGAAAAAGATCTTCCGCGCGAAGAAGCTTTGTTTTGGTTTAACAGAGAAATTTTAACCATAATAGCCAAAGGTATGATACCTTAATTAATTTCTTCATGAGTTCAAAAAATATCCCAGGCTGCGAAGGGCCTGGGATATTCGAAACAGTTCAGGGCTGACAGAAAGTCAACCACCTCGTATTTTACATATTAGTTTTAAGTTGTATAATCGATGTCCAAATAGCGGACAGCATGTTAAAAAGCTCAGAATCTATCTTTACTTTTTTACAGGATCTTGGTTTGGCAGATCTGGAAATTAAGGTTTATCTTTCACTTTTAGAAAAAGGTGAATTAACTACACTGCAAATTGCCAAAATTACCGATATCCCCCGAACTACCATATATCGCATCTTAGAAGATTTAAAACAAAAAGGCGTGGTTGAAGAAGTAGTTTCCCAACATCAAACTAAAAGCAGGATCGCTAATCCGGAAAGACTGCAGATTCTGGTAAAAAATAAAGAAAACCAAATTAAAAGACTGGAAAATAACTTCGCAGAAATTAAAAATACCATTCTTCAGCAAACAGGAAAAGTGTCCGCTTCAACCAAGGCACTTTACTATCGGGGGCAGGAAGGAATGAAACAAATGCTGTGGAATCTTTTGCGTACTAAAGATGAATTCAGGGGTTATTCTTATTGTACGCCGGTCGAAACCACCGGTCTGCAATTTTCTTTCGATTGGGCCAACGAATTTAATGAGAGAAAAATTAATGCCAGAGATTTATATTCCGATCATTATCAAACAAGCTCGCAAAATCATCCTTACCCGGCTGCAGTTTCCTGGCCAAGCTGGAAATCGCGTTATATTTCCCCGGCACTGCTTAACATTGATCATCAGATAGATATTTATAATAACGTGGTAGCCTTTTATGACTGGCACGACGGCGAGATTTTCGGCGTGGAGATTTACAATGAAAAAGTAGCTAATCTGCAAAAACAGATTTTTGATTTAATTTGGAAAACTACCGAAAAGTAATCACGGTATCTGGCTGGACTGTCCCATCGGTCTACCCGACCCCAGGGGTCGAATTAGTTACAGGTGGTAATATCAAAGCTTTGTACAGACATTCGGTATTCCGGACCATAATAGGAATACCACCACAAAGAAGTTTTAGTTTTACTCTCTCTTCCTGAGACCGTGGCCTTAAAAGTATGTTCGGTGCAGTTTAAAACAGGCGAAGTCCAGAAGATAGACACTTTATTCCTAGCGGAAGTATTATCAATAAACTGGTCAAAATCATATTTGTCTCCGTCAATATTAATTTCGGCAATGGCACTCTGAGACATTCCAAAGGAGTTATATTTAATCTTGGTGCCCTTAAATTTAAGGGTGACATACGATCCGGGCTTCTTCCATTCTGAAGCTATTTTTCGCGGAGCAAAATAATTATCTCTTTCATCACTCATTTCCCAGCTTCCTACATATTGTAAAAGAGGATCGTTAAATTTAATATTTCTCACTGCTCCCTTTGAAGAGTTTTGGTTAGTCGGTGTCGGTGTGACTGTAGTAACGGCACGGTTAAAATTTTCCAGAACAATACTGTAGTCAAAAATATTAACCCGGCAATCACCGTTTAAATCAGCAAGGTTGTTACAATTGGTAAAACCTAAATTTTCCAATACCAGGTTAAGATCGAAAATGTCGATTTTTCCGCTGTTATTTATATCCCCTATTAAAAAATTACCTCCGATGTTAATTTTCATATTAGCAGTAGATTTTAAGACATTGCCATTTTGTCCCAAGGCAGAGACTCTGGCCTGACTGATAGTTAAGTGCTGCTGACCGGTTCTGTTTTTTATTGCCAAACGCAGCGATGCCACATTGAGATTTTCACCGCTTTTAAAGTTTTGGGGGTTGACTCCAAAAACAAATTTAACGATACCCAGCTCATTATTTATCTCGGGATTGGTTAGTTTTACGGGAAAATCTCCGGAGGGTGTAACTGACACAACGGAAAAATATTGAGGGTTAAAATTAATTGTTACCTCAACTGCCGTAACGCTTAGTCCTCCTGTAGAAATGGTGATTGCGGGATTAAATTGCTGATTGACATCAACTTGTTTTTGCGGCGGATATATTTGCAAAGTTGTCTGCGGTGCAGCAAGAGAAAAAAGTTTTTGAGGTTGATAGACTGCTGTAAGAAGTAAAGGTAAAGAAACAATCCCGACGATTAAACCAACAAATACTGACAAATTGCCCTTTTGGAAAAGCGAGCCCGTTAAAGAGTACGATACTCTCATTTTAATTTATGAGGTCTTTCCGAAGTTTTGTAAAACGATATTATAATCGAAAATATCGACTTTACAGTCAGAATTGGCATCGGCTGTATTGCCGCAGGAACCAATGCCAAAGTTGGAAATTACCAAGTTGACATCCAGAATATCAACCTTACCGTCCTTATTAAGATCTCCTAACAGATTATTTGGTGTACCCGTAACATTAACGGTCATGTTCGAAGTTCCCTTTAAAACGCTCGCCGGATAACCCAAAGCCGAAACCCTGGTATTGTTAGGACCAAAAGAAATTGTTTGCTGGCCGGTTTTATTCTTGGCTTTGAATTTCACAACCGCCACGTTGAGATTTGAACCCTTAACTGAAGATCCCGGAGTTACGCCATAAATAAATTTAACAAAACCATTGTCATTGTTTATTTCTGGATTGGTCATTTTTACCGTAAAATTACCAAGTGGTGTAACGTCTAAGACACTGAAATATTCGCTGTTAAAATTAACTCTTCCTTCAACTGCCGTAACCTGATTATTGCCAGTGGTAATTTGTACAGTGGCAAAAAATTCACCTTGGGCAGCTATTTGTGAACTTGCCGGAACCAGTTGGAGAGTTGATTCTCCACCCGGAACAGGTGAAACAGAGGTTGTGGGAGTGGGAGTTTGGTTATTGTCACAGGGAGTAACTGTAAAATAATCCAACACGACATATGTTCCACCTCTAGGCGCAGTGGTTTTACCAGTATGTTTGACCTCAATAACGTGATTTCCGTTGGAAACGCTAGTACATGATAACTCAGAGGAGGTCCAAGATTTAGGCACAATTTGACCATAATATCCATCCAGGCTGGAAACTTTTTGCCCGTCAACATAAATATCGGCAATTCCACGATTAATCCAGGTTAGTAACGTAACTCCGATTTTCTTACCCCTAAAATTTAATATAGCCGTCCCTTGGGGCGTGGTAGTTGTAACCTTGGCAGGATCTGCCGGTGAATTATGATAATCTCCTTTATATGCTACGGTTGTACCGCCGCCGCCACTTTCATAATTCCAGGAACCGGTGTATTGAATTTTAGAATCATTATCGTTAATTTTTCCACCATTGTTTCCCCCGCCCTGAGGGGTGGTCGTAGGCGTTAAAGACAATCTTCGGCACAAAAGAGAGTCAACGGCAACGCAAGGCATACCCATTCTCCAATTAGGAGGACACATCATGCAGCGATCGTCGTCGAATCTAAAAAATCCATTCCGATCATTTAATTTTACCGAAATATTATCAAAATCATATCCTTGGGCAGAACTGTAAAGATCCTGTTGCTGTGATAAACCAATCATAGTTACGGGAATGGTTAAAACCAAGGCAAAAGTGCTCAAAAAAATTCCCAGCATGATAGGAACGCTGTGGGAAAAAAAGTTGTTTTTAAGTCTTCGGGAATAGGACATAAATGCCTCTTTATACTAGATTAGACAGGAATCAGCGGGATTGTCAAGAGAGGATGAAATTTTAGTCCGTTGACAATAAGATTCATGCATACTGTAATGAAGCTATGGAGAAAAAATTAATTTCAATATTGATCTTTTCACTTCTTTTGGCCGTGGTATTTACGCTGTTGTCTCCTGCAAAAACTAACGCCCAGCTAAATCCGGCAGACGCCAACAGCGACGGAAAGGTTGATGGGGTTGATTATACTATCTGGCTAATTCATTATGAGCAAAACGTGACTGGAGGTAAAACCAAAGGCGATTTTAATAATGATGGCAAGGTGACAGGTCTTGACTACGTGATCTGGCTAAATAATTTAACAAATTCACCTACTAATACTCCCACACCTACCAACGCGCCTTCCGGAAATTTATTTCAAAACCCGGGCTTTGAAGATGGAACTGTCTATTCAAACAATCCAAACGATCTTGACCCGAAAAAATGGTATGCAGCAGAAGGACTAACGGCCAGAGGAACAGGACGAATCATCAACGAACACCCGGAAATGATTAACGTGTTATGCGCGAAAAAGTCACCGGTAAAACCCTTAGAGGGCAACTGTTTGCTAAAAATTTCTTCAGAAGTCGGAGTCAAGGCTCTTGCCGAACAATCATACTACCCAACCGTTATTGACGGAACTTTTGCCCAAAATTTAGGAATCTATGTACCGAACTTGCCGGAAAATTCGGCATACTTACAACAAATGGAGCTACGGGAAGGAATCATTCCCGGAGCAACAGGACAAGTTATTCAGATGCGTTACCAATCTTTGGAACTTTCCATCTGTGTGAAAAGCAACAACACCAACGACTGTAAAACTTTTCCTCCACTTACCAAAAACAAATGGTACAATTTTCGTTTTACTCTGATCAAAACTAATGAAACAAATCAAAGCCGCTGGGCTCTCAAGATCGAAGACACTAACAGCGGTAAGACGTTTTGGAACAGTTCCCAGGGCGACCCCTATTTATTCTTAAGAAACATTCCCCGCGAGCGCGTAGTTGAACAAATCGGTACGATTTTCTTTGGCGACGAATGCCTTGGCCCAGGAGGGCCATGTGACGGCAAGGGAGTTGTTTACTATGATGATATAAGCGCTTTTAATCCGGGAGGCACAGGCTTAACAAATCCATCCATGGCCGGAGATGCCAACAACGACAGGCTTGTTGATGAAATGGATCTGGAAATCTGGAAAGACAATTATTTAAAAGTACTGGACGGACAAACGCCCAATCCGTCAAATTCAACGGGTGATTTCCGCGCCGACGACACAATTGACGGGCTTGATTACGCCATCTGGTGGAATCGTTCAGGTCAAAATGTACCAAATTAAAATATGCCTACAATATTAAAATTATTATTTCTGACCACAATTCTCGGGTTGTTCTTTTTTGCTTCCCATAATTTAATCAGCGCTGTAGATGAGGAAAATCCGGTCAGATTGGCTTTAGTAAACGCCGGAGGAAGCTTCTTTGATATTCAACAGATTAATCTTACTATTACACCACAACCAATTACCAAACAGGTTTCTAATGATCTTGTATTTGCCAAAATTGTTGTAACTTATGATAAAGATAAAATCACTCTTGCCGAGGACCCAAAAATTGTCACAGCCAACTGGGGATATGTTGTTAAGGCTCAGGGAAAAAATGAGGTGGAAAGCAAAAATCCGGGGAAAATCATCTTAGTCGCAGGAATCACGCCTAATCAGGAACCAATCAGCGGCTTATCACTGTTTGCCAAATTAAAATTCAAAAAAATATCTGCTAACACATCAGGATCAACTGTGATTAGGATTAACAACAGCCAGTCACAAATTGTTCACACTCCTGCTCAGGAAATGACCAGAATAGATTCCAACACTTTGTCTTTTTCTCTGTAAAGAGATATTAAGATGTAAAGATATAAAGTGAATAAGAAATCTCTTAATATCTTTATATCTTTTGTTGAATTTCCTCCAGGTATTTCCTAAATCCAACCGGTCTGGAAAACGCCAAAACGTGCTTTATACCACTCTCCTGAGCTAACTGGAGAGCTTTTTCTATCAGCGCTACGGAGGGTGATGCTGTATCATTTATTATTAATTTTGTATCTTTTGATATAGTTGGATAGGCCATAATTACGTTATATCCCATCGCTTCTTTGTCTTCTGGACGTGAGTTAGGAAGAATTTTTAAGACTTTTGCTCCCGGCAAACCGCCTTTGGCTTTTTGATGAAAGGATAAAACATGATCCTGACCATTATTAGCGTATTTTTCAATTTCCTCAGGAGCTATTTTGAGCAATTTTTGATAAATACCATCGGGTGTTTTTTCGTAAGCTGCTGAAGTTTTATTGCTAACCACAGAGATTGCCAGACAGAGTAACGTATCTGCATTTTTTACTGCATTGTTGAATGTCCCGTTCCCCGAAGCGCTTTGATAAGTTTTGTACTTTAAAGCTTGCTGATAATTAGTTGGTAAACAACACAAACTACCCAATAAAACGCCTTGACTATTAAAACAACCGAGAATGTATCCGTTCCGGGCTCTTTTTACAAAATCATTTTGCAAAGATTGAAGGCCGAAGCGTTCATTATTAATCTTTACTGCTTGTTTTAAAATCGCTTGTTCCTCCGGCTTGATTAATCTAACGAACAGTCTGTCGCCTCCGGTCAAATGACTATTGATCGTCTTTTTAACCTCTACTCTTTGAATTTTACCCGTTGAGGTTTTCGGTAGTGTATCAAAAATAAAAACTTTTTTCGGCATTTCGTACGCGGAAAGATCAAAAGACGACCGGTTTTTTGCTCTCTTTATAATCTTTTCCGGTAATTGTTCTTTTTGTTGTTGAGTTAAATTCTTTTTGGGCACAATCACTGCGGCAATTTCTTCACCCATCCGTTCGTCAAAAAATCCCACCACACAGGCCTGGTCAACCTCGGGGAAAGTTTTTAATAACCAGTCTTCAATTACACTGGGTGAAATATTAACCCCGCCCTTGATAATAATTTCTTTAATTCTGCCAATTACGTAAAAATACTTCTTGCCGTTGATTAATTCATATTTTCCCAAATCTCCTGAATGAAACCAATCCCCGATAAAAGAATTGTGGGTAGTCACCGAATCGTTTAGGTAACCTTTAGCCAGGATTGGTCCTTTAATGCAAATTTCTCCTTCTTCATTTTCTTTTTTTGCCTCGTTTTTCTTATCTAAAATCGCAACTTCATTGTTAGTAAGTTGGGTGCCGATGGAATTTTTTTGCAAAATCTTCACATACTCTTTTTCAGGCAGACCAACCGGAACGCCGGAGACTCTTAAGGCCGTTTCGGTCTGCCCGTAACCCTGAATCACTCTCACTTTAAATTTCTGATAAAAACGATGTGCCTCATCTGGTAAAACCGGAGCCGAACCGATGCAAAGTCTCTTTAAGGTAATTGGCTGTGACAAGTCTTCGGGCAACAAATCATGCAGAATGGTCGGCACGATGCTGGTATTGGTGGCTTTAAATTGATTTACCAGCTTAAAAAAGCGCGATTTTGAATATCTTGATGTAAGAATAATCGTTCCTCCGGTTAAGATAAGACTCAAGCAAAATATCGTCGAATTAATATGATGCAAAGGCAAAACGACAAAAAACCGATCTTCGGGAGAAAACTTTTGCCAAAGAGCTATTCCCTGGGCATTTAACAAGCAGGAAGCAGTTGTGAGGATAACCCCTTTGGGGTGGGAGGTGGTACCGGAAGTGTAAAGAATAATATAAACGTGAGACAAATCTTTATTCCCAAAACCTAGAACTTTTTTTTCATCAAACCGTTCAATGATTTCTTGAAACTCCGAAAAGTTATTCCAGCAAACGATTTTTAAATCAAAAGTAGTCTTTTTAAGATTTTCTACCTCCAGGTTTTCTTCCACTTTTCCGGCTAACTTAACAAACAAAACCTTAGCCTCTGTTTGTCTGATTTTGTAAATTTTTCTCTCCAGAGTATCTCTTTTAAAATCCAAAGGTACGGCTGTGGCACCAATTAAACAACCCGCCAGTTCAACCAAAAGAATTTCCAGGGAATTTTCCATCAGAATGGCAAAACGGTCTTTTTCTTTAATCCCCAAAGAAGACAGTAGGAGGGCGGTTTGTCTGACGGTTTTTAACAGTTCTAAGTAAGTTAACTTAACGGACTCTTGTGTTTCAACGTTGTAGTAGATAATTGCCTCTTTATTAGGAAAGCGTTGACTGTTTTTTAGCAATAATTCTTCAACTGAAGAAAAACCAAGGCTATTTTCCGGTTTGTTAGTAAGCATAAATGATTAGTCGAGGGTAAGAGAAAAATACTTCAAGATAATTTTTATTTATATTTACTATTTACCATTTATCATTCATTTTCTATTTACTATACTTCGATAACTCAGGTTTGTAACCTGAGTTTCTCAGTATATACTC
>JACQHK010000043.1 GCA_016199065.1 Candidatus Microgenomates bacterium | reverse complement strand
TAATCCGCTTTTTCGCCCCGTTTAGCGGGGCTGCAAACCGGGGTAAGATGAGTATACAATTTACAAATTTTCATAATTTTCAAATCAAGTGTCAGTTCACTAATTTTCAAAGAATATGAAGGTTGAATCTTGAAAATTATTTGGAAAATTTGAAGATTAGGAAAATTGAAAATTAATCTTATGATCAAAAAAATTCTTTGCATTTTTGCCCATCCTGACGACGAAAGTTTTGGTCCCGGGGGAACGTTAGCCAAATACGCCAAAGAAGGGGTGCAGATTGAGATTTTATGTGCTACCCGAGGCGAGGCTGGGAAAAATAGCACGAAAGAAAACATCGAAAACATCTTATCAGAAACCCGTGCCAAAGAGATTATTAAAGCGTCGAAAGTTCTGGGTGTTAAAAAAGTAGAATTTTTAGATTATCGGGACGGAGAATTATGTAATAACAGATATCATGAAATTGCCGAAAAAATTGCCTATAAAGTTAAACAGTTTAAACCCAACGTTATTATCACCTTTGAACCGTTAGGGGTCTCGGGTCATCTGGATCACATTGCCTTATCTTTGATGACTACCTTTGTGGTTATAAAAACGAGGTTTAAAGGTAAACTCTATTATTATTGTATTAATAAAGAAAGAGCGAGCCTTTTTAAAAGATATTTTATTTATTTTCCGCCGGGGTATCCGGAGCAGGAAATTACGACTTCGGTGGATGTATCCGGCGTGTGGAAAACAAAAACCAGGGCAATGAGATGTCACACAAGCCAGCTTCATGACGTAAGAAGAATTCTCAGAAAAACCAGAAAATTGCCAAAAGTAGAACATTTTTTACTGTTTCAAAAGGAGAAATGGAAGGATTGTTCCTCAACGGATTTGTTGAGGTAGGGGTGTTGACAGCCTTGTTTTAATCATGATAGTCTTGGCTTATATGATGGAAATTAAAAGCGTTGATCTTAAATCACTCTTAAAAATGGGCTTCGTTTTTTATCTACTATTGATGTTGGTTGTAGGAGTCATTGGCCTTCTTTTTCTACTTTTTAATTTAGTCACCAATTTTTCCCCGGCTGCTCTAGGTGCTGCCGGAGCAGCGGTGTTGGTTTATCTTTTAATGTCTTTGGTATATGCTTTAGTTGCGGCATTGATTTTTGGATTAAGCGGTTTAATTTATAACAAGCTCGCCGAAAGATTCGGTGGAGTAAAAGTTGAATTAGAAAAAACGGAATAAATTTATTTAAGTTTGCCCTCCTTCGTTCAGGTTCGTCCCGCTAAGCGGGACGAAACTTCACTTCGGCGGGCTTAAGAAACGCTAAGATCATAAATTTACTAAGCGTTTCTATAGAAAGGAAAATATGGCACAAGAAAAAAACGCTGCCAGTAAAAGAAACCTGATGGGCGCAGCCGCCTATTTGTTAGGATTTATCACCGGAATTGTTTTTCTCCTGGTAGAGAAAGAAGATAAATTTGTACGTTTTCATGCCATGCAATCAACTATTGTCTTTGGCGCCTTATTTATCTTAGGTTTAGTCCCGGTCGTCGGTTTAGTTTTGGGTGTGGTAATAGCTCCTGTTAGCTTTATTTTATGGCTGGTGTTAATGTGGAAAGCTTACAGCGGCGAAATGTTTAAATTGCCAGTAATTGGTGATTTTGCTGAAAAACAATTAGACAGGTTGAAATAAATATTTCTTTTTGAAGCTTTAACCCCGGCCCAGCGTCGGGGTTTTTGATGGTTGAGCAATTTGTCAAATGAGATAAATTCGTCTAAGATGTCAACTATGACAAATCTTCTAAAAACCGCTCAGGAAGGAGTGTTAAAAGCAGGAAAAGCAGCCCTAGCCCTTTTTAGAAAAGAGCACGAATATCATCACAAAGGGGAAGATGCCAATTTTTCCACCGAAGCCGATTTGGAATCGGAAAAAATTCTTTACGAAATGGTCAAAGACAAATTTCCCAAACACAATTTTCTTTCCGAAGAGATGGGACTGGTCGATTGCGGAAGTGATTGGACTTGGGTAATCGATCCAATTGACGGAACATTTAATTTTTCCCATGGGCAACCTCTCTGGGGTGTAGAGTGTGGAATTTTTAAAGGAGACAAACCAGTGATCGGCGTACTCTATTTTCCGGTTTTGAAAGAGTTATATTTTGCCCAAAAGGAAAAAGGAGCATATTTGGATAAAGAGCCTCTCGCGGTGAGTAAAATAGGTAGATTATCACAGGCACTGATTGCCTTGAGTTTATCTTACCCGGCACAGAGAAAATTGCAAAAACTTCCCTACGAAAAACTGATTCACCAAGGAGAGCTGATGATCTCTCAATCTCTTTCCACAGCCTATGATTTGGCAGCTGTTGCCTCAGGCAGAACTGACGGGTTTATCGAAGAACTAACTTGTATCTGGGACATTGCCGGCGGTGTGGTGCTAATTGAAGAGGCGGGTGGAAAAGTTACCGACTGGGAAGGTAAAAAATTAGTTTGGGAGATCAGGAAAAACAAACTATACAATCTAATCGCTACCAACTCCTTAATTTACAAACCTCTAAGAGAAAAGTTTGATCATCTGCGAAAATAAATTATGAAAGTTGTCGTAGGATTAGGAAATCCCGGAGAAGAACATAAAAACAACCGACACAACGTGGGGTTCATGGTGGTAGACAGAATGTACAATGTACAATGTACAATGTACAAATTGCCCTTGAAATTCACGTTCGAAAAAAAGTTCGAGGCAGAAATTTGCAAGATTGACAACAAACTTCTTCTCATAAAACCACAAGCATTTATGAATAATTCCGGTAAATCTGTTCAGGCAATATTGCAGTATTACAAGGTAAAAAATATGGCTGATTTAATCGTCGTGCATGACGATTTGGATTTGGAGTTGGGCAGAGTAAAAGTTGAGCAAAAAGGTGGAATTTCCGGACATCATGGTATTGAGTCGATTATTAACGAAACGGGGAGAAATGATTTTGTAAAAGTACGCGTAGGAATAGGCAGGCCGCAAAAAAAGGGAAATGAAAGTTGTTACTATGATATTACCAAAAATTATTTATTGAGTAACTTTACCCCAGAAGAACAAGAAAAAGTAAAAAATACTATTATAAAAACACTCACATTAATTACTAATTACATAAAGATAAAATGACAATTAGAGAAACTCTTCATACACTAAGAGTTAAAGGTTTTCCTATGTTGCCAGAGATTGTTGATGTGGTAAACCCGGAAAGAGATATTAAACTGACCGTAGTCCAGTTTGGCGTAGTGAGAAGAGAATTTGCTCACCGAGGCGCAGATATTGTTTATGTTGGTCCAGAAACTGACGTTTTTGAATTAACTAGCGGAATGGTAACAACAAAAGATGAATTTCTTAAGGGTTTAAAAGATGCTACAACAAGGTTGGCTCATATTACTCAAGTTTATTCGATAATCAGGGGTCAAGAATTTCCCGATGAAATAAGGTCATACGCCGTGCATGGAGGAGTGAATAAGAGAATGTATAAACCAGATATCTTAAGGTGGATGGAGGAGCAAAAAATCGGCGGTGCCATAGCAGAGGAATTGACAAATAGAATAGGTTACCATACTGAATTTTCTTTGGTTCCTATAGCCAATTCAGATTTTAGGTATTTTATTTTACGGGCAGGGAAATCGGGGCCACATAAAGTTTATTCTTGTCGGATATCTTCTATCTCATAATGCCTATGAAATCCATTAAAACTTTTAAAAAAATGTCTAACATACAGAGTATTTTGTCCAACTTTGACTTCGATCGCGATAAATATATCAGTAAGGAATGGCAAAAGTTCGGTTATGATTTGGCCAGTTTTTTAGGAGATCTGAAAAATAAATCTTTGTATATGAAGCTCGCCAAAACAAACCCCAGACTGTTATTATTAGATGCTTTGGCGTTTGTCAAAGGAGCCAGCAATGTTAAAAGCAAGCCCAGACTTTTTATGTGGAAGTTAAAAGAGTTAAAACTTTCCAAAGCTACGGAGAGTAAAAAGGAAAATGCAGCAGAATAGTCAGGCAAATAAGGAACTAGAAGCCCAAGAACTCCATAACCTTAAAGGTCACGGAATATTAATTGTCGTCGTCTCTTTATTAATTTTTGTGGTAGTGCTTTGGTTAACTGTTTTTCAAAGAGAATTATTGTTAAGATTTTCCTCGCTTGGTTATTTTGGTTTATTAATTACTAACTTTTTAGGCAGCGCGACAGTTTTTTTTCCTTTGCCGGCGACCTTTTCCAGCATTTTGGGAGGAAATACCCTTAACCCTTATTTCGTCGGTTTTTTTGCCGGGTTAGGATCAGCACTGGGTGATCTTCTCGGTTTTATTTTGGGTTTTGGCGCGAGAAATGTAGCCAACAGAATTTTTCATAAGGATCAATTCTTGGGAAGGTTTGAGCCCTGGATTAGAAAAAATGCTCTTTTGGCGGTTTTTTTATTTGCTTTTTTCCCCAACCCGTTTTTTGACGGGGTAGGATTGTTAGCCGGTGCCCTAAATTTGAAGATGAGAGATTTTTTCCTCGCAACGCTGGCCGGTAGAGTTTTAAGAAATACGTTGCTTGCCCTGACCGGACAAAGATTTCTGGATTAAGTTATTAATCTAATATGCCTAATATGTCAGATATGTCTGATATGTCATATGCGTCATATGAGTCTAATAGGAAGACTTACAGGACCATTCATCTTCTGGTTTCCGGTAGGGTAACCAATGTCGGTTTTCGTAACTTCGTTTATCATCATGCTTTAAAATTAAACATAAAAGGTTGGGTCAGAAACACTAAAGACAATAAAGTAGAAACGGTATTGTCCGGGCGACCAAAAAGCTTAGAAGAAATGCTTAAACTTCTGCAAAAAGGACCGGCAGATTCACGGGTAGAGAAATTAGAAAAAAAGTCATTATTAAATCAGGAATTTTCTTCTTTTGAGGTTTTATATTGATGAAAAAATTTTTTATTCTTGTCGTTTTACTCCTGATAGGCTTTTTTGTTTATAAAAAGGACCCGGTAGTAATTAACAGCGCTCAGGATCTCGTTAAGAAAGTACAGCAGCAAACTCCTTTTTCTCCGGAAATTAACTATATCAGCGGTACCGGCTCCATGTATCCTACTTTTCCCAAGGGTACAGGAACAACTTTTTTAGAAAGATCAAATGAAATAGTGGCCGGACATAAGGTGATTGACTATCCGGGGGGAATAGAGATTGGGGGTAAAAGATATGGCGGTTATGATTTACAGCGGGGAGATATCGTTTTTTTTGCCAACAATAAGACAAAAGAAATCATTAACAAAGAGAGCTCAGGCGCAGCTGATTTAAGTGTGGGTTTTGTCAAAAGACTTGTTGGTTTACCCGGCGATACAGTGGAAATAAAAGACGGGTATGTCATTTTAAACGGGGAAATTTTATCAGAGCCCTACATTGCTTCCGCCCGATCAACCTACGGCGGCGACTTTTTATCCGATTGCAAACAATTAACAGTTCCGCAAGGCCATATCTTTGTGATGGGTGATAACCGGAAAGGAAGTAATGATTCTCGTTTTGATTTAGGACTGGTTGCGTTGACTGATGTAAAAACGGTAATCCCGCTTTCTGACCAAGAGGATCTAAAAAGTCACTGGCGCAATACTACCCACGACCAGGATAACGCAAACCGCCCGCTTCTGGAAGAAAACGACTATTTAAAATTACTAAATGTTAAACGACAGGAGGCAGGAATTCCCCCTTTGAAATATCAGTCTAAACTTAGCCAATCAGCCAAAAAAAGAGCAGGAGTAATTATTAAATATGACGATTTGTCTTTTGAAGCAACAAAAAGCGGCTATAACATGAAAAAAGCACTGGATGAAGTCGGATACCACAATATTACTTGGGGAGAAGCGCCGACCTTAGGTTATTACACTGCCGAAGAGTTAATTGAAAATTATTCTCAGTTTCCCGAATGGAAAAAATTTATCCTCGATCCTTCTTTTCAAGAAACGGGTATTGCTTCAGAGATTGGTCAAATCAATGGTTGTCCGGTTCAGGTAGTGGTGCAGCATTTAGCCGGATATCTTCCTCCGGATTATACCCAAGAGATGATTAACAGTTGGGGAAGCGTGATTGATAACCTGAATAAAATAATTCCCGGTTGGGAGGGTGCCAGGGCTTTTGAGGGAATAGACAAAACCAAATTAGACAAACTTTTAGGCTTGATGTACCAAAGAAAGAACAACGCGGAAAAAATTTATTACCGCATGAAATCTAACGAATGGTTAACTGAGGAAGAAGAAAGAATGGTAACTGACGACCAGAAATTTTATGAAGAGATAGATAAGATAGCAACAGAGCTAAACAGCCAATAAGAATATACAATGTAAAATATACAATGTACAATTTATATATGAAGCTGCCTAAGGAATTAACCACGGTCACCCCTTTTTCCAAGATTCTGGCCCTTATTTTATTTCTGACGTTTTCCCTAGCAGGTTTTTACTTCGGTATGGGATATCAAAGAACGCTGGATGACGGAATCAATCCCGTCAGGCCGACAGAGGCCATAACGGAGGCAGTTACGGTTATTCCCAGCCAAGCGTTTACCCAGCCACCGGTTGAGCAAGGGAAAAATTACCGGGTCGAAATTGAAGTGAAAGATTACTTTTCGGGAAGGGGAATTTCCGGAGCAAACGTCGAGATTTATTATCAGGAACCTGCGTTAGGTATTCGTTGTACAAAGGATTGGTGTCCGCCCAGACCGGAAAAAGTTAAAATTTTTTCAGGAAAAACAGGATTGTTGGGCACGGCCAGTTTTAGTTATCAAAAAAACCTAACGAATTTTACCACAATTATTGTTAGCCACCAAAATTATCTCGATCTCAATTTAGACGAGGATTTAAAACTTGCTTGGTTTATTCAAAAAAAGCCTTCGTCTTGGGACGTGGTAGAAAACAACAACCAAATAAAATATACTTCTCGGCTCGTTCCCAAAACTGCCCTCAAAATAAAAACTGCCGATCAGGCCATGGCGATAGCCAAAAGTGCCACCGCAATTTCTTCCTGGTTAACTAATCATTCCAGTGCTCAAGTTACGATTGAAGACAAAACACAGATCGGCGTGTGGTCAATTAAATATAGGGATGGGGAAAAGTATACAATATTAAAATTGATGCCATCGATGGTGTTTCCTTACCCAATCCGGGCGGCACATTGCCATTTAATTAAGATATGAATCTACCCAAGGAATTAACCACGGTCACTCCGCTTTCCAAAATTTTGGCTATCATTTTCTTTATTACTTTTCCTTTGATGGGTTTTTACTTGGGACTTTCATACCAGAAAAACATTGAACAGGCGCAGGTCACCAACAATTCGGTCCAAAACGAAAAATCTATCAACTTGCAACAAGCTGGTAACGCCGACAATCAAGTAGCCTTGGTTGGTGGCGACCATTCGTTAATTGAACTAAAATTCCCCGACGACAGTGGGATTACTACCGACGGAAAGAAATTTATCTCCCGAGATTCAGAAATAGCCCAAATAAACAATCTTTTGGCATCTTACCCTCCTGTGAAAATTTACAATCTTATTGGTTTACCAGGCGAGACTTTGGAAAAAATGCGCCGGGAGGGTGAACAAAATTCCGGCAACAACCTTCCTGATATGAGAACCTGGTTTCGCATCCAATACGGTCAAAATTACGACGCCACAGGTGTTATGGAACAATTAAAAAATTATTCTTTGGTTGAGGATATCAATTTCGCGCCACAAGCTGTACCACTACCGAATCTATCCAATCAGCTTTTTAATTATCGGGGAGAAGTTGATGGTTCGAAATATTCGCCGACAGTGGTTTCAGCCTTCAGGGTTAGCGTTAATACTAATTTATTGAAAGACAAAACTGTCAAAAAAGTCATTTTTAATTTACCAGACGGTGTTTCGTATACCGTAGTTAAAGAAAGGATTTTCGGTTGCGGAGCTGGGGAGTGTACCGATCCTGCCACTTGCCCCGCCGGTTGTGCAACAATTGAATACACCTGGATTGGCAACATCGAAGAAGCACAAAATGATGCTCCGGAAAAAGTAACGATAGTGGTTAATGGAAATACCATCGCCGGATCAATTCCGGAAGTGTTGGGTGTAAACAAATATCAATATCGAATTGGGAATATGGCAGAAGAGACTTCCAACATTCTTTTTAAAATTGACCCCTCTAAATACGGAGTAGACTAGTAAAAATATATGAAGTTGCCAAAGGAATTAACCGCAGTGACCTCTTTCTCCAAGACATTAAGTATTATCTTGTCTATTACATTTTTTCTCCTTGGTTTTTATCTTGGAATGACTTATCAAAAACAACTTCAATTAAACCAGAGCACAATTGGAACAGTAGAACAACCACTTAGCCAATCAGAAAAAGAAATCAGGAAAAGATGTTATGAAGAAGCTACCAACTACGTTAGTGATAGCAAAAAAGATAAAATGCAAAACCCAGTGAATTGGCACATGTTGAAATTTGAGGAATGTTTAAAAAAGTTTGGACTCAAGCCGATCATTCACTATACCGATTATTCGTATACCTACGAATAGTCCTTTACTCTTTTAATGTACTTCCCATCAATATCCCATTGGCCCAGTAAAAACCAGTGTCGCCGGCAGGGAGCAGATCGTAAGTTCTGTCACTATGATACTGCACAGTATCATAGTAAATGACTCTAGCTTTATCGTATTTGTCATTGATTTTGAGTTCAGATATGGTTTTTCCGTTATAAGTAGGATGCCCTGGTGAAACATAGAGCTCCCGACCGTCAGAGAGAACAAGACGGACGATTGCATAATTGTTTGGTACTGTAGCACTGCTGGTTTTAAGAATAGGCTGTAATTCTTTCTCACCATTTTTATTAATCGTCCATATCTTTGTACCCTCATGTAAATTTTGTACGGCAACTGGTCCGTTAGCAGTATAAATTAACGTGTTTTCTGCAAGGCATTTTGTGCCGTTAGAATAATCAATATCCATCGTGGTTGTCTGTCCTTTAGTAATGCTAATTTTCCGCCTTTGCTCACCAAGAAGATAAGGAAAGTCTTTTGATCCGCGCAAAGGAACAACAATATAATCACCCGGTGTCAAATTTAATTTTATTTCCCCCATTCTGCCGGTTTGTACAGACGAAGCCCTTCTTGGGCAATCGGATCCGGAATATTCTCCTTTACAGTCAGGGCTATCTTCAATTATCTGTACACCGCCTTCGTCGCAAGGCTCACGCCTATTGACGTAGTTACAATAGACATTAACAAAAAAATTATAGTTTGTGGGTATGGGAGAATAAGGAATTGATGCGGGTGGAATAGGAGGGGTAGAGCTGGTTGTGGGAATTACCGAGAAAGTAGATGTTGGAGATAGTAAGGAATCGGAAAATGTCGGTGTTGAGATTGTTCTGGTAACTAAAAAAAAGATTAAGAAAACGATTGATATTGAGACTAGAAGAAAGAGTAAAAAAAACTCGCGTGGTGTTTGGGGGAGAAAAAAAGACCGATTCTTGAAGAAATTGAAAAAATCTCAACCATGGCTAATT
>JACQHK010000040.1 GCA_016199065.1 Candidatus Microgenomates bacterium | reverse complement strand
TCCTCATATATGTCCTTTATAATTGATTGAAAATAAAGGATAATCATTGATTTACGTCGTTAAATTATCCATTATTTTAATAATTATAAATGCGAAACAACTTTCAGGAAGGATATTTTCAACCCATTATTTCCGCTTTGGGGTTATTAATATCTTTGTTAACAGCGATATCGCCTATTTTTACACAAGAACCAATAAAAACATTTTTTCTTAACGAAGATTTCGCTGTTACTTCGGCTTTTTTATCGTTAGTTTTTGGGTTAATTATTATTTGGTTAATATTTGAACATTTCAGATATATCAATTTTTCTATAGGAAAATTTAAGGATCGGGGAAAAGGTTTTCCTGAACCATTTAAGTGGGTTAATAAAGGTCAATTCATCCTGTTAATTACAGTTATTAATTTCGCACTGGCGTTTGTCTTTTTCTACATAAAATCTTTAGGCGTGCAACAATTTTCTATAGAAATTCAAATTATACAGTCCATTATTTATGTAATTTTTTTTGTTACATTAATGGCAATATTTGCTTTTTTAATAACCTCTACATTTGATAGGCTTAAATACGAACAGCAACGAGATGATTTTCCATGGACCATTTTTAGTACACTTGAAAAGAATAAACTTGTCTCAACGGGGATAGAATTTTATGAAAACAAAGCCTTATCTAGACAAGAATTAGTTTCTGAGGGACTAGAGATTGTTGGTGCTGCGAAAAAAGTTAAAGTTAAAACTATACCACAGCCAAGAGAAATCATAGAAGTTATAGTTTCCTTTGATGGTAAGGAATTACTAAAGATATTAAAAAAGGGAGAATAACCAAACGAACTATAAGGATATTTGCCCCCAAACCTTAACTGTGATACAATTCTTTGAGTTGCAGATCGTACAAAGTACGTTTGCTTATATTTGATTTAGTTTTATTAAGATTATAGATACCAGCTTTTCCACAGTATCTTCTCCCCTTATTAAACAATTTCATCTTTTGAGCAGAAAACCATGTTACGTTTTGTTTATACTGAATAAAGAAGTTTTAAAACTAAGTGAAGTACACCAATTTTTTGAGAAAGGAGGAAAATGACGAACAAATTATTCGTAGGCGGTCTAGAGTATTCAACGACTGATTCACAGCTCGAAGAACATTTTGCACAAGCCGGAAAAGTTGTGTCAGCAAAAGTAATTGTTGACAGGGCAACCGGTCGAGGCAAGGGTTTTGGGTTTGTGGAAATGGCCACTGAAGCAGAAGCTAAAGCAGCCATGGAAAAACTTGACAGTTCACAGTTGAATGGTCGAGCCATCGCAGTCAAAGAAGCCAAACCGCAAGTATAACCATGTACAATTCCCGTTGGATCAAAAATACCCACAGGAACAGGGGTGGAAATTCTTTTGGCAGAAGGCCAAATTTTCACAGTCTTATCAAGAAAGGTCCCAAAAGACTTGACCCTAGCCTGTTTATTAAAAAAGCCAATGACTTAAATACCCAAACAGAGTCGCATGTTTCTTCCGTGCAATTTTCCCAATACAATATTATTGATCAATTAAAAAGAAACATTGCTGATCGCGGGTATGTTATTCCCACAGATATTCAGGAAAAGGCCATTCCGGAAATTCTAGCCGGAAGAGACATTATTGGCATCGCCAACACAGGTACAGGAAAGACTGCCGCATTTTTAGTTACTTTAATTAACAAAGCATTTTTGGAAAGAAATCAGAAGACTCTGATCGTCGTTCCCACCAGAGAATTAGCTCAACAAATAGGAGATGAGTTTCGTTTGTTTGCCAAAGGATTAAATCTGGAAGCAGTTACGGCAATTGGCGGAGTAAATATCAATAATCAAAGATTTGGTTTAAAACGCAATCCTAATTTCGTGATCGGTACTCCCGGAAGGTTGAAAGACTTGATACAAAGACGGGAATTAAACCTGGCTCTTTTTAATAACATTGTTTTAGATGAAGTCGATAGGATGGTTGATATTGGATTTATTGCCGACATTAAATATATCGTTTCACTTCTTCCCAAAGTCAGGCAATCTTTGTTTTTTTCTGCCACGGTCGATAGCCGAACCAAAGAAATTCTTCACAGCTTTGTGAATAACCCGGTAACGGTTTCCGTGAAAAAACAGGATACTGCAGAAAACATTGACCAGGACGTGGTTCGTATCAATAACGGTCGCACCAAAATCGATGTACTGCATGATCTTTTGATCCAACCCGGTTTCGACAAAGTAATGGTTTTTGGCAGAACGAAGCATGGGACTGAGAAACTGTTAAGATCTTTAATAGAAAGAGGTTTCAAGGCAGCCGCCATTCACGGCAACAAGTCACAAAATCAAAGACAACGTGCGCTGCGTGATTTCAAGACCGGAGGTCTGCGCATTTTAATAGCCACAGACGTTGCTTCAAGGGGACTGGATATTGATGATGTTACTCATGTCATTAACTACGATGCACCGGAATCTTATGATGATTACGTTCATCGTATCGGCAGGACCGGCAGAGCCGGAAAAAAAGGAACTGCCTTAACCTTCGTCGACTGATTTTTATAACTAATACCAAGGATTTAACAAATATTTCTTTGTTGTTATAATTTTTTCATGAAAAATGCCATCATTCTTCACGGCGGACCTTCTAAGGAAGAATACTACGATCCAAAATCACCCAGCATGAGCAATGCCCATTGGCTTCCCTGGTTGCAGGGACAACTTTTAAAACACGACATTCCCACAGCCACTCCGGAAGTTCCATGGTCATTTGACCGGAATTGGGCGGTGTGGAATCGGGAGGTGGAGAGATTTGAAATTGGTCCTGAAACCATTTTGGTCGGGCACAGTACAGGATCAGGATTTTTTGTGAAATATTTAAGTATTCATAAGGATTTAAAAGTAGACAAAGTGGTTTTGGTAGCCCCCTGGCTTGACCCGGATCACGAACACACCAAAAATTTTTTTGATGATTTTGAAATTGATCCTGATTTTGTCTTGCGAACCAAAGGCGTGACCATTTTTAATTCTGACAACGATCAGGAAAGCGTACAAAAAACCGTCAAAATTCTCAAAGACAAAGTAAAGAATTTAAAATACCAGGAATTTCACAACTACGGCCATTTCTGTTTTGAGGATATGAAAACGGATAAATTTCCGGAATTGTTGAAGGTCATTTTAGAATAAGGCATTTAGAAAGTTTGATTTAACCTACTTTTTTAGGTAAATATTTTATTGCGGCACACTCTTTCATTTTTCTAAGGTTTTGTATCATACCTTTTAAGTCTGATGGTCTTTGTTCGGAATTGGTTCTTAAGGCAAAACACCCCGTACTTTGCTGTAAGGCTTTTAAGTGAGCATCAATTGCGTTTGGTTCAGTTGCAAGCAAGGCATTTAGTTTTTCAATAAAAGCATCGATAGTTGCCTTATCCGGACTACAGGGAGGAAAACGCGCTATAAATTCAGGATCCTCCTCTGCCGCACTGGCATAATATTTGCATTCTTTTTCTGCCATCCCCAGATTATATCCTATAATATTTATAACTACAATACAGATCCTATTCTTGAAGTATAATTAGTAAAAATATGAAAGCCAGTAATTTTTTCCCCATTCTTTCCCTCCTGATCTCTAATTTAATTCCTGTTTATGGAGTTTTGTTCTGGGGATGGAAAGTGTTTCCGATTTTGGTGACTTATTGGCTGGAAAATGTGACGGTTGGTTTCTGGAATGTTTTTAAAATTAAAAAATGCGTGGGTGAGGGGAAACTTCCGCCGGGCGTCATTGCTGTTAAAGATAGCTATGTCGCTTCGTCCTCAAAAAAATTCCTCGTCGGTTTTTTTGTCGTGCATTACGGAATTTTTACCTTTGTCCACGGGATTTTACTGTTCACCTTTTTTGGTTTAGCAACACAAGAGAAAATCAATCCGGGCGAGATTGTCATCGCCTTTATTTTTCTTCTCATCAGCCATGGAATTTCTTACTATACAAATTTTTTGGGACGTGAGGAGTTTCGTCAAAATTCAGCGACTCAACAAATGTTTAAACCTTATTCAAGAATTATCGTAATGCATCTGGTAATAATTTTCGGAGCATTTATTGTACTTTCTACCGGATCTTCAACGCAGGTTTTACTTTTACTGGTGGGTATGAAAATCATTGTTGATCTTGCCTCGCACCTTTTCGAACACAAGTTCCGAATTATTCCCGGAAATACTGCGTAATAAGTCATTTCATGACGGAGGTTTTCATAAAATCTTCAATCTCTTTTAGCGTCGGCATAGAAGATCTGCTCCCCAGTTTAGTGCAGGCCAGTGCACCGCAGGCGGAAGCGAAATTAAACAGTTTTCCTTTTTCAAAATTGTTAACCAGTCCATAGATTAAACCGGCGGAGAAGGAGTCACCTGCGCCGGTGGCATCTTTTTCTTCGATTTGGTAAATTCCTAATTTTACTACCCCCTGAGAATTAAAAAATAAGCTACCATTTTCTCCTAATGTAATACAGACATTTTTTGCACCTTTTTCAAAAAATTCCTGCGCCAGATTTTCCAGCGAATCATTTGGTTTTTGTAAGATATATTTAGCTTCCCAGTCATTTAAAACCAGATAATCAACGAAAGGCAGCACCGAAAAATCAAAATTGTCAGGAGGTGCAGGATTAAAAACAGTGATAACATTTTCTTCTTTAGCAAGTTTTAAGGAGGCCTTAGCAGTTATCGAGGATACCTCTTGATTAACACCGAGGACCGAACCGCTTTTTACAGCATCTCTTTTACTTTGGATATTTTCGACGGATAATTTACCGCTGGCATTGGTAACTCCGATGAATCCTGGCTGCCCATCCGGTCCGACAATAATGCCTATTAAATCCGTTCTGGTGTCAGAAAATTGAAAAACATTTTGGGAATTAATCTTTTCCTCATTTAAAACTTTAATTATTTTTCGGGAAAAATCATCATTTCCCAGAGAGGCGATTATGATCACTTCTAAGCCCAGGCGGGAGAGACCGGTGGCAAGATTTAGTCCTTTTCCGCCCGGTTCTAGTTTGTAATCAGTGGCTTGTACTGCTTGACCCACCTTAGGCCATTTGTTTAAGTAATAACTTAAATCCATCGTTAATCCGCCAACCACAGAGACTTTGTTATTGAGCATAAATCGATTTTAACACAAGTTTATATTTTCTCTTGCTGTGACTTTCGTCACTGCCAAAAATATCTTTTTACACTACAAATAATCTATGGATGGTCTTTTAACAATTTCTTTTTTATTAGCTTTTGGCATGTGCCTTTTTTGGGCCGTAGAAAATTATTAAGTAAACAGCTTTATAAACTGCCTACCTTCCAGACAGATCTCCACATCGTCTGGAAGGTTTTTTTTGAAGACGTGACTTTTGTCACTACCACCACCACTATTGTTTTTCTTTGGGTAATAGCTACCCTCAGACATATTTTTGTGAAATAAATTTTCTAAATCACTAGCTACCGATTAAGTATATTTGTTTACCCTTATTGCTCTTGGCATTAATAATATGGTAAAGTGTCAATTCGCAAAGGGAGAGATTTTCCCTTTACTAAGAAACATCGATCTTTTATGAATATCTTAGAACAATTATTAGACAAGAGGATGAAAGCGATAGAAACGGAACAATCTGAAATTACGGAAGGAATACATCGGGCAAGAAGATTAGGGGAACATCGTGTCGCCAATCGATTACTGGGCTTTGCCCACAGAAAAGGTTTTCAATGGAAGGCCATGAGTGATTTGGCTGACAAAACAGAGTTACAAATTGAAGATATACAAAATCTTTCCTAATATTTCCCTAATTTTGCCAGCCCACCCAGCGTGACCCGTCAGACGGGTCAGACGGGCAATTTTCTCTTTCAAGCAAGTTTCTTGATATAATATTGGCTGGTTAGAATAGCGCTAAAAGGTTTGCCCGGATAAAACATGAAAAAGATTATTATTGTATTCCTTTTTCTTTTTTTTCTGCTTCTGCTTTTTTTTCTCCCGATTTTTTTCCGAAACAATTTTCTAATTAAAAAGTTAGGAGAAGGGGTACCTAAACCAAAACCCTTAATGGTTTATAGTTTCCAAAATCTGCAAAAAACCAAATTTCCTAAAAACCAAATCACACTCGGACGCCTCGTAGAAGAAAATCCTGATTTTTTGTCTCAGATGTTTTATTTTTCGGTTCCGGAAAAGCCCGGTTCGGACAAAATGAAAAAAGTCAGCGGACTCTTAAACGTGCCGACAAAACCAGGCGAATATCCAGTCTTGATAATGTTTCGTGGTTTTGCTCCTAAGGAAATTTTTTTCTCCGGGATTGGAACTTCGCCTTCGGCTAAAATCTTTACCCAAAACGGATTTATCACCCTAGCTCCTGATTTTTTAGGATTCGGTGAATCCGATGCGCCATCAGAAAACGGTTTTGAAGATCGATTCCAAACCTACCTTACGGCCTTAACGTTACTTTCTTCGCTGGAAACTCTTAACACGGGTTTGGAAGCAAGTTATTCCGGAGAAATTAAAGCTGATGACAAAAAAGTGGGCGTTTGGGGGCATAGTAACGGTGGACAGATTGCCTTGTCTGTTTTGGCAATTAGTGGACTGTCTTACCCAACGGTATTGTGGGCGCCGGTGTCTAAATCCTTTCCCTATTCCATTTTGTATTACACCGATGAGTTTGACGATCAGGGCAAATCATTGCGTAAGTTCCTGGCAGGATTTGAAGAAGAATACGATACAGAGTTATTTTCACCACCTAATTATTATGAATGGATCAAAGCATCCTTGGAAATTCACCAGGGTGCTTCAGATCAGGAAGTTCCCGTCTGGTGGTCGGATGAACTCGTGGATTTGTTGAAAAAAGATAACATCGAAGTAAATTATATTGTTCATCCTAATTCCGATCATAATTTGCGGCCTGATGGATGGAATGGCGCAGTTTTACAGAGTCTGGAATTTTACAAAAAACACTTTAATAATACGGGAGAGCTGTAATAGAAAGCAAATGAAAAGTATTAGCCAAATAATTGGTGATTATCAAGGGTTTTTTTCGGACATGCTGTTTCACTTGGACAATCTTAAAATTAATGTTAAGAACTTCCCGCTAACGCATATTTGTTACCGCGTGGCAACTTTCCCTGAATACGAATCAATTCGTGAGCAGATAATCCCTTTGGGAAAGTCCTTTAGCGAAACTATTTTTAACGGACGTCCAATTACCCTAGTAATTCTTAAACAACCTTTAGTATTCAAAGAAGGTTTTTCGGTTTCACTTTTAGAGCTACCCGCACCCAAGATGTCTCATAGATACCCAACGGGTTTAGAACACGCCGGTTTTTTTGTAGGGGAAACGCTTCCTCAATTTAAAAGGCAATACAAAACAGTTTTAACAGGAACAAAGGATCGGGGAAAATATTCACAACCTGCTTTTGTGACATTAAAAAACGGTAGTGTTGTTAAATTTTACGAACGAACGTTGTTAGACGTGGTTAACTTACAGGGCGTGAAATTTAAATCCGTAAAATCGTACGCAAAAATTTTGTCATAAAATCTTTCTTCAGTTATAGTTAATTAATGTCCGAAACTCTAACCTGCCCAAATTGCCGAATTTCCAACGTTCCTCTTGAGTCATTTTTCTGTTCCAACTGCGGAACGCAACTTCGGATTAAACCGATTTCAACATCTTTTGGTTCTCAGTTTTTACTCTACGTTGGCAGTTTACTTTTGCCACCGTTAGGATTTTGGTGGGGGTTTAAATACTCGCGGATAAATGACCCTCAAGCAAAAAAGATAGCAATTTGGTGTGTTGTTTTAACCGTAATCTCTCTTCTCGTTTCGCTTTATTTTTTTCTGGGTATTACCAGCGGAATAAATTCTGCGATAAATACTCAACTCAATACGGGAGATTTTGATTTCAACTCTTATTAATCCGGTGTCAGTTCAATCTGATTTTTTTGGAAAAATCTTGGTTAAATAAAAACGCTCCGGATTCCGGAGCGTTTTGAGATCGGGCAGGATATGGTTTTTGGTACGCTTACGGGTTATTTAACCACATAAATCTATGCATCCCCCATTTTCCCATACCGGGCTTTAAGTAGGAAAGGTCGATTCCTTGCGATTGTGCCCAGGTTTTTAGTTCTTGTAATTCGTTTTGTGCCTGGTCTTTCCTTTCTGATGGTGTGAGGTTTTTCCAGTCCTCACGGTTATATTTGTTTTTTAACTCCTGGAGTTTATTAAGAATGGTAGTTTTCTGAGCCTCGGTTAGCTTTCCTTCTTTGACTAAGGCATTTAACCATTCTTCATGTTTCTGTGACATGTTGATAACCATGTCCTGCCTTTTTTGTTGATGAAATTGGTCAACTACCTCTTGGACTTTGTTTTGGTCCAGCCCGAACTTTTGGGCAATAATTTGTGCCAGATTTGACCATGGGTTGCTGTTCGTTTGGGCATAAGCCTGACCGGCTCCGGACATGGTTAAAGTGCCGACAATGGTAAAGGCCAAAATTGATAACAAAATTTTTCGATAAATCATTAAAGTCACCTCCTTTTGGACAACTATATCAATTGTTTCTGAAAAAAAGCTTAATGTGGTTTATATTGAGAAAGCTCATTGCAAAGCTGAGTTTTAGAAGTATATAGACGGGGGTTGCGTGATTCTATATAATAATTCTAAATAGTAAATTTAATATTAATAACCAAAGGGATTATGAAAAAAATCCTGACCCTTATCGCTTTGGTTCCCCTCTCCTTATCTTTTGCGTCTTATTCTTTTGCCCAAGACATGATGGCCCAAACTAAAAAACTCGAGGGTAACGCCTATCTTTTAACGACCTTAATCGCCCTAGCTTTAATACTTTCACTTTTTGCTTTATTAATTTTGTTAAGAAGAAAAAGAGGTAAAAAAGTTTGACCCTGGGTTTAAAAAATCCTCACTGCCAAAGCCGCGATTGTTCCCACAGAGTAAGAAAGAACAGTATAAAGTGTATATGGTGCTTCCAAAATTTTTCCCCTCTTTTTATAGAGTAAAATCAACGAAATTGTCATCATGATTAAGGAAAAAACTAAACCGACCAACACTCGGTCAAATCCCGAATAGGCAAAAATAGCAAAAGAGAAAATGAGAGAGTTAATCGTGGTGAGAGGTAAATCTTTTCTTTGGTAGGTTTTGTTGGGATTTCGTTGTTCAAAAAGTAGTAAAGAAAGATACATTAAAATTCCGCCTACAAAGTACAGAATGTTTCCCGTATAGTAATCGTTAAAAAACATACCACCGCATAGGTTTCCCTGAAAATTTTTTGTGTCACAAAAATTATTGAAATTAAAACTGCTGACCTCGTGAACGCCGTTTCCCGTCGCATAAAAATAAATCCCGGTGACAAACATTAGTCCTAGCCAAAAACCCCAACGCTTTCTCAGAAGTGAAAAATTATCACTTACTTCCTTAAGGACCAGATAGGGAATAATAACGGTAAATAAAATGACGACACACATCTGAACTATTTCGTGAAGACGCAAAAAATTGTAGGGTTGTAAGAGAATACGGGTTGTAAAAGAAAAGCGCTCAATGGTGACCAACAAGACACTTAGAGAAGATAACGTCAAAAGCCAATTTAGTTTATTCATAAAATGGTATCTTTTGAGATAGCTTAGATTATTATAAAATAAAAGACAATAATTGAAGTGAGGAAGCAATGTACAATCTTTTGAGTACCCAAAATGTTTATCTCTTGGTTCTGCTGGCAATTTGGGAAATGATTTGGAAAGGTATGGCCCTTTGGAAAGCGGCGCGCAACGGTCAACAATTTTGGTTTATCGTCCTTTTAGTAATTAACAGTTTAGGTATTTTGCCTATTTTATACTTAAGGTTTTTTTCTCTAAAGGAAACTGGTAAGAAAAAAGTATAATCTTATGAAAAAATTTCTGTCCTTGGGAATATTATTTGTTTTTGTAGTAATAATTTCGGGTTGTAATGTACAAACAGCAAACCAGGCTGTAAATCAGCCCACAAACCAAATTGAGGAGGAAAAAATGGAAAAAACCCTACCATCACCGACCATGGGTATCGATCAGGCAAAAAGTTATGAGGCTATATTAAAGACACAAAAAGGAGATATTACTATTTCCCTCAACGTTAAAAACACACCGATTACGGCAAATAACTTCATATATTTGGCCAGAAATAAATTTTACGATAACACGATCTTTCATAGGGTAATTAAAGGTTTCATGATTCAGGGAGGAGATCCGAGAGGAGATGGAACAGGAGGGCCGGGGTATCGTTTTGACGATGAGGACTTAACAGGAGATTACCAAAGAGGAGTAGTTGCCATGGCCAATGCCGGACCAAACACTAACGGTAGTCAATTTTTCATCATGCACCAAGATTATCCCCTAGACAAGCTCTATGTGGTTTTTGGGAAAGTTATTAAAGGTATGGAGGTCGTAGACGCTATTGCGCAGGACAAAGTGATTGGCGAAAGTCCGGAAAAACCGGTGTTGATTAAAAGTATCGAGATTGTCGAAAAGTAAATATTATTCTGTCGGTCTCCGAAGATAACCATCGGTAATTTATGGGTGGAAAATAAAAAAAATAATGTGATAAAATATACATATGATAGATTGGCAAGATAAAGACCAGGACGAAGTTATAACAGAACTTCTCAGTAAACTAGAGATGTATAAGCCCACTCAGCCTGAGATGCTTGAAGAAATAGCTCAATCCGGAGTTTCCATAAAGTTGGAAAACGCCGATCCAAAATATTTCGAAGCGCACAAAGACGAAGTAATTACCTATATGTGGAAAGTCGTACGCGTGGCAAAAATTCTCAAGGAAAAAAAATTGGATTTTAAATTTAATTTTGATGAACCAAAATTCGTCAAGGGAAAAATCGTTAACTAATTTGCGGGAATTTTACTTAAAACTATCGCCGCCGCACCCAAAATATCTGCATCTGGTATATTTAAGAATTTAACTTTTTTACTCGAAACCTCGGAGGCTATTGCAGTAGCCAAAGCAGTGTAACCTCTAATCGCATATGCTACTTTGCTTTGTAAGGGAATGAGGACTTCCTCTTCGGGAAATTCAGAAAGAAAAGTTTTTATGGTGGCGCCAAGGATCAGACCGTTGGCTTGGGCGGAGCGGTAGGCAAGAGTTCTGGCCACCACGGTCATGACATCCGCAGTTTTTTTATCAACCTGTGTCAACAAATGATCAGTGCCATTAGCGATTGAGGAAAAATTTACTACTGTAAGATCGTCTCGTGTAGAAATACCAACAACGATTCCATTTTCAGCCAAGTCTCTCATAGCCAACTTAAAAGTTTCCAACATGTAAGGTGAAGTTAATTGTTTTTCCAATAAACCGTGACCCGGATTATTGGATTCCTCATCTAGTCTAATTAGATAGGCATTTTTAGGCAGATCACGAAACGCTCCACCGCATTCCGTAATACACCAAACGCCATTAAGCAAAACACCTACGTTAACTCCCGATGAATTAAAACAACAAATCTTTGCATCACCGGCTGTTCCTAAGGCTGGTACATCATTAACCACGATTTTGTGGGGTGTAGTCAACTGTCTGGTTAGAGGTTGGTCATAGAACACTTCACCAAAAGGACGATCGGCAATGTCAGGAACAGCAAATCCCTTCCCCATAGTTTTAAAAGGTATCACATCCAGATTTCCATTACGTACTGTAGGCGTGGCCGCAAATGCGTAAAGCGTTACTGCGCCTGCCGGTTGCCAATTTTCCAAAAACGCGCCGATGGTATCTAGCATTTTGTTGCAAAATTGTGCTGCTGAAGTTGCAACTCTTCCGTCGCCGATTTTAATATCCGTTCGGTATTCTTGTCGGGATTCTATATCTCCTTTGATTCTTAAGCCATTTTGAGCATTTTCAACAGAGTATGCCCTAACAAAGGTTCCACCGACAACCATTACTAAAACCTCTTTTCCAACCGGAAGGTTGGTAAGATCAATTCTTCTCACATGTGAATTTAACATGGGGAAACCCTCTCTACCATCGGTTTGTAGACCCAATGTGAGATTGTGAGCAAATAAATTTGCCGAAGTTTGTATTTCGTTTGGAGTAAAAATTAGTAAATTCCTTTCTGCAAGCAGCTTTCTGGTTTCCTGTAAATGAGAGGGCAGTTCTCCATTAATCTGAAGAGATTCGAGAGAACTCATATTTTTATTATATTCTGATTAATTCACAATTCAAAGAGAGACAGTAAATCTAAGACAAAGGATGGCTTTCGCCACCCTTTGCTGTGAGCCCTGACCTGTCGTTAATGCAATGGAAGTATTATTTCCCATTTTATTTTTTTTGTCAACGTGATTAAAATTACCTTGCAAGGAACTATTTAAACAACCTGGCTAATAAAAATTCAATACTATGATACTGTGCAGTATCATAGTAAACCAAGAAGAAAAATAATATTGATTATTAATTTAACGATATGAGCAAAATTGCAGTTCTGGGCGGAGGCTTTAATCCACCCCACCTTGGTCATCTTCTGATCTGTCAGCAGATTCTTTTTTTTACGGATAACGAAGAAGTCTGGTTGATGCCTTATTATCAGCACCCTTGGGAAAAACCGGCGGTTGAACCTGAGCATCGGCTCGCAATGTGTAAATTGATGGAGTTGGAACATATTAAAGTTTCTGATTTGGAAATGAAAACTAAAAAGAAAAATTTTACTTTTGAAACGATTGATAATTTGGTTAAAGAATACCCCCAAGATATTTTCAGCTGGGTCATCGGGTCCGATTTATTACCTGAGTTTAATACTTGGGAACATTCAGATGACATTTTGAGTAAAGTAAAACTTTTGGTATTTCCCCGCGCGGGTTTTCCCCTGATAAATCTTCCTGCGAACGCTTACACTATAAATCACAACTTGTTAACTACGTCAGATATGGCTTCGGAAAAAATCCGCGAAATGGTGAAAAAAGGACTGTCGATTAAAGGATTGGTCTTGCCGAGTGTGGAGGAGTACATAAAAAAGAATAAACTATACACAAAGTAAATTTCTATTTTCCATTTATCAATTTTCATTCAGTTCCCATTTATTTAATTTTCAATTAGAAATTAACAAATTAATAATTGATTGAAAAATAGTAATTGGAAAATGTAAAATGTTTTTACTGAAGAAATTAGAGCCGTTGACGAACTGTTTTAACAATGTTATTCTGTGGATAGATTCCTTCGGGGGTTTGTGAAATTCATCATCGGTAGTGATTCCGAAATATAATCGGAGAACTCTACGACTCGCCGATTCGGCGGGATGAACCGGTGACCTGTCTGCGCAGGCAGGAATTCCGGTAGCGACCGTAAAGTCGGGAAGAAAGAAAGGAACCTACCACGTCTGACGTGGGTTTTATTTGTACCCCCGATAAAGGGGTATTTTTTATGAAAAAAATTCTTTCTTTCGGTCCGTTATTTGTAATTATTGCCGCATTACTATGGAGTTTTGACGGAATTCTGCGGGTCAGTTTATATTCTCTTCCTCCTTCAGTGGTCGTTTTCTATGAACACGTTTTGGGATTTATTTTTTTGCTGTTCGTAGTACCTAAATGGTTTCCCGATTTGAAAAAAATGAACAGGCGTGACTGGCTGGCAATCGGTATAGTTTCGCTTTTTTCCGGCGCATTGGGGACTATTTTTTACACTGCCGCCCTGGGGAAAATTAATTACATTCCTTATTCAGTAGTAGTTTTATTACAGCAACAACTCCAGCCGATTTGGGCAATCTCTGCGGCAGTTTTGCTTCTTAAGGAAAAGATTTCTCCCAAATTTTTGCTGTGGGCGGCGCTGGCTCTGGTCGCGGCCTACATGATTACTTTTAAGGATTTAACAGTAAACTTAGGCACCGGGCAGCAAACTGCCATTGCTGGATTATTAGCTTTGTTAGCGGGTTTATGTTGGGGAACTTCTACGGCCATTAGTAAATATGTTTTGAACAAAGTTTCGTTTTTGACCGGTACAGTTTTGCGCTTTGCGCTGGCTCCCATTTTTGCTTTTATCTTTTTAGCGATATTGGGACAAACGCCCGCCTTGTTTAACTTGAATCCAAATCAGTGGTTAACACTTTTGGCTATTACTTTTTCCACGGGTATGGTGGCCTTGGGAATTTATTATTATGGTTTAAAAAAGACTCCGGCTAAGGTTACCACACTTTGTGAGTTAGTTTGGCCTGCTTCGGCCGTGATAATAGATTTTTTCTATTTTCATAAAACTCTGAGCATAACACAAGTACTCGGTATGGCAATTTTAGTGGCGTCAATCTATCAGGTAACAAAATATGCCAGAAAAGCTTGAAAAATGGTACGAAGGAACGGTTGAAGAAGGAGAGAAATTAGGCAGAACGATAGGCTTTCCAACTTTAAATTTAGACCCTTCGCTGCTTCCTCTTACTACTCCAACCGGAGTTTATGCCGCCTTAGTTAAATATCGTAATCGGGAATATAAAGGTGCTCTTTATTACGGACCACGCTTGGTGTTGGGAGAAAAGAAAAACGTTTTGGAGATCTATCTTTTGGATTTTAATCAGGATATTTATGGTGAAAAACTCCGGTTTGTCTTAAAAAAGTTTCTGCGTTTGCCTCAACCCTTTGCTGATTTAAACTCTCTGAAAAAACAGCTTTTGCAGGACAAAGAGTTGGTGGACAAGTCTGTTATTCTGGTGAGATAATTAGTTACGGTGAAAAAAGTGCCCAAAATCAACCTCTTGACTTTTAGCACTTATTTTGCTAGACTGCTAATTCTTAAGCTACAAAACCATGAATAACGAAGAAAATCAAATTTTTCCACTTGTACCAATTAGAGATTCAGTGATCATGCCTCATACCGAGAGCGTTCTTACGTTCGGCAGGTCAAAATCAGTTTCTGCTCTTGATTCAGCATTTTCTGCAGGTAAAAGAATTGTCTTCGTTTTGCAAAAAGAAGTGGGAATGAATAACCCTGCCCCCAAGGATCTCTTTACCGTGGGTACTCTTTGTGAAATCGAAAGAATGATTAAAGATGAACCGACAGGAAATGTGAACGCTTTGGTAAAAGGTCTGGATCGGGTCGAGGTAATGTCGTTTGAGAGCGTTGACCCTTTTTTCACTGCAAAAGTACAAAGTATTCCTGATGAAATTGTAGAAAGTGATGAGTTGGTTGCCTTGGCAAATCATGTCACACAGGAATTTAAAAAAGCAGCTAATTTGGGCAAACAGGTAGACTTTTTAATCTTTATGAACATTGTTTCGGGACTTCCGCCACGGGAGTTGTCCGACCAGGTTGCTTCAGTTTTGGATATTAAAGCGACAGAAAAACAAGCATTACTGGAAACTTCAGATGTACGCAAAAGATTGGATAAAGTAAACGAATTGTTGGCCAAGGAGGTAAAACTTTTAGAGATTGAACGAAAAATTTCGGTAAAGACACAACAGAGATTGGATAAATCAGTCAGAGAAGCAATGCTTCGTGAGCGGCTAAAAACCATTGAAAAAGAATTAGGCGAAGACGAGAACAAGGAATTTAAAGAACTTCATGAAAAGATGAAGAAAGCTAAGTTGCCAAGTGAGATAGAAGAGAAAGTCGCCAAAGAAATAGCCCGGCTTGAACAAATGTCTTCCTATAATCCCGAAGCTTCCTACATCAGAACTTATTTAGACTGGGTTTTAGATTTACCCTGGAGCAAATTTAGCGAGGACAATATCGATCTAAAAACTGCCAAGAAAATTCTCGATGAAGATCATTATAAATTGGAAAAAATTAAAGAGAGAATCATTGAATATTTGGCGGTTTTTAAGTTAAGAAAAGACCAGGAGACAAAAGACGCGTCGCAAAACTCTTCCGAGCCTAAGGAAAAAGAATCAACTCAAAAAAGAAACGTGGTGCCTACCATATTGTGTTTTGTCGGACCACCCGGAGTGGGAAAGACTTCTATTGGAAAATCAATTGCCCGCGCGCTTAACAGAGAGTTTGTAAAAATTTCCTTGGGCGGGATTCGCGATGAAGCAGAAATCAGGGGGCATCGCAGAACTTATGTAGGTGCAATGCCCGGAAGAATTATTCAAGGTATCAAACAAGCCGGAACAAGTAATCCTGTCTTTATGTTAGACGAGATTGATAAAGTCGGAAACGATTTTCGCGGCGATCCTTCAGCGGCTTTATTGGAAGCTTTGGATCCAGAACAAAACCATGCTTTTTCTGATCATTACTTAGAATTACCTTATGATTTATCCCGGGTAATGTTTATTACGACCTGCAACGTTTTAGACACCATACCTCCGGCTCTGCGCGACCGACTGGAAATTATTCATTTTGCAGGCTATACAGCTGATGAAAAATTTGAAATTGCCAAGAGATTTTTGTGGGGAAAATTAATTCCCGGACATGGTTTAAATAAGAAGAACGTTAAAATCAGTGATAAGGCAATTTATCAAATCATTGCCCGCTATACCAGAGAAGCCGGAGTAAGAGGTTTGGAAAGAGAACTCTCAAAGATTATGAGGAAAGTGGCCAAAAAAGTTGTTTCCGGTAAAAAGACACCTACCTTAGTTACGACAAATAATTTAAACAAATATCTTGGACCATTCAGGTTTTCAGCAACAATTGCGGAAGAAAAGGATGAGGTGGGAATGTCTACCGGCTTGGCCTGGACAGAGGCAGGCGGTGACGTACTGTTTATTGAAGTCGCCCTTATGCCGGGGAAGGGACATTTATTATTAACCGGACAGTTAGGTGAAGTAATGCAGGAGTCCTGCAAGGCTGCCCTTTCTTATGTGAGAAGTCATTATAAAGACTTTAATCTACCCGAAAAGTTTTCTCAATCAATTGATGTCCATGTCCATGTGCCTGAGGGTGCAGTTCCTAAAGATGGTCCTTCGGCCGGAGTGGCAATAACGACTGCTTTGGTATCAGCCTTAACCAAGCGTGCCACTAAAAAAGAAGTCGGAATGACAGGGGAAGTTACCTTAAGAGGAAGAGTTTTAGAAATTGGTGGTGTAAAAGAAAAAGTAATCGCTGCCCACAGAGCCGGATTAAAAACGATAATTTTACCCCAAGAAAACAAAAAAGACGAAGAAGACATTCCTCGGCATGTCAGACGTGACATTAAATTTATCTACGTGACAAAAGTTGACGAAGTACTTAAAAACGCCTTAGTTGAAGGAAAAGCAGGAAAGAAGGCTTCTTCAGTAAAAAAGAAATAAACTCCAATCGCTAAATAAAATCAGCCATTAAATTCTCTATCTGTATAGCTTCGGACAATCCCAGTTCAATTAGCGGAGTATTTTTTATCTGTTCTACTTCGTCCTCGTAGGTCGGTTTTTGTTCCTGATAAAAAATACCGATGGGAATTTTGCCAGTCATTTCCCACTCCAGTGTTTTGGTAAAAGCAGCAATTTTATCGTTAGTCTGATATTCATCGGTCAATTTATAAATATGTTCGCGGTAGAAAGTGTATGAGGAGTGGGGGTTAAACGTAACACAGGGTTGCAGGATATCCAGAACGGAAAATCCTTTATGCTGATGAGCTGCTTTAATCAATTCGCATAGGTGGTCGATATCTCCGGCAAACCCTCGAGCTACAAAAGTTGCTCCTGCTGCCAGGGCAAGTGTTAAAGGATTAAAGGGATAATCAAGCGAACCTCCGGGATTAGATTTAGTTTTTAATCCTAAAGCAGTCGTAGGACTTGTTTGTCCCGTAGTCAAGGCATAAATTTGGTTATCATGAATCAGGTAAGTGATATTAAAATTGCGTCTTGCTGCATGGATAAAATGATTTCCGCCTTCGCCCAGGGCATCGCCGTCTCCTGAGATGGCAAAAACCGGAAGTTGGTGGTTTGCTAAACGGATACCACAGGCAACGGGAAGGGGTCTACCATGAAGCCCTTCAAAATTATTTACTTTCATCGTGTCATACATATTGCCATGGCAGCCGATTCCATAAACAAAGGCTACGTCATTTCCCTGATAACCGAGTTCAACCAAGGCCTTTTTTAACGCTGCCCAAATGCCAAAATCTCCACAGCCCGGGCACCAGGTCGGCATTTTTTTAGTACTAAATTCTTTTCCCGTTAAGGTCATATCTATCTCCCTTTGGAAATTACATTAACAGCTGAGATAATCTCTTCCGGATAAAATTGTCGGCCGTCGTATTTTAAAACATTGTCGGTAATTTCGATGCCTGTTTTTTCCCTAATTAACATCGCAAGCTGCCCCTGACTGTTGCCTTCCACATTAATAATAGTAGAAGTTTTAGCCAGAAGTTTTTGGGTATTTTCTACAGGGAAAGGTGAGAGACAGGGAAAATGTAAATATCGGGCGGTAATCTTTCCTGAGCTGTTAATATTTTTTAAGGCCTCCAGTACTGCCTGTTTAGTTGAACCCCAGCCGACTAGAGTAAGATTGGCATTTTTTTCACCATACTCAATAGGTCCAAAAGCTTCCGCCTGGGCGAGGATCATTTTTTTCTTTCTTTTATCAACCATAGCTTTAATTTCTAAACTCTTTTCCGTAGATAAGCCCTCTTCGTCGTGTTCATAAGAGTTAACTGTAAAAACCGGACCCTTGCCCGGAATTGCCCGTGGAGAAATTCCGTCCTCGGTAATTTTATATCTTAAATAGTTACCGTCTGTTTTATCTGCCATTTTTCCCCGATTAATTGTTTGTGCTTTTTGCCAAACGTTTTCGGGTAGAGACTGGGGTTTTTGCCAGGCTGAGGTTTCTGCAGAAAAATAGCTTTCACAGAGATATTTATCTACCAGAACAATAACAGGAGTCTGATAAAAATCAGCCATATTAAAAGCCAATTTAGTCAGCCAAAAACATTCTTCGATGTCTCCCGGAGTAAATACGAAACGCAAAAATTCTCCGTGTCCTGCCGCTAGGGCATATTTTAGATCTCCTTGAGAAGTCCAGGTGGGAAGCCCGGAAGCCGGTCCTGGCCTTTGTCCGTAAACTACCACCAAAGGTGTTTCGGTCATGCCAGCCAAAGAGAACCCTTCATTCATTAAAGCAAAACCACCTCCGCTACTGGCAGTCATAGCCCTTACTCCGGCATAGGAAGCGCCAACGGCCATATTGATTGCGGCGATTTCGTCTTCGGGTTGTTTATAGACCAGGTTAAATTTTTTCTCCCGCGCTGTAAAATAAGTGATTAAGCCATTAACCGGAGTCATGGGATAGGATGCAAAAAATTTCATACCGGAAGAAACAGCACCAGCACCCAAAGCTTCGTTACCAGTGGCTAAAATCTTCGGTTTTGACGAGCGGTTAAGTTTAAACCGGGGAGTCTGTTTTAGATTGTCTAAAACAAAAGCATATCCGGCCTTGGCAATGTTAATGTTTAAATTAACTACTTCTTCGCCTTTTCGCTCAAATTCCTTGCGTAACATTTCTTCCAGAAGGGAAAAGTCCATTCCCAAAACGGCGATGCTTGCTCCCAGAGCAACTGTATTGCGCATTAAAAAGTTTCCTTTATTATCTTTGGCGAGCTGAAAAAAGGGAACCGGGAGAAATTCCAGCGAAGGATTGGGTTCAGGTTGAAAATCGTGCGGGTCAAATATTATCATTCCCGATGATTCAAGTTCCTCACGATGCAGGTCGTAGGTCTCTTTGTTTAAGGCCACCAACAAATTAATAGTCTGTTTTAAAGAATAAATTTTCTCTTCTGCAGCCCTTATGATAAAGGTGTTGTGTCCGCCCCTGATTAGTGAAGGATATTCAACAGTAGAGATTACGTTTAGGCCCGAACGTGTGCAAAGCTTGCCAAAAGTGGCACCTGTTACCATGATGCCGAAACCGGCTTCTCCTCCGATTTTCCAAGTAAAATCGATATTTTTTTCCATCTCTTTGTATATTAACAATTAGAGTAAAATAAGCCTACTCGCAGCAAGGATCCTTATAGCCGCAGTTTTTACAGATTGCTTCTTTTGATCCTGCTACCACACCGATTTTGTTTCCGCAAACCGGACAAAGTTGATATTCAAATAAAATCTCAGGATATTTATTAGATTGTTTTTCAGAATTATTTGGGCCAGATTTGGTTACCGTTCTCATCTTCGACAATAATAGCGTTGACCGGACAGGATTGTGCTGCCGCCAACAAGTTTTCGTTGGTATCATCGCCCTGGTCCAAAATAATGGCTTTTGCCTCACTGTCTAGCTGAAAAACTTTGGGTGAAATGGCCACACATGAGGCAGCACCAATACACAAATCCCGTAACACCTTAACTTTATATTTTCCGACCTTAATTGTTTTCATTCTGATATTATAACTTTTTTTTCCAATATTTTTGTAGTGCCTTTAGTAAAACTTCCCAGGGAAGTAAGGCGCATTTTAACCTGGTAGGCGACATGGGAATATTAAGCATCTCCAAAATCCTGTCCCTCTTTATTCCCGCTGCCTCTTTAAGTTTTCTTCCAGAAATTTCTTCTGTGAGCATCGAGGCAGATGCCAGACTAATAGCGCAGCCGACACCCTTAAATTTTACCTCGAGAATTTGGTCGTTCTCAATTTTTAAATCCATTCTAATCCGATCGCCACAAAGACTGTTAACCTCTTCATGGGAAACGGTTGGTTTATCAAGCTGTCCGAAGTGGCGGGGATTTTTGTAATGATCAATAATGTTGTCTTTATAGATATCGTTCACGTTATTAGAGAAACACTTTTTTAGTTTTCAGTAAGCCCTTTTTTAATAGATCTATTTCTTCTTTGGTGTTATATAAATAAAAACTTGCCCGACAGGAGGCCGGAATCTGTAGGGCGGTGTGGAGCGGCATGGCACAATGATTTCCTACGCGAATGGCAATTCCTTCGGCATCGAGAATTTGAGCTACGTCGTGAGAATGGATCCCATGCAAATTAAAAGCAATAACTCCTCCCCGGATTTGACTGTTTTTTGGGCCGTAAATTGTTAGTCCCTCAATCTGTGCCAGCTGAGAAAGTGCATAGTCGGTTAATGCCTTTTCATGTTCTCTGACATTGTCCATGCCGATTTTTTCCAAATAATCAATAGCTGCTCCTAAACCGACCACTTGAGCAATGGGAGAGGTACCGGCCTCAAATTTCGCAGGAATCTCATTAAACAGGGTTTTTTCCAGATAAACTTCTTTAATCATATGACCGCCGAAGAAAAAGGGCGGCATTTTCTCCAGCTGTTTTTGTTTTCCGTAAAGCACACCGACACCTGTCGGACCAAGCATTTTATGTCCCGAGAAAGCCAAAAAATCACAATCCAGACTCTGTACGTTAACTGGCAAGTGGGGTACTGATTGTGCAGCGTCAATAACAGTAGTAACGTTATGCCGGTGGGCGACTTTAATCATTTCCTTAATCGGATTTATAGTTCCTAAAACGTTACTCATGTGAGTAATGGCCAACAGTTTAGTTTTTGGGGTGATGATTTCTTCAAGCGCGTCGGCTTTAATCGTGCCGCTTTCGTCGATTTCCAAATATTTTAAAGTTAAACCATTTTCAAAAGCCAGCTGCTGCCACGGAACTAAATTGCTGTGATGTTCCATTACCGTCAGAATTATTTCTTCATTTTGTGAAAGGTTTAATCTGCCCCACGCATAAGCTACCAGATTTAAAGAAGCAGTGGTACCGGAGGTAAAAATAATTTCTTCCGGCCGTGCTGCTTTAATAAAATTAGCTACCTTATTCCGGGCATTTTCATACATAGCTGTGGCCTCTTCGCCCAAAGTATGAATTGCACGGTGAATATTGGCGTTATGATTGCGATAATAGTCATCAATCGTCTTTAGTACGGATTCGGGTTTTTGCGAAGTTGCTGCGTTATCGAAATAAATTAGATTTTTCCCGTTTATTTTTCTCGAAAGGATAGGGAAGTCTTGTCTGATTTTATTAACGTCGATCATAAATATTTAGATTAAATAACCATCACAATTTATCACCAAAACATCTCCCTTCCCGTGTCTTACATCACATCAGTTTCTGAGAAATCTTTTGTGATATTGCTTCTCTTATTTTAAGATCGTTAATTTTGTCCAACATTTCCTGAAAATAACCTTCCACGATTAGTTTTATGGCTTGTTGTTGTGTCAAACCCCGGGTAGTCAGATAAAATATTTCTTCTTTGTTAACAGTGCCCAGGGTTGCACCATGGGTGCAGCGGACGTCTCTGGCTAAAATTTCCAGGTAAGGTTTTGCTTCACTCCTGGCCAGAGGCGAAAGCAATAAGCTTTCATTTTTTTGATAAGCGTCGGATAAATTTCCTTCTTTTTCAATTCTGATCAAACCGGAAAAAGAAAAAGAAGCCTGGTCAAAAAGTAAACTTCTGATTAAAAGATTGCTGGTGGTATGTTTTTGGCGATGATGCTGAACGCTATTTAAATTGATTATATCTTTTTTATTGCCGATAACGATGCCTAAAATCTCAGCTTGAGAATTTTCGCCAGCCAGATTTACATCGAGTTGGAAATTGGTCGTCTGGTCAAGAAAAACTACAAACTGTTTTTGTTCTTGTTTTTTTACTGTTAAGCTTTTTTTAGAATTGTTAACAAAATAAGTGATCATAAAACTAACCCACGCTACCGCTCATTTCCAGCTGAATTAAACGATTCATTTCCACGGCATATTCCATGGGTAATTCCTTAACTATGGGTTCAATAAAGCCATTAACAATAAGATTTTGTGCCTCTTCGGAAGTTAAGCCGCGACTTTGTAAATAAAATAGTTGTTCTTCACCAATTTTCGAGACCGTGGCTTCGTGACCGATCGTCACTTCTTTTTCCTGGACCCGCATGGTCGGATAAGTATCAGAGCGCGATTGTTCATCCAGCAATAATGCATCACATTTAACATTAGAACGGGAATTTTTTGCTCCCGGGGCAACGTGAAGCAGGCCGCGGTAACTGGTTCTGCCGCTTCCTTTGCTAATGGATTTACTGATAATATTTGAAGAAGTAAATGGTGCATTGTGAATCGCTTTTCCTCCGGCATCCTGATGTTGTCCGTCGCCTGCGAAAGCCAAAGATAAGATATCTCCCCTGGCTCCTTTACCGATTAAGTAAACCGACGGATATTTCATGGTTAGCTTGCTGCCCAAGTTACTATCGACCCACTCCATCACGGCTTCCTCGTGAACCAAAGCTCTCTTGGTCACCAGGTTATAAACGTTTTTACTCCAGTTTTGAATCGTAGTGTAGCGTACACGGGCGCCTTTTTTAACCACGATTTCTACTACGGCACTATGTAACGAATCTTCTGAATAAACGGGTGCTGTACATCCCTCTACGTAATGCACAAAACTACCTTCATCAGCAATAATTAAGGTCCTTTCAAATTGCCCAACGTTTGAAGCATTAATGCGAAAATAAGCCTGAAGAGGAAGTTCAACGTGAACCCCTTTGGGTACATAAATAAAACTGCCGCCGGAGAATACCGCCGAGTTTAATGCCGCAAATTTATTGTCTGTAGGAGGAATGACTTTGCCAAAGTAGGGTCGGAAAATCTCTTCATATTGAGAAAAAGCAGTGTCCGGATCAACGAAAATCACTCCTTTTTGATCAAGGCTATGAATGATGCTTTTATAGACGACCTCCGATTCGT
>JACQHK010000039.1 GCA_016199065.1 Candidatus Microgenomates bacterium | reverse complement strand
CTTTTAATCAAAGCCAAAAGAGCAGGTTTTAAAATTAAAAAACTGGAGATTACCCAGCCAATTTTAAAACCAGGAGAAATTGACGTAAAAAAGATTTGGGTAATGGCTGAAAAATAGATTAGCGTTTAGGATTTAGCGTGTAGCGTTTAGAAACAGAGTCAGCTTCTTTTTTCATGATGTAATCTACACAAGTATACCCTCCATCAACCACCACAGTTGAACCTGTTATAAAACTTGCCTGTTGCGAAATTAAAAACGAAACTACACTGGCGATTTCTTCTGGTTTTCCATTTCTACCTAACGGCGTTAATTTCGTTGCTTGGTAGGAGGAGGGAGTGGCCATACCAGTGTTAATCCATCCAGGAGCAATAGAATTGACCCTGATTTGTCTCGGTCCAAAATTACAGGCTAGGCTTTTTGTTAAGTTCATTAAGGCGGCCTTGCTTGCACTGTAGGACATCGAGGAAAAAGAACCAATGAAACCATCGGTTGAGGTAATGTTTACTATTGCCGCCCGATTATTAAATTTGAGCCTCGTTGATAAAAAAAGTGCCGAGTTTAAGTTGATAGATAATGTTTTTTCCCAAAGCGAAAAATCAAATTTACGGAGATTTTCAAATTCTATGATTCCCGCATCGTTAACCAGTACATCAAATTTAATACGCTGTACTTTTGTCCTTAGTTTTTGTAAATCAGTGCTTTTGCCAACGTCACACTTGATTAATTTGATGTTTTTCCACACTCCTTTTTTAATTTCTTTCTCAAAAACCGGAAGATCTTTGTGTTTTCCCCGATGAATTCCATAAATAAAATAGCCTTCGGTTAACAGTCTTTGGCAAATTGCCGCACCGATTCCCCGACAGGCGCCGGTAACCAGAGCAATCTTTAAACGTTTAATACTTGGCATAAATTTGGTGAATTATAGAAGCCTTGTTATAATTACTACAAGATGATGTCCGACCAATCAGACAACCTGGTAAATCTGTTACTGCCTTTTGGTATAACCAAAGAAGAAGCAAAAATATACCTATTGCTTCTGAAAAAAAGCGAGTTGACCGCCTTACAAATTAGCCGAGAAATCCATTTAGCCAGAACTAAGGTGTATCGTTTACTGGACAAGTTAAATCAAAAGGGTTTGGTGGGAGAAAAACTTTCCGATTACGGTAAAAAATTTATCGCCCACTCCTACCATCAGCTCGATTTATTAATAGCCCAGAAAGAGCATGAAGCAAAAATGCTGTCAGAGACGAAGGGAGTAATTTATGACGAATTGGACAGATTGGTTGGTAAACAACAGTCACCTTCTAAAGTTTTATATTACTCAGGTCTCGAAGGATTAAAACAAATCACCTGGAATTCTTTAAAAGCGCAGAAAGAACTGTGTCTTTTTGAAATCGAATCAATGTCGGCCTTTTTGGATTATGGATTTTACGAAAGGGTTAGAAGAGAATTTGTGGATCGAAAAGTTTACGTAAGAGAGTTAACTAACGAAAAAAATATGGCACCCTGGACCAAGGTCAAAGAGTTTGTGAGACAGTATTGGCAATGTCGATATATTGATCCTCAAGAGTTGGAAATGAAATTTGAATTGTTAATTTATAACGAAGTTTATGTGATGTATAACTATCGTGGGGGAGACATTTTTGGAGTAGAAATATACGATCACAGTCTGGCGGCGATGCAACGCCAACTCTTTGATTTTATGTGGTTAAATGCCAGGAAAATCAAAATTATTAATGATGGAGGTGCGACTAAATTGAAATAACGGTTATGGATGATTTACAAAAACTATTAGAGCAAAGAGAAAAGCTACGAAAAGAAAAAAAATTTGAACAGGCAGATCAAATACGAAAAATTATAGAAGACGGTGGATATGAAATAATTGACGATGCCTTCGGTCCGAGATTAATAAAGAAAAATTCCGCCCCGACGAATCCGATTCGTCGGACAAGTCCCACTGAGATAAGGTTGCGCGGGGTAGGTAAGAAAACAATGGGTAAGGTGGCTTTATTTGGTTCGGGAGAAATGTCTCCTACGGGGAGAAGAGTCCACGAATATTTAATTAAAAATTTTGCACCGCCGGTTAAAATAGCCCTACTTCCCACACCAGCCGGTTTTGAAGACAATCCTAGGGCCTGGTATCAAAAATTACAAAAAACGCTAGAGGTTGGGTTACAACCTTTCCAGCCTCAAATTATCTATATCAATGCCTTAAGAAATACCGGGGAGAAAAGCACTAATGAGGAAACGGTATTAAAAGAACTAAACTACGTAAATTACATTCACACCGGAGCCGGAAGTCCGAGCTATGCCGTTTGGCATTTAAAAAATTCCTTGGCTTATCAAATTCTTTGTGACCGACTAAGCGAAGGCGTGGCCTTATCTTTTGCTTCGGCTGCGGCTATTGCGATGGGTAAATTTTCCTTGCCGGTGTACGAAATATATAAAGTTGGACATGATCCTTTTTGGCAGGAGGGATTAAATTTTTTTGGTCAGTGGGACTTAAATTTTTCCGTTATTCCACATTGGAATAATAAAGAGGGCGGAACAGAAATAGACACGAGCTACTGTTATTTGGGAAAAAAACGCTTTAGTTTATTAAAAAAATTATTACCTGAGAGAACCAACATTTTATGTATCGCCGAGCAAACCGCCTGCATTTTCGATTTTGCCAATCAACAAGTAGAAATAATGGGGAATGGTGGGGCATGTCTAATAAAAAAAGACCAAGAAGAAATTTTTTACACAGGACAAAAATTTAATTTTAATTACCTAAAATGAAGATTTTTCAAATTCTACAAGAAAATCCCCCTTGGGTTTTACGCGGCATTAAAAATAGTGATTTAAAAACTTTGGAGTGGGGTAATCATTTTAAAAGGTATCGCAAACTGATGCGTTTAAGTTTTGAGGATCATCAGGCCGGGAAAAAAGTATACCTGGTGGCAGAAATGGAAGGCAAAATTGCCGGCCAAATAGTTATCGACTGGCGAATTTTGGTCGATAAAGAAAAATCAGACGGAGTAGAAAGAGCCTATCTTTATTCTCTAAGAGTATTTCCTCCGTATAGAAATAAAGGTTTGGGTACAAAAATGATTTTATTTTGTGAAAATTTTTTAAAAGAAAGAAATTTTAAATTTGTTACCATCGCCTGCGAGCGGAAGAATTTACGAGCGTTAAAATTATATGAAAGACTGAGGTTTAAAATTTTTAAGCAAGAGGACACCCCCTGGGAATTTTTTGATGATCAGGGAAAGCTGCGTAAGATCACCGAACCGGAGTGGGTTTTACAAAAATGTATAATGTAAAATGTACAAAAGTTTGTAAATTATACATTGTAAATTGTACATTAACGTAGGGCTTTTTTTACTTCCTTCACAAACACTTTTTGGTCTTTTTCTTTACGTAGATCGTATTTTTCCGCATCAAACTCGAGAATTTTTTTGTTTTCCGAACGGATTTTTTCCGCCAGTTCATCAAGACGATCGCCTAGTTGAAAAAGATATTGTTGATCGTATGCCTTTTCAAAATCGCGACCCCTCAGGTCAATTCTCTTAAGCAGGCTGTCGGTGGATGCTTTTAAAATTACGACCAAGTCTTCTGAATCATAGGCGCTTTTTTGCATGTCATTCGTTAGGTCTAGGTAAAACTGCCACTCAGCTGCTGTCATTGTTCCTTGTTTAAGATGATTTTTGGCATAAACCCACACGCTCATTAATATTCCGCTATCGACCACCACCGTAGATTTTTTCAAAAGATTTCTGATCTCTGACAGTTTTTTTATTCTTGATCTGGTGAAGTAAAGCTCGTTGGCAAAAGCCCACCGGGGTCGATCTTGGGCATACATTTGTAAAAAAGGATTCTCTTCGAAAAGGTCGGCGTCGACTAATGGTGCTTTTAAAAATTGGGCAAGTGCCTGACTGGCGGTGGTTTTTCCTGAGGCAACATTTCCCAAGACTACGATGTGAAAATGCTTTTTCTTGGACATAAAAATAGATTAAATTAACGAAACCATTTAAAATAAGTCTTATAAGACTTATTAATTTTACATTCTACATTATAAATTTTAAATTGCAAAAATATGCGTATCGGTATTGATATCGATGATGTAATTGCCAAAACCGGACAAATTTTTTACCAAAAAATAAACGAACGGTTTGGTACGAAAGTGGATTTTACGAAAGTACCCTACTACAGTTGGGTTGACGAGCAGGTTTTTAAAAAAGGATACTCAGCCGATGAATTCTATGGATTTTTAAACGAATTCCAGACCTCCTCTCCTTATCACGAGACCTTAGTATTGCGACGTGGTTTTAAAGAAATAGTAAAAAAATTCTATAAAAAAGGACATATTATCTACTTGATATCCAACCGACACGTTTTGATTTTACCCTACACCACCGTTTGGCTAAAAAATTTAGGTATATTACCCTATGTTTCCGGGGTACTTCATAATAGCTATATGGTAAAGCCATTTTCGCAATTTAAAATTCGGGAAGCCAAAAGACTGAAGATTGATATTTTTTTAGAGGATGCCTTAGATTATGCTTTACCGTTAGCCAAAAACAAAATTAAAGTTCTTCTTTTTGACCGTCCCTGGAATCAAAAACAAGATCTCCCCCGAAATATTTATCGCGTCGATGATTGGGAACAAGCGGAAAAAATAATCAAGAAATTGGAAACTGTTAAGGATTAACACAAAAACCGGAAGCTTCGCGACCGCTATCTTCCTTTTTACATTCAAGTCCAGGCGGACAAGGTAAGTTTTGAGTACCGCCACAAAACTGACCGATACCGAAAAGTTCGCCGGCAACCGAACCGGGCTTTTCTTCAAATGTAGGTAGCTTTATTAAAGAAGAAATAGTGGGTGAGGGTGTAACAGTCTGGGTATTTTCGATTTTCTTTGTTGTTTTGTTTTCACCACCTTTTAGTAAGGAAGTTGAGAGCGAAATATAGGTGGCCCCAAATCCTATTAAAAAACCAAAAAACACTGCTAATAAGATTTTTTGCATAGATTGTTATGTTTAGTATCTGATTTGTTAGAGTCGTTAAAAATAGTATTGTTTGCCCTATAGGTATATAATACTATATACATTTATGATCCACTTGCGTAATTTTTTGTTAGTTAGCGCCTCAATCCTGATATTGGTTTTGGTAACAGTTGTCGTTTCTGCTCAAATCAACGCCCAAACAGCCAAGGATAACGTAAAGACACACAGCGAATACCCGCTTCCTTATCCGGGAATTCTACCCGGCAACCCGCTATACCAACTAAAAATGGTTCGTGATCGGGTTTTTGAGATATTAATCGTTGATCCTCTTAAGAAAGCCGACTTCTATTTACTTCAGGCAGATAAACGATTAGCTGCTGGTGAATCACTGATTACCAAAGGAAACTCATCTTTAGGAGAAGAGACCATCAGTAAAGGAGAAAAATATTTCGGGTTAGCCATAGAATTGACCAAACAAGCCAAGAGTAAGGGAAAAGATACCAAAGACCTGACAGACCGTTTAGCCAGGTCTTGGGACAAGCATAATGAAGTTTTAATAGAGCTTGCCCTGAATGGTCCGAAAGACATTATTGAAGGAATAAATTCCTCTCAAAAACTTCTCAACACCACTAAAGAAAAAATGATTAAATATTTTAATAATCGCTCTTATTCCTTGCCTTTTCCGACAGAACCACCTATTACTCCTATCCTGACACCGGTAGAATAACCACCGGGTCATAGCCATTAAAACTATAGAGCTGGATTAAAGGCCACTTTCGTTCACATATTTTATTCTCACAAAATTTTAACCAGTTTTTGACACGAGTTTGGTGTCTTAGAAAAGGTCCTTGATCTCAAAAAATAAGTTGCTATAGTAATGATATAATTTGATCTATTGACACCATACCTATTGCGTACTACCTTTATTAAGTACGCTATATATAGTGTTTATAAAATGAGGTGCCCATACTGTTCATCTACCGAAAGTGAAGTAATTGAAACCAGAGACAATGAGGATCTTTCGGCTACACGAAGAAGAAGAGAATGTACTAAATGTAAAAAAAGATTTACTACTTACGAACGGGTAGAAAACATAGTATTGATTGTTATAAAAAAGGACGGTCGAAGAGAATCATTTAGCAGAGAAAAGTTACGGGCAGGACTTTTAACTGCTTGTGAAAAAACTACTGTACCTTTAGAAAAAATTGACGAGATAGTTGATGAGATAGAAAGAGAATTAAGAGGCGGAGAGAGCATCGAGGTAGAAAGTAAAAAAATTGGCCGAATGGTAGCGCAAAAATTGAAAAAACTTGATAAGGTTGCCTATATTCGATTTGCCAGCGTGTTTCGCAATTTCGTAGACGTGGAAGATTTTGCATCAGAGGTGCAAAAGTTAATTAAATAGTTAAGATATGTCCGCCTAATTTACCTTAAGCGGCGGCAAGTCAGACTTGCCAGCCAAGTTAGGCTTGGCGGGCTTAAAAAACACTAAACTCAGGAGTTAGTTAAGTGTTTTTAAAGGGGGAATATGACCAAGTTATCTATTGCCAAGATAAAAAAGCGTGACGGTCGAGTAGTAGCTTTTGACGCGCAAAAAATTCTCAAGGCAATCGAGCTTGCCGGAAGCGACACTGGTGAATTTAATTCCTCGGTGGCCAAGACCATTGCGCAGAAGGTGATGGATAAATTAGCCCTTAAATTTAACAGAAAAGATACCCCGACAGTAGAAGAAATACAGGATATTGTCGAGCCTACTATTGCCGAAGCCGGTTATTTTGCAACCGCCAAGCACTACATTTTATACCGTCACGAACATGCCAAAATTCGTGGTGTACAGAAAGCCCTGGGAGTACCAGACGATGTAGGCTTACCGTTAAATAGTTTGCGGGTTTTAGAAGCTAGATATTTAATAAGAGATGTTAACCGTAATATTATCGAATCTCCCCGCGATCTTTTTCAGAGAGTTTCCAAGACAATTGCTGCTCCTGAAAAAAAATGGGGTGGAGAAAAAGCCCATAAAAAATATGAAGAAGTTTTTTTCGGTATGATGACTCGGAGGGAATTTATTCCCAATTCTCCTACCCTCATGAACGCCGGGGTCGGAAGCGGTCAGTTGTCTGCTTGTTTTGTAATTCCTGTGCCTGATGACATGGGAGGAATTTTTGACGCTGTAAAGGCAGCTGCCTTAATTCATCAAACAGGCGGAGGTACGGGGTTTTCCTTTTCCCGACTTCGTCCCAAAGGCGATATTGTTAAATCCTCAAGTGGTGTTGCTTCGGGACCTGTTTCTTTTATGAGAGTTTTTAACATGGCGACAGAAGTTATTAAACAAGGAGGAAAACGACGCGGTGCCAACATGGGGATACTCAGAGTTGACCACCCGGATATCTTAGATTTTATTACCTGTAAAGAAGACATGGTTTCGATTACCAATTTTAACATTTCGGTAACAGTAACAGAGAAGTTTATGGAGGCGGTGGAAAAGAATAAAGAATATGAACTTATTAATCCGCATAATAAAAAAGTGACAGGCAAACTTAACGCCCGTATGGTATTTGACATGATGGTCTTAAACGCTTGGAAAAACGGCGATCCGGGAATAATTTTTATTGACCGGATTAATCGCACTAATCCTACTCCCCATATCGCGGAAATTGAGGCTACGAATCCGTGCGGAGAGCAACCTCTAATGCCCTACGATGCCTGTAATTTAGGAAGTATTAATTTGGCACAGATGCTCAAAGTTAGAAGCAAGAAGCAAGTATTAAGTAGCAAGGATAAGCCTGAAAATTATGAGATTTCCTATGAAATTGATTGGGAAAAATTAGAGAGGATAACCAGATTGGCGACGCGATTTTTGGACAATGTCATAGATGCCAATACTTATCCGCTTCCAGAAATCGACAAAACGGTCAGAGAGAACCGGACAATCGGTTTGGGAATTATGGGGTGGGCAGATTTATTAATTGATTTAAGAATTCCCTATAACAGCGATGAAGCTGTTAAATTGGCAGAGAAAGTAATGAAATTTATCACCGAAAAAGGAAGAGATGAGTCAGTTAAATTAGGAAGGGAGAGAGGATCGTTTCCTAATTTTAAAGGCAGCACCTGGCAAAGTAAGGGTTATAAGTATATGAGAAACCGCACCGTCACGACTATCGCCCCCACCGGAACGATCGGATTAATAGCGGACTGTTCTCAGGGTATTGAACCCATTTTTGCACTCGCTCACCTGAGAAGATCTTCTTTATCTGCTCAGGAAAATTTAGGAGACGAGTTGTTATACACTTATCAGAAATTTGAGGAGGAATTAAAAAGAAGAAATCTTTACAGTGAAGAATTAATGTCGGAGGTAGCCAAGACCGGATCTGTCAGCCACTTAGATCATGGGTTACCCTCGGATATCAAAAAAATTTACGTTACAGCCCATGAGATAAGTCCGGTTTGGCACTTAAAAATGCAAGCCGCATTTCAGAAATATACCGATAACGCAGTATCTAAAACTGTAAATTTTGCCAAAGAAGCTACGACTAAAGACGTAGAGGAAGTCTATATGTTGGCTTACAAATTAGGTTGTAAGGGTGTCACCATATATCGAGATAGTTCGCGACCAACCCAGGTGCTAAACTTAGATATCTCCAAGAAAAAAGCCGGTGAGGATAAAGTTATTCAAACAGGAGGGGCGATAAACGGCGATACCGGACCAAAAAACGTTGACGAACCGCCTGCCGCTGATGTTTCCCGACAACCCTTATATATGATGTCTTCCTTGGATAAAAAGAAAATCACTGATTGTCCTACTTGTGGAGCAAAACTCGTTTTTAGCGAGGGATGCGCTACTTGCTTATCCTGCGGATACTCGCATTGTTCTGTGTAAGATGAAATTAAAAATCTACACAAAAACCGGAGATCTTGGCCAAACCAGCTTATACGGAGGCAAAAGAGTTTGGAAAAATGATTTAGCGGTTGAAGCCTACGGAGAACTTGACGAATTAAATAGTCTGGTGGGTTTGATTAGAATAGAATTGAAGCAAAAAAATTCTCTAACTGGTTTTGCTGAGGTGTTAGAAAAAATTCAAAAGAACCTTTTTGTGATCGGCAGCAATCTCGCTGGTTATGATAAACAAGAAACCCTCCCGGTAAAGGATTTGGAAGAATTGATTGATCGACTGGAGAAAGATCTGCCGGAGATTAGAAATTTCATTCTTCCGGGAGGCGAAAAAACTGCCGGATTATTGCATTTTGCCAGAAGTGTTTGTCGTAGGGTTGAAAGAAGAGTAGTAAGACTTGCACAGGAAAAAAAACTTGACAAAGATATTATTATTTATTTAAACAGGTTGTCCGATTTGTTTTTTGAAATGGCTAGGTATATTAACTGGAAAAAGAAAATTAAAGAAACAGTTTGGTCAGGTTAATTTAACAAGTAATTCCCGACTTAGGTCGGTGAAAATATTTCAGGTTTGGGGAAGCTTGTGCCCCCACTCCTCCGGCTAAGCCGGATCGCAGAGTGAGGAATTCAAGCGCTGTGCCGCAACGGTATTTCGGCTACGCCGAGTCAAACTCGGCTTCGCTCAATATAAATCCTAAAAATTTACAGAGAGCGATCCCGCTAAGCGGGGAGTCGAAGAGCCCGACACCAATCTGGAATTATCCCGAGCAGGAACCATTGGCTATTGGCCAATAGCTATTAGCTGATAGCTAAAATTTCGAAAATTTTAACGAAATTTTTTACCTCCTCGGGTTCCTCTCCTCCGGCTAAGCCGGATTCGGAGGGACAAGAAACTAGGAGGTTTTTTAATGGTTTTAGCAGAACGAACACGAGACATTAATAGATTTTTTCGCCGACGCACGTTAAGATCAGGCATTGAGTCTCTAAGGCCGGCGGAGACGATTATGGGTATTAACGCTTTATCGGCTCAAGAAAGAGCAGATGGTGCCCAAACGTTGTTTATGGAGTCGTATTGGCTTAATGAACAAACAGGACATTATGATTCTTTATTGGGTACTAACAAACACGAATTAGGCAATCTTCCCGAACGTTCTCATAGGATTCTGGCCGAAGGGCGAGGAATTTTATATGTTAGCTATCATGATTGTGAACATACTTCATTTTTATGGGGTAAAAACATGGTAAGGCCCAATAACGCCTTTTTAGCAATAAATTATGTTTCTCCGGTTGATAAAAAATCTCAGCAGGTTGAAAGATTTATTATAAGAGCCGACGACCTTACCAAAGATCAGGCGCAGGAAATTATCAAACAGATTTATGGTGAAGAAAAAGCACAAGCAAGAGACGAAGGGGAGGGAATAATTTCTTTTCGAGGAGATTTTGATCCTTTAGAAAAAAAGAGTTTTTTCGCTGATGCAATTAAAAATGTAATCGGAGAAGGAAACTTAACTCCCAAACAGCAAAGAGTTGTTGGCCAGCTGGATAGGCAATGTCAGGCCAGAATGAACACTCACGATGCCAGCAAGGAGTATTTTGACTTAGGGTTAAAATTTATTGACGGAAAATTAGTTGTTCAAGATAGAGTTTTAGACCAGTGGGTATTTTTGGAAGACACAACAACTGATCCTAAGTTGTTGTCTTTTATTCTTTATAATCAAAAATTAATTGCTAAATATCTTGCAAATCCCCAAGCTTACGGAAAAGAGTTAAAAATTCAATTCGGGGTCATGCTTTCGGCAAGAACTGCTGGTTTTCGTTCAGTTCCCTCTGCTGCCATGTCAGAGATTTCAGTTGATCAATCAGGCACAATTAGTCAAAGAACCGGAATTTTACCCGCAGACAGCGTTAATCCGCTTTTATTTGATATTCCGCAAAGCAATATTACTTTTTCTCCAGATCACAATATCTCTTCCGGATTATCGTATGACAAAATACCCAATTACGGATTTGCCGGAGGATTAAATTTGCCCCACGAAGAGATAAAAATTTCTGCTCCGCCAAGAGGATTGGTAACGGATACCATATTGGTCCCGAGCGATTCTTCTACCCCGACTATCAACACTGCTTCTTTTATGATGATGGCGCCGGCTATTGTCGGGTATCTAAATTTTTCACAGGCTCAAATTCTTATGGAAAATTCAGGGATCGAAAGTGCGGTAATGGAATCTGCTACGTCGAGTATTTTGACAGACCATATCGAGGATGAAGTAAATGCCTTACCAAAGACAGAAAGTTTGACCACAGACACAACCGTGGTAGTACCAGAAGCCTTTAGTGAAGTTTTTACCGAAGGTGCCTTGGATCCAGATTTACCTCCTGAAACACCAGATACTCCAGATGATTTTTCACCTCCGTCTGGTGGGGGATTAGTCAGAACGACAAGAATAGAAAAACCACTAATCTGGGTTAAACAAGAAATACCTCCGAGAGCAAAAGAAGTGAGAGTCGAAAACTTACACCCGATAAGCAGTGGTTTTAAGGATCAAAGTTCTGACGGTATATTTTATAAACCAGAACCAACCATTGCTGGCAAAGAATTTGTCGTTTTTGCCTCAACGGTCGAAGTTTCTGAGCCTGTTAAAGAACAAGAAGTAAAGACCTTACTATTAATTGCTCAGAATAAACCAGCCCCTTCAATTATTTCTGATGAGGTGATACAAGAACAAGTGGAAGAAAAAATAGACGCGTTGCCTGAATTAGAAAAAGATGAAATTAATAATTCTTCAGTCTCAGTCAATGAAAAACCTGTGTCTTTTAGCCTTCCTTCGGAATCCAGCATCCCTGTTGTGGAAAATTCGGAGACAAATGACGATTTTAAAAAACCCGTCTTAGTCAAAGAAATTACCCAACTATTCCTGGCATTAAGAACGATTCAAGCGGTTTCTCCTCTTGCAGTTAGCGGTGAAACACAAACTATGCCTGATTGGTTGAAAGAGATTTTCTTAACCAGAGAGTTTAGTCAAACAAAGCCGGGAATGCCCTTGGCCAGATTGGCTGGTAGCCAAGATGGTCAAAAATCTTATCCCGAGAGAGTAGAAGAAAATAATCACCAAACCCAAAAACAACCCAAAAACAATCTGCTTCTTAAAAAGAAGATTAATTGGTCGCTTTTAAAGCTGTTGATTTTGGTCAGAATGCGTTTTTTGCAAGGAAATTTGCACTCAGTTTCTAATTTAAAAAATTTATTATTAACCGATTCCTTAATTTTATTTTTAATTAATCCCAACTTGTTTTTAATACCCAAAAGATCTGTTCGGGCAACTTTGGTTTAAACCAGAAAGAAAAGTTAAGTTGCTTGCCTGCTTAATTTAAGGCTGCTACAATGAAGACACTTATTTATACTGAGTCGAAATCGAAGTATGTCCAACCTGCCCGCTGACCAAACAATTGTCTTAAACCCTAAAACTAATAAGCCTTTAGTGCGGGGAAAGGATGGGCGATTTATAAAATCTGATGCTGCCGATGGGAATACTTTGTCACAAAATAATACTTCTGCTGGATTAAACACAACGACTGACGATCAAAACCCAAACTATCAGTCGGCCGACCAAACTAACACTTTAAATCAAACACCGCCAGGTTATGTCAGCACTCCGGGTAAAGAAATGTCTCCCAACCTTGAGGAAATTTATTTGGAAGAGGCAAAAAAAACTCAGGAGTTAAAAGAACAGTTGGCAGAATTGGAAAAAACTGCCGAAGTCAAAGAAATTAAGGGTGAAATTGAACTTCCGGAAATGGTAAGGCAGGCCGGTGTGGAACAAATAGGAGAAGAGACTCCCGTAACAGAGGAAGAACCCTCAGTAAAATTGCCGTTGGCTGATGATAAAATTTACAAAATCGTAAAACAAACTAATCCCGTAAGGCAGGATACATCTTCTTCGCTGATCTGGTGGGCCTATTGGTGCTGGAGACAACTATCGCTTTTACATATCAAATTAAAAGACATGCACGGAAAAATTATCAGGATTGTTAACAAGCCTCAAGCAGACTAGATATGGAAAATAATCCGGAATTATTAGCCGACATAACTTATCGGATACAAACTTTAACGATCAGTCTGATCGTTCTGACTTTGTGCTTAATTGGTTTAATTGTTTTGGGTTATTTTCTGCTCCTTTGGTGGAGGCATCGCAGAAGAGAAGAAAAATCTCTTTCTTATGTTTTATTACAAGTGGCCGTTCCGCGAGATAATGAAATTAAAATAGACGCAGCCGAACAGCTTTTTTCGGCGCTATATACGATAAAAAATTCCGGTTTTTTTTCTTTTTTAAGACCGGAGGAGCATTTAACTTTTGAGATAGTAGCAAAACACGAAGACATTCGTTTCTATGTTGGTACCCCTGCCCGCCTGCGTGATTTAGTAGAAAAACAAATACACGGTGCTTATCCCGGCGCGGAAATTATTGAAGTCCCGGAGTATAACATTTTTACAGAAAACGGCAAAGTGGCTTTTGCTTCACTGCGTTTGAAAAACGCCGGATATTTTCCGGTGAAAGTCTACAAAGACTTGGCAACCGACCCGCTTTCTTCATTAACTTCATCTCTGGCAAAAATGCAGCCGGACGAAGGTGCGGTCGTGCAGCTGATGATTGCTCCGGCCGATCATAAATGGCGCACCCAGGGCAGGGCTTACATTGCGAAAATTAAAAAACGCGAGGCTGATCCTCAATCGGCCAAGTATTCAGTAGATCCTAAAACACTCGAATTGGTTGATGCTAAATGTGCCAAGCCAGGATTTAAAACCGCGATTAGACTGGTAGTTTCGTCTTCTACGAAAGAAACTGCCAAGGCACATCTTCATAATTTGATCGGAGTTTTTGAGCAATTTTCCAGCGATTTTAACGGATTCAAAAAAAACCGACACCTTGTTGGTCGGGCCTTTATGATCGATTTTATTTATCGTTACTTTCCTATTTTAGGAAAAACTTCGATACTTAACGCCGAAGAACTAGCCACCATTTTCCATTTACCCAACAAAACCGTGGAAACGCCTCATATTTATTGGTTGCTTTCGAAGCGGGCACCCGCGCCACAGCAGATTCCTTCAAGCGGATTGTATTTAGGAAAAAGTGTGTATCGGGGTTTATCCAGAGAGGTTTATATTTCTCCCGAAGACAGAAGAAGACACCTTTATATCATTGGTAAAACCGGAACGGGGAAAAGCGAATTACTTAAACAGTTGATTTTACAAGATATTAAGGAAGGTAAGGGAGTTTGTTTTATCGATCCTCACGATACTATCGAAAAACTTTTGGAATTAATACCACCAGAAAGAGCAGAGGATGTGATTTATTTCGATCCGTCTAATACCGAACGTCCGATGGGTTTAAACATGCTGGAAGCCGACACCGAAGAGCAAAAACACTATGTGGTATCGTCCATCGTGGGTTTAATGTATAAACTTTATGACCCACACCAGACTGGTATTATCGGGCCAAGATTTGAGCACGCGATCAGAAACGCCATGTTAACCGTCATGGCGGAAAAAGGAAATACTTTCGTCGAAATCGTTCGGGCCTTAACCGATTCGGCTTTCGTCCAGGAACTTTTACCTAAAGTAACCGACCCTATTGTCAGAAGATACTGGACTGACCAAATTGCCCAGACAGCGGATTTTCATAAAAGTGAAGTACTAGACTACATCGTTTCTAAGTTCGGTCGATTTGTTACCAATAAACTAATGAGAAATATCATCGGCCAGTCTAAAAGCGCTTTTAATTTTCGGGAGGTAATGGATAGTGGAAAAATTTTGTTGATTAATTTGGCCAAAGGTAAAATTGGTGAAGAAAACAGTAATTTTCTAGGTTTAATCTTAGTACCTAAAATCCTGATTGCTGCCATGAGCAGACAAGACGTTCCCGAAGCGCAGCGTAGAGACTTTTTCTTATACGTTGACGAGTTTCAAAATTTCGCCACCCCCGACTTTGCCACTATTTTGTCTGAGGCCAGAAAATACCATTTATCGTTAACGGTAGCCAATCAGTTTATTGGTCAAATGGAAGAAGAAGTAAAAAATGCCGTTTTTGGTAACGTAGGAAGTTTAATTTCCTTTAGGGTTGGGGTGTCTGATGCTAATTACTTACAACACGAATTCCAACCCACATTTTCCGAAGCTGATTTAATCAATATCGAAAAATATCATGCTTATATTAAAACAATCGTTGGGAACGAACCCGTACCGCCGTTTTCTTTGGATATGACCAAAGACATGAAAGCTGAAGAAAGAATGAGAAATCCTAAGGCAGCGGAGATGATCAGAAAACTTTCGGCCTT
>JACQHK010000038.1 GCA_016199065.1 Candidatus Microgenomates bacterium | reverse complement strand
ATAGCTTAAAAGGCTACTGCTCTACCGTTGAGCTACCGGACCTTCAATTTTTTCTCTTAACCAATCTCTTCCGACGTGTGATTTCAAGTATTTTTCTCGTTTTAAGGACGCTACTCTGGTTAAAAACTCTTCTTTGTAGACTAAAACCCATTTTCCCCTCTATTTCTATATGTATAACTAGTACTTTTAGACTTTAGTAAACCATTATGACGTCTTATTCTTAAATCAAAATTGTCAGTCTGACCAATATAAATTTTATTTTTATTGTTTCTTATAACGTAAACTTGAAACATGATAGCTTAAAAGTCCGGCTGAGCCGGATCTACCGTTGAACTACCGGACAGACTTGATAAGCTACGCTTATTTTCTTAATGTAAATTAACTAAGAGCGAACTAACGAATTATTGTACATTGTACATTGTAAATTGTAAATTATAATGTCGCTATGTTTTCCCTTCTTTACCAAAAAATCATTGCCCGACACCATGACGCAGTAACTTTTATTGTGCTTTTTTTCTTTACACTCTCCTTTTTAATATCACGCACTTTTGTTTACTTAACCGCTATAGGTATTTTGCCAGAAAGCCTGGATATTAACAGTAATGTAAGAGGCGTTCATGTTCATCATTTATCTTTCGGAATTATCATTTTGACCGTTGCCGGTTTTTTGGCCCTAGTTTTTAAAGGCAAAAAGGCAACCCATGCCATTGCGATGTTGTACGGTATTGGTTTGGGAATTGCCTATGACGAATTCGGCATGTGGTTAAGGCTACAAGATGATTATTGGGTGAGGCAAAGTTATGACGCTGTGGCCTTAATTTTTGTTCTTTTGGTAAATATCGTGTATTTCGGGGCACTCTGGCAAAAACTGATACTAAAGACTTTGGAAATAACCATGACGCTACTCAACTTACGTCTTTTAAGAGCTCAACGGCGAAAGAGGCCGAACTAGGCTGATAGACAAGTGAAACGACATCAATTCTCTGTTTTAGAGGAAGCTTGGGGTGATTATGAGAAAAAATTTCTGCGGTTTTGCTGATTTTGTGGAGTTTTTTTTGATTCACAGCATCATGCGGTTCACCAAAAACGACCGAAGATCTGGTTTTAACCTCAACAAAAACTAAGGAGTCACTTTCTAGAGCAATGATATCTATTTCTCCAAAAGGCGTAGGGTAATTTTTGTAAAGTATTTTATAGCCGTTTTGTTGAAGAAAAAGCGCAGCGGTCTTTTCGCCCAATAAACCAATTTTATTGGTGTGCATAAGAGCTCACAAGGTTTCTTTACTTAGAAAAATTTGCGCAGGAAATATAGCTTTGCTCTTCGATAATCGCCTTTTTTCTTAACTTCAATTTTTTCTATGTGAGGCGTGTTCAGTGGCCAAATTCTTTCCACTGCCACCTTGTTGGTGGAAAGTTTTCTAACCGTAATCGACCGATTATCGCCGCGATTATTAAAAGCAATTACAGTTCCCTCAAAGACCTGTGTTCTGGTTTTATCGTCCTCGTAAATTTTTTGATAAACACGAACCAAATCCCCAACTTGAATGCTTTGGTCGTCTGTTTTTACTTTATCGTTTTTAGCGTATTTACCCATATTTTTGGCCGCAAATTAGACAAGTTATTTTAACAGTAACCTTTCCATAATGCAATAAACGTCTTAACAATCAAACATACCAGTCCGCCAAAGTTTTTGCGTCATAGTTAACCGTCTCTGTCCCATGATCCTGTATTCCGACTGTTAATTTATCACCTACGATAAAAGGTTCGTCAGCATGGCCCATTCTTGCAGCTCTTGGATCAGTAATCGGAGTGAGCTTAAATTCATCTCTAACACCTCTGCCCGTAACGACACTTAATATATGCTGCACTTTAAAACGTCTTTCGAGCATGGCCTGATCAGCTTTTCCTTGCTCACCTACAGTTACCGCCTTTCTTGATCTTGAACCTAAATTTCTTTCAGCCATTTATTCACCTCCTTTCACTCCTAAAAAAACGTCCTATTGGTCAAATATGACATATAAGACAATTGATAAATATTAATCACTATTCCCACTCCATGGTTGCCGGTGGTTTGTTGGTGATATCAAACAAAACCCTGTTCACGCCGCGCACTTCATTGGTAATCCTGGTTGAAATTCGGTCAAGAACTTCATAGGGAACCCTGGTCCAGTGGGCAGTCATGGCATCTCGAGAAGAAACTACACGCACCGCGACCGTTTCTCCATAAGTCCTCTCATCCCCAACCACGCCTGTTGTTTTAATATTGGTAAGAACAGCAAAGGCCATCCAGATTGATTCATTAAGATTAATCTTGGCAATTTCTTCCCGTACGATTAAGTCAGCTTTTTGCAATAGCAAAACTTTTTCTATAGTTACTTCGCCTACAATACGGACTGCCAAGCCCGGACCGGGAAAAACCTGCCGATTGATAATTTCCTGAGGAATCTTCAAAGATTTGCCCAGGTATCTTACCTGATCTTTATACAACTCCCGCAACGGTTCTATCAGTTTTACTGAAAGTTTATCGGGCAATCCTGCAACATTATGATGACTTTTAATTTTATGGGAATGCTTAGTTCCCTGGCTTTCAATAACATCCGGATAAATTGTTCCCTGCACCAAAAATTTTGCTTTAAGACGTTTAGCTTCAATTGTTAATACGTCGATAAAGGTTTGTCCGATTATTTTTCTCTTTTTCTCCGGATCAATGATTCCCTTTAGTTTTTTTACAAACAGTTCTTGGGCATTAATATATTTAATTTTTAAAAAAGTTTTTTGAAAATTTTTCTTTATCTCGTTAGCTTCGTTATATCTCATTAGTCCGGTATCGATAAAAAAACAGGTGAGTCTATTTCCGATTGCTAAATGAACTAAAAATGAGGAGACCGTTGAATCAACTCCACCTGACAACGCGCAAATCGCTAAATCTTTTTTCACCATCTCCTTAATCTCTTGCACTTTAACTCTAGTAAACTCATCTGTGTCTAGTAATGTTGATTTTTGTCTAACTGCAAAACCGCAAACCTTCTGCAAAAAATTACTTAAAATATTATCACCGTATTTTGTGTGTACGACCTCCGGATGAAAAAGAGTGCAATAAATCTTTCTTGCCGGATTTTCAAAGGCGGCAATAGCAGAAGTTGAAGTTTTCCCTGTCAGCGTAAATCCGGAAGGTATCCTTTCAATCTTGTCAAAATGGCTCATCCAAACAGTAAATTTTGTGGGCAAAAACTTAAAAAGGTCAGAATTACCCAAGTGAGAGAAATTAGTTTTTCCATACTCTCCTTTTTGACCCTTATTTACCTTTCCTCCCAACATCTCAGCCACTATTTCGCTGCCATAGCAAATTCCCAGAATTGGGATATTTAAAGAAAAAATATTTTTGTCAGGCAGCAGACCACCTTGGATATAAACACTCGATGGACCGCCGGAGAAGATTAGGGCTTTAGGATATAATTTACTAATTTCGGAAAAAGATGCATCGCCCTCTAATAAAAGTGCTCTTATTCCCCAACTTTCTACCCCTCTTTTAATAAGGTGACTGGTTTGTGATCCAAAATCTAAAATTAAAACATCAATCATCTAGAGCATTTCTACAAAATATTTCACCTGATCGGAAGGCAAGCCAAGCTTGGAAAAACGTTCAAGAACTGTTTTTTTAGACACACCGTTCTTTATCCATTTCGCACCGGCCTGAATCACGATTTCTCTTAACTCATGGGGAAAAATCACCCATGCAGAAGTTTGAGACGAAAAAAATTTTGGCTTTATTGACGAATGTGGTTTATAAAAAAGTGCACCGATATCAACGCTCTTGGCACCGCATTTTAAAATATAATCGCGGGCAACTTCGATCGTTTTTCCCGTATCAACAACATCATCGAAAAGCAGAATTTTTTCTTTTTCCACGCCAATCGGAAGTGATTGTAAAATTACCGGTGTTTCGTTGGTCTGGCCAATATCGCTATAAAATTTAACCTGTATCGAAGCAACTTTTTCAATCTGCAAATAATCAACTAATGATCTGGTCCACGTCCAACCTCCCTTAGCTAAAGCGATCACTCGGTCGTATTTATTGTGTGATTTAAGGACTTGTTTTGCAACCTCAAAACACAAATGACCCATCTCTTCCCAAGTCGGAGCGATATAAGAAATTCCGTCATAAGCAGCTTGTTTAATTTTCATCTTCCTCCTTAAAATTAGTTAACTACAATTAAATTTTCCCGTTTCGGTCCGTTGGCGATATATTTAACTTTTATCCCTACCAACTGCTCAATTTTTTTAACATAACGCTTAACGTTAATAGGCAGGTCCGAAAACTTTGTGCAGATGCTAATATCTTCACTCCATCCGTCTAGAGTTAAATAAACCGGCTTAACCTTTCGGTAAAACTGCGCATCCCCATCCAGATAGGTAACTTTTTTCCCTTGATATGTATATCCTACGCAAATTTTTAGTTTCTTAAAACCAGAAAGTGTATCCAGCCTGGTAAGAAATAATTGATCAAAACTGCACAATCTATTGGTAAATTTTAAAACTTCCGTGTCAAACCAGGCGATTCTTCTTGGTCTGCCGGTTCCTGCAGCGTACTCGTTAGCTCTATCCCTAAAATCCTTGGTTGTCTGATTTTCTTCCCATTCTGAGGGAAGAGGGCATTCACCATTATCAACTCGTGTCATATAAGACTTGGCAGAACCTATCACTTGGTATTTAATTTTCTTCAGTGCTACCCCTGCGCCTTGAGCGATATAGGATGGCAGAGTAGAAGCGGTGGTAACGTACGGATATGCTCCCCAATCATTATCCAGCATGACTCCGTTAACGCCTTCAAAAATTACTTTTTGTCCCTTAGCCAATGCCTGATTAACCAGCGGTAAGGTTTCGGCAAGGTAAGGCTTGATCTTAGCAAAAAAATCTAAGGTGGCGGTTTTGATAGACGAATAGTCTACCGGTATTGCTCCCAATGCTTCAATGAATTTGTTCTTTACCGTAACCGACGTTTCTAACCTTTCGGAAAAATAATTTGCATCATAAAGATCGTAAAGCCTGATTCCCGTATAAGTAATTTTATCGGCGTTCACCGGACCGTTTCCACGCCCAGTGGTTGGTGACTTTCCTGTTTTGGCAAATAAATCTCCGACAGCCTTATCTAAAATTTTGTGATAGGGAAAAACCAAATGGCATCTGGGGGAAATAGTTAAACGATTCTTGAGGTTAAAACCAGCTTTTTCTACCATTTCAATTTCGCTTAATAACAACTCTGGTTCAATAACTACGCCATTAGTAATGAGCAATTTTGTTTTTTTACTGAAAGCCCCGCAAGGCAATAAATGCAACTTAAATGTACCATGTTCATTTACGACTGTGTGTGCTGCGCCACCGCTTCCGTTGTAGCGAACGACAAAATCCGCTTTCTGAGCAAGATAGTCGATCAGCTTTCCCTTACCTTCATCGCCCCATTGGGAACCAACAATAATTGTTGCAGACATATTTACTCCTTTTGGTAATCAGCTAAATAATCAGACAGGCCCAAGTACTCTTCCGGACGCAGTTTCTTTAATATTTTTTTATCTTCTGAATTTATGGGAAGATTTTCAATTGCCATTTTATACTGTTTTTCATTCAGATTTAACCCGCGAAAAAGTTTTTTAACAGTTTCGTATCCGTAAGTGTAACCTTTGCTTTTAAGATATATTTGCACCGCCTCCGAAAGAATTGACCAGTCTGAACGTAAATCCTGCATCATTTTTGTTTCAGCAGGTTTAATCTCCTTCAGTCCGGTTAAGAACGAATGATAGGCAAGTAGCGTGTGACCCAATGCTACTCCGTAATTTCTGCGGATTGTCGAGCCCGACAGGTCTCTTTGTAAGCGCGAAATTGGCAATCTGGTAATAAAAAGGTTCAGTAAACTGTTAGCAATTAATAAATTTCCTTCAGCGTTTTCAAAATGTATGGGATTAATTTTCTGCGGCATAGTAGACGATCCCACTTCATGAGGATTATTGGCTAATTTAAAATAGCCATCACTTATATAGCGCCAAAAGTCCTGGCATAATCCCACTAAAACTGTGTTGATAAGTTCAACTTTCTGAAAAAATTCACAGTGGCTGTCACCAGATTCTATTTGGGTAGTCAAAGGATTGAATTCTAAACCAAGATTTTCCACGAATTTACTGTTTTGCTTTATCCAGTCAATTTTGGGATAGGCAAAAAACATGGCACTGTAGTTTCCCACGGCCCCATTCAACTTTCCCTGAAATCTGAATCCGTGAAGGGTCTTTTTAATACGGTCTAAACGAAAACTAAAAACAGCCAGTTCTTTACCCAAAGTCGTGCCTAAGGCAGGCTGTCCGTGTGTACGGGCAAGCATGGGAATTTTTTTGTATTTATCGGAAAGATTTTTAAGATCGCTTATTAAAACATTTAGTT
>JACQHK010000037.1 GCA_016199065.1 Candidatus Microgenomates bacterium | reverse complement strand
CCGCCGGAAAAACCATCATTTAGAGACCTTTTTAGAAATTCCGGTTCGAGGGCTAAACGTTGTGCCTCGCGTGTCAACTGATTCTTAAATTCCAGGATCGACTCAATATTTTTCTTGTTATTCCCCTTGTTTATATTATTTCTAGCCAATCTTAAAAAATTTAGAACGCGTACTCCGGGAATAGCCACCGGTTGTTGGAAGCCGACAAAAAGACCCAGTCTGGCACGTTCTTCTGGCTTGAGAGGCAACAGGTCTTTCCGGTCGAGCATGGCGCTGGATTTATTATTAATAGTATAAGAGGGATGGCCGGCCAAGGCTAAGGAAAGTGTTGATTTTCCGCTCCCATTAGGACCCATTAATGCCTGAATTTCTCCACTTTTTAAGATTAGATTAACATGGCTAAGAATCTTTTTTTCACCCAGAGTGACGCCTAAATTTTTTACGGTCAGTATATGTTTCATAGTTGATCTAAAGTAACGGAATTTAACTTAACTAAGATTTCCTGATTTATTTTTTGCCAAGTAGTTTTTGTCCGGCAAAATAATTCTTTGGGACAAGAAAGGGTATGTTTTCCGTCAAGCGACCTACAACAGTTAGTCAGCCCTTTTTTTTCAAAGCTGGAAACAACGTTCCAAAGGGTAATTTTTGAAGGCTGTCTTGATAATTTATATCCTCCGGTTATTCCTTCCTTGCTTTCGATAAGGCCCTCTTTTTTAAGTATTCTGGCCAGTTGTTTAAGAAACGGATAAGAAATTTTGTATTCTTTAGCAATTTCTGACAGGGGAATAAGGCGCTTCTGGTAATTATCAGTCAGTTTACTCATTAAGATAACAGCGTAATCTTCACCCCAGGACAATTTCATAAAATTAAACTAGATACGTTAAACTACCAGTTTAAAGACGAGAAAAGAAAATGTCAAGCCAGAAATTTACTATTTGACCGATTAGGTCAGTTTGATAAATACTAAACTATGTATGCATAAATCGGCAGTCAGACTATTTATAATTCTGGGATTTTTTATTCTATTAGTTTTTCTGTTAATTAATAAGCAGAACTCATTTTCGATTCACGCCGCTGCCCTCAAGGAGGTCGTTTTTGGTCTGGGAGGATACGACCCGATTGCTCCCAATGATCCTCTGCGTGTTTACACCACTGATTTAGGGGTCAAATATAAAACCACCAATTATGACTGGGGAGCGATCGAACCAACTCCGGGGGTTTATCAATGGAATAAAGCTGGCGGTACAGATGCGCAGGTGGAAGGTTGTAATACCATCTTGGGAGTTCCTTGCGGAGTTCTAATGTACGGGGCGCCACTCTGGGCAGTGACTAAAAGTAACCAAACCCTGAAAGAACATTACGAGGGTGGAGGTAATCCTTACCTGAGTAATAGTAACTACTATTGTGCCGAAGCTCCTTTAAATATGGATGTTAATGATAATTCTGTGGTCGAACATTACAAAGAATACGTGAAACGGGCCGTGGAACGCTATGACGGAGACGGAATTGATGATGCTAAAGGAAAAAATGGCCAACCATTGTTGGCTGATACCTTTGTTCTTTATAACGAGCCCGATTGGTATCAAAGGAACTGCGGTCAGGCACCGTGGAACAGTCGGGACTGGAATGATATCAACAAAGACGCTGATTTAAATCAAAACGGCAGGCCGGATTATCAAGACTATGCCGTTTTACTAAAGGAATTTTATCAAGCAGTTAAACAGGCAAATCCCCAGGCAAAAGTCTCCTTCGGTACCTATGGTAATTTTGACCAACACGACCTTCGTTATACCCGGAATTTTGGTCAGGATGACAAAAAAACCTTTTTTTATAAAGTTTTATCCTATTCCCAAAATTTTCTGGGCGGACAATATTTTGATCTAATGAATACCCACTATTATGAGTTATATCATTGCAATCAGCCTTGGCCTAAATATGACAGCTATTCTGTAGGAAGTATTCGCGGACAAATAGCCTGGCAAAGAGCGATTATGAGTCAATTTTCGATTAATAAACCAATCGTCATTACTGAAATCGGCGATCCCGTTCCCAGAGAAGAGTATCCGGAGAAAATACAAGCTATTAATGTTTTTAAACTACTGTCCCAGGCTGCTTCTGCAGGAGTCGAATATACTAACTGGTTTGATCTGTTAGGATGGCCAGCCAACGGATCAGAATACCAGTATGGGTTAATTGACAAGAATCAAAATTATCGGAAACGACCGTCTTATTTGGCCTATCAGATTATTGCCAAGGGTTTAGAAGGATACGGATTTAATTCTCTGGATAACAGCAATATGAATAATTTGGAAGGCTATCTCTTTTCTCCTGTTAGCAGTTCCAACAAGATATTAAAAGAAGTGCTTTGGTCCGTTCCTACCAGGCCGACGTTTTGTCCGGTGCCTTATTATCCCGAAGTTTCTCCGGGTTGGGATAAAGCTAGAGTGAGTCGTCCTGCCCCCACAATTCAGAAAAAATTTTCTGCAGACTCACTGGAAATACAAGATTCCTTTGGGATGGTTAACACCATTTATGACGGACAAGCCGGTGATCAGGATGGAAAAAAAGACCAAAAAGTAACTATCAATCTTACTTCGATGCCTTTGATGGTAAGTTTTGTTAAAAAAAGTAGCGGTGATGCAAACTCAGACGGAAAAGTTGACGGAGCAGATTATGTCGTTTGGCTCAATTATTACGGAAAAACCACGCCCAATAAAGAAACCGCAGGTGATTTTAATCTTGATACAAAGGTAGATGGCCTAGATTATGCAATCTGGTTAATAAATTATGGAAATTAAGGCAAAAAAATAGTGTGAAGATCTGATGATTGCAAAATTTAGAAAAAATACTATACTAAACTCCAATGAGACACGAAGTTTTGTTAGATGGAGCGGGTAACCCGATGATGGAACTTCCACAGGGCGCCCATGCTTTTAAAAGTAAACTTGTTGTTACTCAAAGAGACGGTTTATCCATACTGATGGAATCAGAAAGTGCTTCTGAGGCTAGAGATTTAGCTCGGATCGGTGGGGAGTTAAGAGCAGGTGGATCAAAAGCGCAGCTGGATGAAAAACCGGATAAAACGACATTAAAGACCAAGGGTCTTCGAGCGATGTTGGAAATGACACCCGTTGGTGCAAAAATGATTAAGAGGGGGCATAGGTCTTCAGGATGGGAAGTGGATGTTCAGTGGAGCAATTCCCGAATAAAAAGAAAAATCTAACCTAATTTATCTCCTACTAAAAGCTCAGAAAAAAGACTGTAATAGTAATAAAGGTTTGTATAAGTGTATTTGTAGTTAAATTACAAAACGTCCGACGTTTTGTAATAAAGCAAAAATATATAAATTGTGCCAAGTCCTACTTGGCCACCTCGTCAAACCGAGTTTGACTCGGTGCCGCCAACCGGATTCGAATCCTACTTCGCTAAAGCTACGCAGGACAAGCCGGAGTGTGCCGCCAGGGGGATTCGAACCCCCGATTTAAGCGTTGAGAACGCTTCGTCCTGGGCCGCTAGACGATGGCGGCGATTTGGCTGTTTGCTATTTGCTTTTAGCTGTTCGTCTTGAACACTATTACTAATAGCTAATGGCCAAAAGCTAATAGCTAATTATAGCCACCGCAACTTGACAAAACAAGCGCGGTGATGTATAAATCAAGGATTGGAAAAAATTAAATTCGAAGCTAAATTTGATTGGTTCTCCTAATGATTTTATTGCAACGGAGAACCCGTTTTTTTTAGTTTTTACAAAAATGAACGGAACAAGTCCACTAATAATCACCAAAGAAGGATTAGAAAAGCTCAAAGCAGAACATGACGATTTATTAAACGTCAAAAGACCGGAAGCTGTTGTTCGCGTGGCAAAAGCGCGGGAAATGGGAGATCTTTCGGAGAATGCAGAATATTCAGCCGCACGTGACGAATTATCCTTTATTGACGGAAGAATTGCCGAACTGGAAGATTTATTGAAAGAAGTTAAAACAGTAGCTGGAAGCAACGGAAAAAACGGCAAGGTGGACATAGGTTGTAAAGTAACAGTTCATGTTGCCGGGAAAAAAGATGTTTTTACTCTGGTTGGTGAATGGGAAGCTAATCCTCTGGAAAAAAAGATTTCGCATGCCTCGCCCTTAGGTCAGGCGTTAATGGGCAAGAAAAAAGGCGATGCGGTTGAAGTTGAGGCGCCAGCCGGAAAAATTATCTATACGATAGTTAGCATTGAATAAAATTTTACAAAGTGTTAAAGTAAAAACACAATGCAACTTCATACCAACTTAAAAAAAGCTGCTAAAAAACAAAACTCCTAGGGAGGTTGGTATTTTTGGTAAAATCGACCTCCTAAAAGGAGGTTTTTTTGTTTATACTGAATTATGAAGTATTTATACTAAATTATAGAAAATTTATACTAATGTAAACTTTAGTTGAAGAAGTATATATACTAAAACTTATGTCTGAACCAATTACAAATTTAAGAAAGGCCCGGTTAGAAAAACTCAAAAAAATTGAAAGCTTGGGAATAAAGCCCTACCCGCCTTATTTTGCGAAAAGAGAAACAGTCGATGAAGCCCGCAATATGTTGGGAAAGCAGGTCAGAACGGCCGGAAGAATGATATCTTTTCGGGCTCATGGGAAGGTCAGCTTCGCCAACCTGTTTGATGAGACCGGAACGATTCAGGTAATGTTTCGTTTCGACGATGTGGGTAAAGATAAATACGATTTTTTAGACCTTTTAGATCTAGGTGATTTTATCGGACTTACAGGGGAAGTGATGACCACTAAAACCGGTGAAATTACGATTAAGGCAGAAAATTTTGAGCTGCTTTCTAAATCCTTAAGACCGATGCCCAATCAGTGGTTTGGTTTGAAGGATGTTGAGGAAAGATTCAGAAAAAGATATCTTGACCTGTTATTAAATACCGAAGCGAGAAAAATTATTAATTACCGTTGGCTAATAGAAAGAAAAATAAGAGAGTTTTTATGGCAGAATAAATTTTGGGAAGTCGAAACTCCAATTTTACAGAATCTCTACGGCGGTACTAACGCCCGCCCGTTTACTACACACCTCAATGCCTTAGATCAGGAGATGTATTTGCGGGTTGCACCCGAGCTATATTTGAAAAGACTGATTGTTGGAGGCCATGAAAGAATTTTTGAAATAGCCAGAAACTTTCGCAACGAAGGAATGGATCATTCTCATCAACCGGAATTTACCATGATCGAATGGTACGAATCATACGCCGACTATAACAGAGTCATGGACTTGGCTGAAGGTCTGACTAAATTTATTGCCCAGGAAGTATTAAAAACTTTCGATTTGCGGGTGGGTGAAAAAACCATCAATATTCAAAAGCCCTGGCCGAGAGTTACCATGAAAGGGATTGTTAAAGAAAGGTTGGGGATTGAGTGGGATAAAATTCCCGATAAACAGGTAAAAGAATTGGTTAAGAAAAACGGGATTGAGATAACCGGGGTTTGGACAAAGAATAAAGCGCTTTTTTCTCTTTATGATCACTTGATTACACCAACCCTGATTGAACCGACTTGGGTTATAGATTATCCTCGGGAAGTAAGCCCGCTTTCTAAGGAGCATCGTCACTATCCGGAAGAATTGGTGGAAAGATTTGAAGGATACGTTGGCGGCGAAGAGATTTTTGACGGATGGAGCGAGATTACCTCCGGACTTGAACAAAGAAAAAGATTTGAAAACGAACAAAAAAATCTCAAGGCCGGTGACACAGAAGCACAACCTTTAGACGAGGAATTTATTGAAGCTCTGGAATATGGAATGCCGCCTCTCGGAGGAATTGGTTTTGGCGTCGATCGCCTGGTAATGCTTTTTACCAACACTCACAGTATCAGAGAGGTGATTGCTTTTCCTCTCCTGCGTCCGGAAGTAAATACCCAAACAAAAGTTGAACAGGACTTTGCACAAAAACTAGTCATTGTTATCGACAAGAATCTACCGGGTTGGCAACTTATGAATACTTCAGCCCATGCAGCAGCATTTTTGGGAAACAAAATGGAGTCACCTTTTGATACGGGAAAGTTTTTCCAAACCAAAGACGGAGTAAATCATCCAAGAAATTCCCAATACGGAATAGTTACTTTAGCTGCAACAAAAAAGGAATTAAAAGAATTAATGGATCAAGTGAGGAAAAGCGATCTGCTTTATATTGGTTATATTCCGGAAATGATGGAGGCAACCGATGATCAAAAGCTGGCTAAAATGGTAGCCAAAAAGAGAGATGAGGAGATTGAGTATACGGGTATAGGCATTTTTGGGCCGAAAGAAAAAGTAGATCAGTTGACAAAGAAGTTTGTGCTTTGGAAATAAATTATGGCAAAACTTTCAGACATTATTGCTTTTTGCGATGAATATTTAGAAATTGCGAAATTTAAAGACAGCTCTTTGAATGGTTTGCAGGTGGAAGGAAAAAGCGAGGTTAAAAAAATTGCCCTGGGAGTCAGTTGCAACCAAAGACTTTTTAAAACAGCACAGAAAAATTCCTGCGATTTGATAATTACCCATCATGGTTTGTTGTGGAATAAGAGGTGGCAATATATCAGGGGTCCTCAAAAAGACAGAATTAAATTTTTATTAGAAAAGGAAATCAGTTTGGCTGCTTACCATCTTCCTCTTGATGCTCATCCGGAAATTGGCAATAATCCCGAAGGGTTAAAAAGATTAGGGGTAGATATAAAAGGCAAATTCGGCTGGTACGACGGAAGTTACATCGGATTTTGGGGACAATTAACGAGTAAAATAACCCTTGTTAAGTTCAGAGAGAGGGTTGATAAGGTTTTTAATACGAGATCACAATCCGTTGCCGGAGGTAAGGCGATGATTGAAACTGTGGCTTTTGTTTCGGGAGGAGCAAGAATGTATTTAGAGGAAGCAATTGATAAAGGACTGGATGTCTATCTCACAGGAGAAACCAACGAATCGGCTCCTGCCATGGCTTTAGAGGGCGGGATAAATTTTATTAGCGCAGGTCACTATAATACAGAAAAATTCGGAGTGATGAGTTTAGGTAAAGTTTTGGAGAAAAAATTTAGGGCAAAGACAGAATTTATTGATGTCCCAAATGCGCTTTAATAAAATTATATTGTCAGATTTGACAAAATAAGACATATTAGACAAATATGCATATGAACAGACAACAAGCAGAAAAAACGGTTCGCGAATTAATTGCCAATGAAAATTTGGTAAGGCACCATTTGGCAGCTGAGGTTTGCATGAAGGCCATTGCCCGGTACCTGAAAGAAGAGACAGGCGACCAGACAATCGATATCGAAAAATGGGCGATGACAGGATTATTACACGATGCCGATTATGAGCTTACCAAAGAAGAACCTCACAAACACACCCTTTTGTTAGACGAAGAGTTCAAAAAACGCGGTTATGAAATTGACCGTGAAGTTCTGAACGCAATTCATTTTCACAATAAAGAACGAGTGCCTGCTCAAGAATCTTTAATGGGTTGGGGAATCTTTATCTGCGACGAATTAACGGGTTTAATTGTTGCCTGTACTTTAGTTCATCCTGATAAAAAACTTAACTCAATAGACGTAGACTTTGTTTTAAAAAGATTTAAACAACCCTCATTTGCCAAAGGAGCCGACAGAACGAGAATTATTCCCTGCGAGGAAAAATTAGGAATCCCGTTACCAGAATTTGTCAAAATTTGTTTATCGGCAATGCAGCAAAATCACGAGCTCTTAGGATTGTGAAAAAGATTCTTATTGCCACCACCAATCCGGGTAAATTTTTTGAAATAAAAGAATTTTTAAGCGACTTGCCAATTTTACCCGTTTCTTTAAATGAATTAAAAATTACCCAAAGAGCCAGGGAAGATTTTCCGACCTTTAGGAAAAATTCACAACATAAAGCAAAATTTTATTCAGAAATTTCCGGACTTCCGGCAATTGCCGATGACGGCGGTTTAGAAATAGCTTATCTTCACGGAGCTCCCGGAGTTTTTTCCCGGAGATGGATGAACGGCAGTGAAGATGTAAGCGATCAGGAACTTATAGAATTTACTCTCTACAAAATGAAAGGTGTGCCGGTAAATAAAAGAGGGGCACAATTAAGAACTGTTATTTCCTTAGCCCTTCCTGACGGTATCGTTTACAGTGCCTCGGCTAAAGTAAGAGGAATAATTGCCGAAAAACCCTATTATATTTTAATTCCCGGCTTTCCCTACCGGTCACTTTTATATTTACCGGAAATTGATAAGTTTTACCACAGTCAGGAAATGACTCAGAAAGAGACAGAAAAATACAATCATAGAAAAAAGGCGTTGGAGAAACTGAAAAAAATAATTCGCAAACAGTTCATCGATTAATCAAGTTACTATGATACTGCACAGTATCATAGTGGAATGTCGAGCGAAAATAAGACTTGATAAAAGAGTTTTTGACTGTTAAGATTAAGATAATTAACAAAGCGCCTGATGTCTTTCCAGAGACAGATGCTTTCCGGAAGACTCCCTAAGGATAAACCGGACGGGTATGCCCGAGACAGCTGGAGATAAGAGTAAAGTAAGGTGGCACCACGAACACTTCGTCCTTTATGAAAAGGAGAAGTGTTTTTTGATGGAAAAAAATCACAATCAGAGATAACACATCAGACATATATGACAAATGTGCCTTATATAATTTATTATTAACTTTAAAGGAGTAATTTATGTTAGACCTAAAATTTATCAGAGAGAACCAAGATTTAGTGCAAAAAAAGGCCGAGGAAAAAGGATTTTCGGTTGATGTGAAAAAAATTGTCGCCCTGGACGAGCAACGACGAAAGCTTTTACAGGAGATAGAAAATTTAAGAAGTCAGCGAAATCAAAAAAGCAAAACTAAACCAACCGACGCAGAAATTACTAAATTAAGAAGATTAGGTGATGATATTAAAAATAGCGAAGCAGGTCTTGCTAAGATCGAAAAAGAGCTGGAAGATTTGTTGCAAGGAGTTCCCAATCCAGCCTTTGACGATGTTCCGGTGGCCAAGGATGAGTCGGGAAACCAGGTTATAAAAAAATGGGGAGAACCTACAAAATTTTCTTTTACCCCCCAAGACCATGTTAGCTTAGGAGAAAAATTGGGCTTGATTGATATTGAAAGGGGAACTAAGGTTAGTCAGAGCGGGTTTTATTTTTTAAAAAACGAGGGTGCACTTCTGGAACTGGCATTAATCAATTACGTAATGGGTAAATTGGTTAAAAAAGGTTTCGTTCCCGTAATTACTCCGGAATTGGTAAATGAAAAAATTATTGGCGGTACAGGATATAAGGCCAGAAGTGAAAAAGAACGACAGATTTATAAGATAGAAGGTGAGGATTTACACCTGATCGCTACAGCTGAAATAACTTTAGTTGGGCAGCACGCCAACGAAATATTGGAAGCAAAAAATCTGCCTCTTCGTTATGCCGGATTCTCTTCTTGTTTCAGGGTAGAGCGCGGGTCATACGGTAAAGACGTCAGAGGAATAATTCGGGTTCATGAGTTCGACAAAGTAGAGATGGTAATCTTTTGTAAGCCTGAGGAGTCAAAAAATTTCCATGAAGAATTTTTGGCAATCGAAGAAGAAATTTTTCAGGAACTGCAAATTCCCTACCACGTAGTTTTAATCTGTAGTGGAGACTTAGGATCGGCTGCGGCTAAAAAATATGATGTTGAGGCGTGGATTCCTTCGCAAAATAAATACCGCGAAGTAACTTCCACTTCCAATACCACTGATTTTCAAGCCCGAAGATTAAACATTAAATATAAAGAAAAAAACCTGACAGAATTGTTGCATACCCTAAACGGTACGGCATGCGCGATTGGCAGAACGATTATCGCCATCTTGGAAAATTACCAGCAGAAGGATGGGAGTGTATTAATTCCTGGAGTTTTACAATCATTTATGGGAAAAGATAAAATTGAGTTGAAATAAAAATAAGGGTATGTCAAAAGTCAAAGTTCAAAACTTAAAACCACAACTTAAAAGTTAAAACCAATTGAGGTTCACCTTTCGTTATGGTTTATATATGGAAAACTTTTTAGTTTTTAACTGTAATTTTGACTTTTGAGTTTTG
>JACQHK010000036.1 GCA_016199065.1 Candidatus Microgenomates bacterium | reverse complement strand
GTCATGGGTGAAAATGTGACAATTTGGGATAACGGATTAAACCAAGAAGTTATACCGATGCCGTTTGATTATCAGGGTATTCCCAAAAAACCCTTAACTTTAATTGAGGAAGGAATTGCTAAAAACGTAGTCTACGATCACTATCTGGCCAACAAATATAAAACTAAACCCACCGGACATGGTTTTCCCGCACCACACACCGAAGACGCTTATGCTTTTCACCTCCATTTAAAACCCGGTAGCACTCCCAAAAATAAATTGCTAAGAGGCGTCAAAAAGGGCGTTTTAATAAGCCGTTTCTGGTACGTACGCAATGTTCATCCCAAAGAACTTTCCATCACCGGAATGACCAGAGATGGTACCTTTTTAATTAAAAACGGCGAAATAGTTTCGGGAATTAACAACATGCGTTTTACCGTATCCATTCCAAAAGTTTTTTCCAACATTGTTGATTTGTCCAGAGAAGTTCATTTGGAACCAAGCGATGAGGGCTTTGGAGCGAGTCTATTGCCAGCAATCAGGGTGAAAGATTTTACGTTTACGGGAGTGAGCAAACTCTAGAATCAATTTACAATGTACAATTTACAATGTACAATTAATATGCAAATTTAATTGTAAATTATACATTTTACATTGTACATTTAAATTTATGTTACAAAAAACTGTTGTTTTGGTTAAGCCCGATGGGCTACAAAGGGGTCTTATTGGCAATATAATTTCCCGTTTTGAAAAGAAAGGTCTGAAACTGGTTGGTTTAAAAATGACCAGACTAACAGACGAAATACTTGATCATTGGTATATTCATCACAAAGGTAAATCCTTTTTCAAAAGCCTGAAAGACTTTATGAAATCCTATCCCATTGTGGCGATGGTTTGGGAAGGGATGGAATCAGTTGCGGCGGTAAGATTAATGTGCGGAATTACCAAAGGATACGAAGCAGAGCCAGGGTCGATCAGAGGAGATTATGGTTTATCTCAACAGTTTAATTTAATCCACGCCTCCGATTCAGCCGAATCTGCCCAAAAAGAAATTGATTTACTATTTGCTCCCGGGGAACTTTTTGAATACGATAAAGGTGAATATCTCTACCTCTATAGCGAAGAAGAAAGAGCCTAAATTCTGCCCCGTCAAATCTTATGTCAGCCAAAGAAACCCAACCTGAAATTAATCGTTTTTTGCCGGACCATCCGGTAAACAGAATCAGACTTGTACCAACCGGAGAAGTGGTGACAGATAATCGCCGCGTCAGTACTACACCCACAGAAACAAAAATCTTAGCGCGCTTGCTAGCTAATCCCTTTGGAGTGATGATTCCTGACGCCTTTACCGAAGTATTATTTGGTGGCGTGAGCACAAGGGCAGACAGAAACACAGCTGCTGTTAATGTCGGACGCTTAAACGAAAAATTAAAAACACTAAAAGTACGAGATCTAAAAATTAGACATGAAGGAAAAGGGTACACGTTTGTGAGCAACAAACAGGTTCGCGGATTAATTGATAGGGGTTCTTATCCTGAATCCGTAAAAAGCAGGATGAGCGAGGTTGATATACAAAAAGAACAAATAAGAGGTAAATTAATTCTTTTACCCGATCGGTTAATGGCTAAATCGCCAATTAATAACCGATGGGTTAATATGACAAGATCATATTCTGCCATTTTAGAGAGACTTATTTCTTACCATGATACCGTTGTAGAACATCAAGCACTGATTCCTTTATTGGAAAGCGGGATTTTAGAGCTGTTTAGATCTGAGAAAAAACGTTTGGCAGTCAATATAAAAAGAGTAAGACAAAAGTTGGGAATATCCCCCGACAATGAAAATTCGTTGATCGTTACCGTTAGGGGCAGGGGATATATGCTGGTGACAAAATAGAGGTTAGTTAAGAAAACACATTGGCCTCATAATCCCGACAAGATTTATCAGTCTAATTTTATCTGGAGACTCCTCAGATTTTTTTTCAGTTTTTCCAGAGGTAAGCCGGTCACGGTATGTTTAGAACCCTTAATTTTTTTAATAAAACTTTT
>JACQHK010000035.1 GCA_016199065.1 Candidatus Microgenomates bacterium | reverse complement strand
TTAAGGCTTTAATTATGGACCAAACGGCTATTTCCGGAATTGGTAATATCTATGCTAATGAAGCACTGTTTTTAGCAAAAATTAAACCGCACAGAAGCGCAAAAAGCTTAAACAAAGAAGAGATACTTTTACTTTACGAAAATATACGCGAGGCGCTAAAAAGAGGAATTAAATATCGCGGATCGAGTGCTCGAGACGAAAATTACCGCGATTTATATGGACAATTAGGCAATTATCAAAAACACTTTTTAGTTTATGAACAAAAAAACAAAGAGTGTCCTAACCGCTGCGGCTCTGTGTTAAAATACGAAAGACTTTCGGGCAGGGGAACTTTTTGGTGCCCAAGGTGCCAGAAATAATTTTCGAATTTTCATAATTTTCGAAAACTATATCTTGAAAATTCTTTGGAAAATTGCGCAAAATTACGAAAATTTGAAAATTAATGAGTATGCAAAACATTGTCATTTCCTTAGGTGGATCTTTAATCGTTCCCAATGGGGGAGTTAATACGCCTTTCCTTAAAGAATTCAATAACTTTATCCGTCAGCAAATTGCCGCCACCGATCGGCGGTTTTTTATTGTTTGCGGCGGCGGAGCTATTGCCCGAAATTATCAAAAAGCCGCTCGGGAAGTAATTGGGAAAATAACCAGCGATGATATTGACTGGTTAGGCATTCATGCTACCAGACTTAACGCTCATCTATTGCGCACTATTTTTCGCGATATTGCTTATTTTAGAGTTAAAAAACATTTCAATCAGGAAGATGAAGTAAAAGAGAGATTGATGATTGCTTCGGGCTGGAAACCCGGCTGGTCGACAGATTATGATGCTATTTTGCTGGCCCAAGAGTACGGAGCAAAAATTATTATTAACTTAAGCAATATTACGATGGTTTATAACAAAGACCCTAATCGGTTTCCCGACGCCATTCCTCAGCCTACGATGTCTTGGAAACAATTCAGGAAATTAGTGGGAAATAAATGGGATCCCGGCATGAACGCTCCTTTTGACCCGGTAGCTGCGAAAAAAGCACAGGAGTTGGGATTAGAAGTAGTGATTCTTAAGGGTAATGATTTAGAAAATCTTAAAAAATATTTTAACAAAGAAGATTTTGTGGGAACAGTGATAAAATAGTTCAAAACTCAAGGATCAAGGGTCAAAGCCACAGATTAAAGTTAAAAGATGAGTTGAATAATCTTTAAGTATTAAGCTTCAGTTTTTGATCTTTGACTTTTGACTTTTGAACTTTCTTTATGTTTCTTTCTTCCTTAAGCCTCGAAAACTATCGTAGTTATAAAAAAAAGATTTTTTCTTTTTCTAAAGAAATCACCGTTGTTGTTGGCGAAAATACGGCCGGGAAAACTAACTTATTAGAAGCAATTTATCTCTTGGCTACCGGAAAATCCTTCCGTGCCGAAAAAGAAGCAGAAGCTATCAATTGGTCTGCGGATTTTGCCAAAATAAAAGCGCTGGTACTTACAGAAAATTTACCTTACGAAGAAAAAGTAACAAAAGAATTAGAGATCATTATAGTCAACCAAGTCAGACCTGACTCTGGTCAGAAAAACGACGGAAAAAGTCTTAAAAGTAAGAAATACCTGATTAATAAAGTAGCTAAGAGACAACTAGATTTCTTGGGTAATCTTTATGCAGTAATGTTTTCTCCTACTGACCTAGAACTAATTAGCTCAAGTCCTTCTCTGCGGCGGCGCTACTTAGACTTGGTTTTAGTCCAATTAGATAGGGCTTATCGCAGGTCGCTGCACCTATACGAAAAGGGCTTACGCCAAAGAAATAGATTGCTCGAGAGAATTCGTGACGAAGGAATCTCCTCCGGCCAGCTTCTGTTCTGGAATGATTTGTTGGTTAAAAATGGTGGTTATTTAAATAATTTACGCATGGAATTTCTTAATTTCTTAAACCATTTACCTAAAAAGGGAAGCCAATTTAGCATTTATTACGACCAAAGTGAAATTAGCGAGGCGAGATTAAAACAATACGCTCAGGAGGAAATTCTTGCGGCCACAACTCTAGTAGGACCTCATCGCGATGACTTTCGGATTTTTCTGGAAAAAGAAAACCAACCTTCTCACAAAATAGATATTAATCTTTACGCCTCGCGTGGCGAGCAGAGAATGGGAGTATTGTGGTTAAAAATTGGGGAGCTGGAATTTTTAAAAGAAAAAACAGGCAAAGTACCAATTTTGTTATTAGATGATATTTTTTCTGAATTGGACGAAAATCATCGTGAAGAAGTTTTACAAATAATTTCGCGGGGACAAACCATTATTACAACAACCGATGTCGACAAGGTTGAGGGAATACTGAAAGATATACAGATTATTAATCTTGATCAACGATTTTAAAAACTTAACTTAAAACGCAAAATTCAAAAGTCAAAACTGCAACTAAAAGGTTTTAAGCTTTAACCTGTGGTTTTTAGTTTTGACCATTGAGTTTTGAGCTGGTATATAAATTGACCGCCTGAGTATTTTTTGTTATGTTAAGTGCATGAAAGTCTTAATCAACTTATTTATAAGCTCGCTCGCCGTATTTATTACAGGTTATCTACTGCCCGGGATAAAAATTGATAGTTTTACTACAGCAGTTGTCGTGGCGGTGGTTTTAGGTGTTGTTAATATTTTTTTAAAACCGATTTTGGTTCTTTTGACTTTACCCCTTACCATTTTAACCCTAGGTCTTTTTCAATTTGTCATCAACGCATTTTTGATTTTACTAGTGAGTTATTTAGTGTCAGGTTTTACCGTGGCTAATTTCTGGTGGGCACTCTTGTTTAGTTTGGTGATTTCACTGGTCAGTTCCTTTCTCCATCAATTAACCAAATAAAAAGCCAATATGTTTTATAAGTCGTATATGCTTAATGAGTGTTATAAGAAAATATGAGTATAAAAACGAATACAGAATTAATCGATTCGGAAAATGCCCGTTTTTACCAAATTTCTTTAGAAGAGGCAAAAAAGAGAGTGGGGGTGGGGGAAGTTAAAGCACTGCTCAAACCTAAGCCTTCGTCACAGAAGGAAGAAAACGGACAACTAACTATTATTGGTGGTTCTTCACTTTTTCATGGCGCGCCCCTTTTGGCGTTAACTGTGGCCTCTCGAATAGTAGATATGGTTTTTTTCTCTGGTCCAAAGGATGATAAAGATCTTACTTATAAGCTTAAAAGCGAACTATATTCTTTTATCTGGGTGCCGGAGGAGGAAATTGATTATTATATTGCCAAATCGGACGCGGTTTTGATCGGTCCTGGTTTAATGCGCTACCATAGGGAAATTTCCAATTTCCCTGCCTTGCCGGCCGGCAGGCAATTTCTCCCACTTCGTCAAGACTTCTCGGGACAAGCAATTTCCAATAATAAGAAAGTAAAATTGGACAAAGAAGGATTAAAGACTAAAAGATTATCGGAAAGATTGTTAGCGAAATTTCCTGAGAAAAAATGGATTATAGATGCAGGAAGCTTGCAAACCATTGAGGCAAAATTTATTCCCCAAGGAGCTATTCTTACACCTAATAGTCGGGAATTCGAAATTTTATTTGATTTGCCAAAAACACCAGAGAATGTTTCATTAATGGCTAAGAAATACCAATGCATTATTGTGAACAAGGGTGGTGAAGCAACAGTTTCGGACGAATTTAAAACCAAAACAATCGGTATGCCCCAACCTGGTTTAACCAAAGGCGGAACTGGTGACGTAACGGCGGGAATAATTGCGGCACTGGCTTGTAAAAACGATTCGTTTCTGGCAGCTAGCGCCGGCGCTTTTTTAGTCAAACTGGCAGCGCAGAGGTTGGGAGAAAAAATCGGTAATTATTATAACGCAGATGATTTGGCGAAAGCCTTGCCGGAAACGATTAAGTGGTGCGAAGACTTCTAAATAATTTTCAATTTTCGTAATTTTCACAATTTTCAAATTAATTTTCAAAGTTGAAAATAGCAAAATGGTAATTTATTAGAAAATTAGGAAAATTTGTAAATTATTTTTGGCTATTTTGATTCTCCTCAAGCTTTTCGATTAGTTTAGACAGCTGGAGAGTAACAAACACGGCCAGGACGGTGACGACTAGAGCATAGATTAATAGTGATACTATTCCACTCCCTACTGTTAAATATTCCTTAATATAATTATTAACAATTTCCTGTATGAGACTGTTCCAGGCTAATGCAGCAACAAGACCCAAACTGCCAGTAGAAAGAGTGACCATTTGCCTGAGAATTGCGAGTCTTAGTTTTAGTTTCCTTTTCTTGGTTTCCATAAGTTTATTATAAAGCCGTTAGAAATTATTTGCTAACAACAACATTTCTAAATGATGTCACATCGTAGCCGCATTTCGATGTGACATCGATATGATATTGTGTTACCATAGAATATGGCTGTCGAAATAATTCTTTCCGATCTTACAGATCTTCATTTACATCTAGGTTCCGCTTCCACACCTCATTTTTTATGGGAGTTAGCCCATGAACAAGGTATTAAACTGGAACACAAAGATTATTGGAAATTTATCGAATCGGTACGCTTAAGAAGAAAAACCACTTATGAAAAATACCTTTCTTTTTTTGACCTAACTGAACTAATTCAATCTTCAACTTATGCCGTAGAAAGGGCTGTTCATTATGCAATCAGTCACGCTTATCGTACTGCCGACATTCGCACCATTGAAATCAGATTTAACCCCATGTTTCGTAATCGGGGAGGGTTAGCCGATTTAGATAAAATAATTTTAGGTGCGGTAATTGGCATGAAGAAAGCAACATTAGACTATCCTGTTAGGGCGGGAATAATTTTAATGATGGACCGGAGGTTTAATAAAAAACAGAATTTAATTATTGCTCAAAAGGCAATTAAGTTTAGGACCGATGGCGTGGTGGGTTTAGACATTGCCGGGCCATTAAACCCTAACTTTAAAATGGATGATATTGCTGAAGCCGTAGAATGTGCCAGGGGTGGTGGTTTAAAAATCACAATTCACACCGGTGAAGTGACATCTTCAGCTGAGGTTTGGGAAGTACTTGAAAAGTTACGCCCTGACCGAATCGGTCATGGTATCAAAAGCGCTGGTGATAAAAACTTATTGCGGGAGTTGGCAAAAAGAAAGGTGGTACTGGAAGTTTGTCCCACATCAAATATTTATACAGGTGCAGTTAAAAATTGGAATGAAATGGCTGATATTATCGATAAATTATGGCACAACAGAGTGCTTTTTACTATTAATTCCGACGGTCCGGAACTCTTAGATGTTAGCGTGAAAAGCGAGTTTGAGAAATTAATTGAAAAAAGGATTTTAACAATCAATCAGGTAAAGTTATTAATTAAGCAAGCCAAACAATCAACTTTTGTGTAGGGAGTGAGGTTATGAAAATTATTCGGGGAGCATTAACATTTGACGACGTTTTATTGTTGCCGGGTTATAGCGATTTTAAACGAAGCGAAGTTGATTTGAAAGTTAAATTATCTTCTGCAATCACACTGGGTGTACCGGTTATTTCTTCTCCGATGGATACGGTAACTGAAAGTGAAATGGCCTTAGCCATGGCGAAATTTGGTTGTCTGGGAGTAATCCATCGCAATCTTTCACCCCTAGAACAAAGTAAGCAGGTCGGTTTGGTTAAGAGATCAAAAGTAAGTGATTTGTCTGCTGCTTTGGATTTTAAAAAAAGATATTTGGTCGGAGCAGCGGTGGGAATCGGCGCGGATTTTGAAGAAAGAGTAGATTTATTAATTAAAGCAGAGGTTGATCTTCTGGTGATTGATTCCGGGCATGGCAATACCAGTTTTGCATGTCAGGCTATTAAGGATATTAAAAATAAAACAAGGATTTGCGTCATGGCCGGAAATATCGCGACGGCTGAGGGAGCGGAGAATTTACTTGCTTGTGGTTGCGACATTCTTAGAGTAGGGATGGGTCCGGGGAGTATTTGTACTACCCGTATCATTTCCGGGATAGGAGTTCCGCAATTGTGGGCGATAGCGCAAGCAGTCAAGGTTGCCCGTAAATATCGTAAAACTGTTGTTGCCGATGGCGGAATTAAACAATTTGGCGACATAGCCAAGGCCTTGGGGACGGGAGCACAGGCCGTTATGCTGGGTTCTTTATTGTCCGGATTTTCTGAGTCAGCAGGTGAAATTGTGGTGAAAAGAGGTATGAAATTTAAAGCATACAGGGGGATGGGTTCGATTTCCGCGATGAAAAAGGGCGGTGCGGAAAGATATGGTCAACAAAGAAAAACTGCTGAAAAAAAATTAATCGCCGAAGGCGTAGAGGCGATTGTTTCTTACAGGGGTGAGGTCGCCGACTTTTTATTGCAAATGGAAGGGAGTTTAAGAAGTTCATTTTATTACCTCGGCGCAAAAAATTTACTTGAATTTCATAAAAAGGCCGTTTTTGTAAAAATTACACAAGGCGGTTTTACGGAAAGCCATCCACATTCGGTAAAAATTATCAATACGGGTAATAACTACTTTTAATTTCCAATTTTCAATTTCTAATTTTCATTCAATAACTAATTATTAAATTAAAAATTGAAAACTCTCCTTATAGCAAGATTTACTGTAATTTATCTTGCCCAAAGATTATAATTGTGCCATAATTTATCCACCAAATATGTACTCCCCGAAATATACCATTACTAATAAAATTCTTTCGCAAATCGGAATTATCGAAGCAGCCAAAGAAATAATTACCAACGCTCCTTTGGTTCCTGCCTGGGAAGCAAGATTTAGGGAAGAGGCCCTAGTCAGATCAGTTCACTACGGAACTCATCTTGAAGGAAATAGTCTTAATCTATCCCAGGCCGCCCAGGTTTTATCCGGGCAGGAAGTAGTGGCGCGGGAAAGAGATATTCAGGAAGTTTTGAATTATCGTAACGTTCTTAAGTATATTGAAGAATTTCAAAGTAACAATCTATCCGAAAAAAAACCCTTAACTACTGAGGTACTAAAAAAAATTCACCGACTGACAGTGGAAAAAATTTTGCCCCCCGAACAATGTGGAGTCTTTAGAACTAATCAAGTAGTAGTAAAAAATAGCCTCACCGGCGAAGTTTCTTTCCGTCCCCCGAGTGCAGTAGAAGTGCCTTTTTTATTAGACAGCTTAACCTCTTGGTTAAATGATAAGGATACCGCAGAAGTTCATCCTGTTTTACAGGCTGGAGTGGTCCACTATGAATTTGTGAGAATTCACCCTTTTCTTGATGGAAATGGTAGAGTGGCACGGTCGTTAGCAACCTTAGTTTTATTTTTGGGAGGCTATGATATTAAGCATTTCTTTTCGCTTGAGGAACATTATGATAAAGATGCTGAAAGCTATTATAAAGCATTGCAGAGTGTTGATAAAAGAATTGTAGAATCAGAGCACAGTGGAGATGGTGATTTAACTTTTTGGCTGGAGTACTTTAGTCAGGGTTTGGCGATTGAACTGGTCAGAATAAGAGAAAGAGTTCAAAAACTCTCGGTAGATATTAAAATTAAAGAACATTTGGGTGGTCAACAGGTGGCCTTAAATGAACGACAGCTTAAAATGATGGAATATATTCAGCAGACGGGTTTTATTCAGAGTCAGATTTTTCGGGAAATGTTTCCTGATTATTCTGACGATACCATTCTAAGAGACCTGAAGGATTTAATAGAAAAGGGGGTTTTGAAGAAAGAAGGAGCGACGAAGAGCGCGAGGTATGTTTTGATTAAATAATTGTCCAATTTTCAAATTTTCCTAATATTCAAAATAAGTCTCAATTAATAAATTTTCAAAAATATGAAAATTGAATCTTAATAATTATTTAGAAAATTGTAAAATTACGAAAATTTGAAATTGAAGCCTATGAACAAATTCGATCCTCAGTTTATCTACGTTGGTTTAGTTTTGCCGACACTTTTTGCCTTTACTTTAATCGCCGACGGGATTCATAAACTCTTGCGTAAAGAACCTGCCTGGGTTAGTTTTCTTTTAGCGGTAATTTTTTTGCTCGTAATCTTCGTGTTTTATTTTTTCTTCTTGCCATGAATTTTGTAAGATTGTCTCAATACTTTTCTGAATTGGAAAATACCACCTCCCGCAATTCAATGGTGGGAATTTTAGCCAAACTTTTTCGAGAAACATCCGAAGGAGAGGTGGACAAAATATGTTATCTGTTGCAGGGTCGTGTTTTACCGCTTTTTGAACCTATCGAATTCGGCTTGGCAGATCGCATGATTATTAAGGCTTTGGGCAGGGCTTTTAATAAGACCGAAGATCAGGTGAATAAGATTTTTAAGGCAAAAGGAGATTTGGGCATTGTGGCAGAACAGTTAAGGGCAGAAGCAGGGGGTAAGGGGGACAAACTGTTGGTCGTTAAGGTGTATGAAAAACTGAGCGAGGTGGCATTCTTTTCCGGACCCGGTTCAGTAGAAAAGAAAATTACAATGCTTTCTGAATTGTTTAGCAATTTAGATTCGCTTTCCTGTCGCTATATTGCCAGAATTCCTTTAAATAAATTAAGGCTGGGTTTTTCTGATATGACAATCCTCGACGGCTTGTCCTGGATGTTATCTGGCACTAAAAAGGACCGGCCGGCAATTGAGGCTGCTTATAATGTTCGGCCGGACCTCGGTTTTATTGCCGAGACAATCAAAACTAAAGGATTGGCCGGTTTAAAAAAGACTAAGCCGGTGGTGGGGACTCCGATTTTAATGACGAGAGCCGAAAGATTAACCGGAGGAGAAGAAATAGTGAAAAAAATAGGAAGATGCGCGATTGAATATAAATATGATGGTTTTCGGTTGCAGGTACACTTTAGTAAAAAAGTTAAAAGTCAAAAGGCAAAAGTCAAAATTGATGGGCAGAATTTAGGATTATTTGAAGATGATAAGAAAGAATTTGTAAGGCTTTTTTCTAGAAATCTTGAGGATGTGACCAATATGTATCCGGACGTGGTACAAGGAGTAATTGACCAAATAAAGGCTGAGGAAGCAATTTTTGAGGGGGAGGCCATTGCTTTTAGTACTAAAACTGGTGAATTTTTGCCTTTTCAAGAAACCGTACAGCGAAGAAGAAAATATGATATCTCGCAAAAGGCAGAAGAAATTCCTCTACGGTTGGTAGTTTTTGAACTCTTATATGTAAACGGAGAAAGTCTTTTAGAAACAGCCTATCAAGAAAGAAGGAAAAAACTGGAAAGTATTTTTGTAAATCACGATAAAACAAATTTGGCCAAAAAAACTGTCGTCTTGTCGGAAATTCAAATTTGCGACAAGGCAAAAAAAATTGACGAAATTTTTTCGGAAGCCATCAGAAAAGGCTTGGAAGGTATTATGGCCAAGAAACTTCAAGGTGTTTATCAGGCAGGCGCCCGAGGTTGGAACTGGATAAAATATAAAAAAAGTTATAGTGCTAAATTGGAAGACACGATTGATGCGGTGGTAATGGGTTACGATTTTGGCCAAGGTAAAAGACAGGGATTTGGTATTGGAGATTTTTTGATCGGCGTTTATGATTCTCAAACCGATAAATTTTTGACCGTAGCCAAGATTGGTACCGGTCTAACCGACGAAGAGTGGAGAACATTAAAAGTATCAAGTAGTAAGTATCAAGCAGCAAGTATTCCCAAAAGATATGTGGTAGATAAGGCCATGAAATGCGACGCTTGGGTAGAGCCTAAAATGGTTGTGGAAATTAATGCCGATGAGATTACCCGATCGCCGGTGCATACGGCCGGAAGAAAAATGGGCAAATCAAAATCAGGTACGGCAGAAACAGTAATTGTTCCCGGTTTTGCCCTGCGTTTTCCCAGACTTAAAACTTTTCGAGAAAAGCAGCCGGAAGATGCGACTACTGTAGAAGAAATTGAGAAGATGTACAAAAGACAAGGACATTGATTAATTTTCAAATTTTACAATTTTCCAACAAAGGTTCAATATTACAATTTTCAAATTTTTGGAAAACTGAAACTTAAACTTGATAATTATTTAGAAAATTTGAAATTTACGAAAATTGAAAATTTAACCAAGCAGGTAGTTCTCACCGAAATTTTTCGCCTTTTTCCACAAGTTTTTAAACTTATTTCTGAAAACTGAATATAATTCCTGAGAAATTGCTTTCGGAGGCCCCTCTTTTTTAAATTGTCCTATCACCCTTTCGTAAAGTGCCAGATATTTATTAAAGGTTTTTTCTTCTTCAAAATTTAACAAAACCCTGTTTCTTGCTTCTCGCCCCAAAACTTTTTGGAATTCCCGGTGTTGGAGTAAGATCTTTAAGGCTAAAGGTAATTCGGACTCTAGGTTGTTCGTGTCGACAATAATTCCAGCTTTTCCCAAAAGGTCAGAATTTCCCCCCGCGTTTGTGGCAATGCAAGCCAAACCACAAGACATCGCTTCCAGTAAAGATAAAGACATGCCTTCGTGTTTAGAGGGAAGAACGAAAATCTGAGAGGCTCGTAGAAGATCAACCTTATGTTTTTCGTTGCTAATTAAACCGGTGAAAATAATTCGCCGGTCTTTTTTGTACCTTTCTTTTAATTCTTCTTCCAAATCTCCTGTTCCGGCGATGATTAATCTGGTTTGTGGAAGGTTAAGTTCCCGAAAAGCCTCGATTAAAGTCTCAGGATTTTTTACTAAAGTAATTCTGGCTAAAAAAAGTATGTTGGTGGTTTTACCGAATCTTGCTTGCAGTGAGGATGTCCCGGGGGCGTAGGTTTGACAGTTTATTCCGTTCGGAATGATATTTACACGCGAATTCTTTATCCCTTTTTTAACATAGAAATCCCGCAAGCGTGGTGTAAAAACAATCAAAGAATCGAGTTGTTTACAGACCGGCAAATAAGCCAAATAAATCGATTTGAGTAATAAATTAATGGTATCTTCGTGAGGTGGTAAATCAGAATGCCAGATTCCAACCACTGGGATTTTGAGAGCGTGGCAAAGTAGAGGGATAAAAAAGTCAAAAGGAGAAATTCCTACGCAAAAGTGGACGATATCGGGTTTAAATTTTTCCAGCTCATTTTTCACCAATTCCTTGGTGTTTTCCTGGGGAAGAAAGATATAAGTCCTTTTTTCCGCCAGATAGTAGGGGATGGTAGTTACCTCTGAGCTGTTGATGTTTTCGTTGGAAAAACGGATAATTTTCACCTGGTGACCAAGTTTTTTTAAGTGGTCTTTGAGCCGTTGGTTGTGAATGACGATTCCCCCGACTTTTAACTGTTCTTCTTTTTCAAAAATGACGATCCTCATATAAATCAAAAATAAAAATGCAAAAAGCCCAACTTCGTGCCTTCTTCGCCGAAGCGCTACGAAGGCTGAGCAAGGCTATGCTTGGTGAACAGAAATAAAATCTAAGAATAACCTATGCTAAAATAGCACAAAGATCATGCACATAGCAATTTTTACCGATTCGTTCCTGCCGCAGATTAACGGTGTCGTCAGTTATGTTTTTGATACTGCAAACCAATTACAAAAGAGAGGACATCAGGTTATTATTTTTGCTCCCCGTCCCCGAAGAGGGATTAAATTAAATTTAGAGCAATACCCTTTTACAGTTAAACTGCTCCCTTCACTGCCTTCTTTTTTATATCCCGATATCCGTTTTACCATACCTTCATTACCCAAAGTTCTTCTGATACTTAAGCGTTTTAAGCCTGACGTAATTCACGTCCAGGACCCTTCGACCGTGGGAACAGAGGGTTTAACCGCCGGAAAAATTTTGAAAATTCCCGTAGCCATAACTTTCCATACGTTTTTTTTAGACGAAGAGATGTTTAAAAATCTTAAACGGGGATATAAGTTAAAAGTCTTTGCGCGACCGTTATGGAAACTAACTTCATATTATCATAACTTAGCCAATGCGGTAATTTGTCCTTCTCATGTTGCAGCGGAGGAGTTGAAAAAACACGGATTGCACAAGGACACTATTTTTATAAATAACGGGATTGATCTTTCTCAAATAAAAAAGCCGTCTGATTCTAAAATTCGAAGTTTACGGGTAAAATATCATATTCCTTCTGACCACCAGGTTGTTATAAATGTTAGCAGGTTGGCTCCGGACAAGAGTCTTGATGTATTAATAAAAGCCTGGAGATTGATAAAAGATGAGGCGCCAAAAACAACTCTGGTTTTAGTAGGTGATGGTCCGTCCAGGGGAAGGCTTCAAGCATTAGTAGAGGAATTAAATTTAAAAAGCTCAGTTATTTTTACCGGTAAATTAAGCAGGGAGGAAATAATAAAAAATCAAATTTATTATTTGGGTGAACTTTACGTTACGACCAGTAAGATCGAAAACCAGTCCATTTCCATGCTCGAAGCTATGGCCCATGGCCTACCGGTAGTTGGTGTTGACGCGCGTGGCACCCCCGAGCTAGTTGATGACCGTAATGGATTTTTAACTTCGCCCGATGACCCTCACGAATTTGCCCAAGTCGTGCTGAAAGCCTTAAAAAATGATAAGTTGAGAGAAAAAATGAGTAAAGGTTCTTTGGAAAAAATAAAGGACTATGATATTAATGTCTCGACTGATAAACTGTTAGCAGTCTTTCGCGTATTGAAAAATTTTAAAACAATATAATTATCGGAGTTATACGCTATTTTTGTTGCCTGAGCGAAGTCGAAGGCAATTCCCTTCGACTCTGTGCCGAATCGGCGGATCTCACAGGGAATAACCGGATAACTTCTGTCAACATTTAAAAGGATATCTGATGGTAAATTTTACAACCAGAGAGATTTTGTTAATCATTTTGCTTTTTCTTTATATGGTTGTGGGCGGTATGGTTGATACATATGCCTCTGATAAGTTTTTTCCTTCGAAAGTCAAACCTCCCAAATGGTTTTCTAATTATTTTCTTTTTTGGTGGTTAGTTATTTTCGTAGGTCTTATTCCATTTTCCGCTATTTTTGTTGCCAGCGGTTTTTCCTTAAAAATTCTCAAGATCTACATCGTTTTTGGTTTGTTGGGAAGCGTGATTTGGGATTTGATCTTTTCTAAAATGTGGTCCGGAAAATGGATTTCTGATTCTTGTTTAACCTGGTTTTGGCTGGGTAAGGTTAATATCGGATTTGATAAAAAAACCATCGGATATTTCCATATCTTTAGAATTATTTTAGCGACGGCGTTGTTTTATCTATTTTTCGTTTGGCTTAAATGAATTCGGTTATTACGGATCTTCAGCTTCATTCCCGCTATGCCAGAGCGGTTTCTTCGCAAATGGTTATTCCCCAAATGGCACTGTGGGCCAAAAAAAAGGGCATTAAGCTTTTGGCAACAGGAGACTGGACACATCCGCTTTGGCTTAAAGAATTACAGATGCATTTAAAAGAAGACGGAAGTGGAATTTTGACTTTAGTTAATGATCCGGAGAATACCCAGGTTAACTTTTTATTAAGCGGCGAAGTTAGCTGTATTTACAGCCAGGGTGGAAAGCTGCGACGAATTCATACCTTAATTTTTGCCCCAGATTTTGTGACGGTGACTAAGATTAATACAGAATTGACGCGTAGAGGGTGTAACTTAATGTCTGACGGGAGGCCGATTATCGGCCTAACCAGCATTCAGTTATGTGAAGTAGTCTTTAATGTTAATCCTGATTGTCTAGTCATCCCGGCTCACTGTTGGACTCCTTGGTTTTCGCTTTTTGGCTCGATGAGCGGGTTTGACTCCATCGCCGAAGCCTTTGGTTCATATGCATCACAGGTTTTTGCTATTGAAACCGGACTTTCCAGCAATCCGGCGATGAATTGGCGGATAAAAGAACTGGATAATCGCAGCATTGTCAGTTTTTCCGATGCCCATAGCGGACCTAAGTTGGGTCGTGAGGCCACCGTGTTTAATCTTGAGAACTTGAGTTATAAAGCAATTCGTGAGGCGATTATGGAACCAAGTATCAAGCAACAAGTATTAAGTATTAAGGGAGAGAAAGCAGAGCCGCTTAATACTGGATACTTACCCCTTAATACTATTTCGTATACTATTGAATTTTATCCTGAGGAAGGGAAATATCATTTCACAGGACACAGAAATTGTAATGTTCGTCAAACACCCGAGGAAACTAAAAAATACGGAAGCGTTTGTCCTACCTGCGGTAAGTCACTAACTGTAGGGGTGATGCACCGCGTTGAAGAACTAGCCGGAAGAACAGAGGGAGATTTAAGGCTTAATAAAAAAGAAATAAACGGTATCCCAATACTGGGTTTTTATAGCGAGCTTTTTCCACAGAGACCCCCTTATGTCATGCTGGTTCCTTTACAGGAAATAATTGCCGAAGCGGTTGGGGCTCAGGTAAATACGGAAAAAGTACAGTCAGAATTTAATAAATTAATTAATTCTTTGGGCAGTGAGTTTGAAGTATTAATAAATTGTGACGTGAGGGAAATCGCTTCGATTGCGGGAGAAAAAATAGCTGAGGGTGTGGAAAAAGTACGAAAGGGCGATATAGTAATTGAACCTGGCTACGATGGTGTTTTCGGAGTGGTTAAAATATGGAACGAAAAGGAAGAAACCATAATTGACGAAAGTAAAAAACAGTTAAGCTTGTTTTAGCGTTTAGCGTATAGGGTGCAGCGTTTAGAATTGTGATACGAATAATATAATTTTTACCCTAAACGCTACTCCCCAAATCCTAAATTTATATGTTGACTTACAAAATTGTTTCCAAGATTGAAGAAGTACATCGTGATTGGGAAAAACTGATACCTGATTCCGAAACAGCTACTGTTTTTCAGACGAGAGAGTATTTAAAGGCTTGGCGGGAAGCTTTTATTAAAGATCATAACGAGCTTTTTTTGTGGGAAATCTACGACAATAAACAGTTAGTAGCGGTTGCGCCCTTCAGGAAAAGAGGAGGAAAGCTGACTTTTTTAGGAACCGACCGTTTGCCAAGCGATGATTTGGTTACGGACTTTGGTGACCTCGTAATTAAAAAGAATTACGAAAGAAAAGTTTGGGAAAGTCTTTTTGAGTTTTTCCCCACCCAAGGGATAGAGGAAATGGAATTGGATTATTTAAGAGAAAAGTCACCCAGTCTTGCGGTACTAAGAGATAAAAAATATTCGGTAGAAAAAATACTAGACAATAGCATACCCGATGTGGCGCCGGCGATGAATTTACCAGTTACTTGGGAAGACCATCTTTTGCAATTGGATCGTAAGTCACGACACGAATTACGTCGAAAATTCCGCCACCTGGACGAAGTAAATTATCGCTTCGAGGAAGTACCAAATCTTCAACAAGCAATGCCGGAATTTTTTAGGTTACATAAGGTCTCAACTGAACAAAAAGACCATTTCATGACACCCTTGATGGAAAAATTTTTTACCACAATGACTGCTTACTTGGCTAAGCAGGGATTTATACATATCATGTTGCTAAAAATCGAAGAACAAAACGTTTCGGTTACAATAGCCTTTTTATGGAAAAAAGAGTACTGGCTTTATAATTCAGGTTTTGACCGACGCTATACCGATTTATCGATAGGAGTATTGCTGAAAGCGCAAACGGTGAAATGGGCGATTGAAAATAAGTTTAAACGATTTAATTTTTTAAGAGGCCCAGAAAGATATAAGTATGAGTTAGGTGCAAAAGATGAAGGTTTATACAAGGTTAAGATCAAATTTTAGTTATATACTTATCTAATCCGCTTTTTCGCCCCG
>JACQHK010000034.1 GCA_016199065.1 Candidatus Microgenomates bacterium | reverse complement strand
TAAAATGTAAAATGTAAAAAAGTTTTGTGAAAATTTCATTGTAAATTGTACATTATACATTGTATTTTTTTAGACACTGCACGCGCTAAATCCACATGATGGACAATTCAGACAACCTTCTTCCCGAACCAATTTTCCTTGACAATTAGGACAGCTGTCGGGATCAAGTATGACGTTTATTTTGTTATTTACCACAGATGGGGATACTTTGCTTCCTTGGAATCCTACGTTGAGCACCTGAAGATCTCTTGATTTATCACGATACACGGTTATCCCTTTACATCCAAGCTTATGGGCTAGTAAAAAGGCTTTTTCCACATCCTTAGTAGTCGCGTTTTGTGAAAGATTAATCGTCTTGGAAACGGCGTTATCGGTATATTTCTGGAATGCCGCTTGCATTCTTACATGCCATAGAGGATCAATATCCATTGCGGTTACAAATACTTTTTTCAGAGTTTCAGAAATTTTATTAACCTGTTGGACACTTCCCTGATGAACTATTTCTTCAATTATTTCTTCCTTCTGCGGACCGAGATTCAATTTCTCTATTTCTTTTAACAGTTCTTTGTTAATCTCTGGCAATTTCATTCCCCCCATGACTTGTTTAAAGTACGATAGGGCAAAAAGCGGTTCAATTCCTGAGGAAACCCCGGCGGTCATAGAAATTGAGCCGGTAGGAGCTATTGTCGTACAGGTAGAATTTCTCATCGCGCGGTATCCTTTCTTTTGCCATAATGACCCGGGGAAATTGGAAAAGGAACCTTTTTTTCTGCCTAATTTTTGCGATTCATCGTGTGAAGTGTCAGTAATAAATTTCATCAGTTTTTCCGCCAGTCTTAATGACTCGTCACTATCGTAAGATATGCACATTTTCACCAAGATGTCTGCCCATCCCATTACTCCTAATCCTATTTTTCTGTTTGCCTTAACAACCCTATCAACTTGCGCTAAAGGATAACGACAAACAGTAATGACATTATCCAGCATTCTTGTAGCAACCCGGACTGTTCTTTCCAACTTCTCCCAATCAACTTCATATTTTTCATTGCTTAATACTTTATACTTACTACCTGATACTTTCAGCATTTTTACTAAATTGATACTTCCTAAATTACAGGCTTCATATGGTAAAAGCGGTTGTTCGCCGCATAAATTAACGGCCTCAATTGGACCAACGTGAGGTGTAGGGTTATCTTTGTTAATTCTATCCAAAAAAATCATCCCGGGGTCACCGTTTTTCCAGGCGTGATAAGAGGCTAATTCAAAAATACTTTTGGCAGAAACCTTCTGCACGACCCGCCCGGTCCGAGGATTAACTAATGCCCAATCTTTATTCTTAACCACCGAATCCATGAATTTATCGCTAATCCCCAAAGAATAATTAATTTGATTGAGTACGTTTTGTTGTTCTTTACAGCTGATAAATTCTAAAACGTCCGGATGGGAAACCGAGAGAACAACCATATTACCCGACCTTCTTCCACCCGCCTGAAGCAAAATCTCCGAAGCGCTGTCTAAGATTTTCATTAATGCTACCGGGCCGCAAGCCGATCCAGTTGTTGTCGCAATAAAATCACCTTTGGGTCTGATTTTAGAAAAAGAAAAACCTACCCCTCCCCCGTTTTTCTTTAAAATAGAGGAATCCTTCACGGCTTCAAAAATTTCTTCTACATTATCTTCAAGGGGTAAAACGAAGCAGTTAGCCAATTGCCCATTAATGGTCCCGGCATTGGCCAAAGTACGACCGGCTGGTAAAAATTCCAAGCTAGACATCACCAAATAGAACTCTTTCTCGGCTTTTTGCCGGTCCTTTTCGCTATCTTCGGCCTTAGCCAAGGCTTTAGCAACCCGTAATAACCATTCGTTGGTACTTTCGGTAACCTTACCCAGTTCGTCTTTTTGTAGGTATTTATTTTTAATAACCACCACCGAATTGTAAGGAAGACCCAATTCGTCTTTAATACCCAAGGAAGAAATTTGTTTTCGGTAATCTGCCAACTGTTTCCGTTTGAGAATAAACGCCCGTGCGGTATTAATATGACCTTCCTCCATTAAAACCTGTTCAATAGCGTCATCAACTTCGCCATCGACTTTTTGTTGTCTTTTGGGGTATTTCTCTTTAAGAAAGGCGGCAACTTTTTGACTTAATTTATCTGCTAATTGCTTGTCTTTCCCGCCCACGCTTTGTGCGGCTTCAAAGATTTGCTGAAGAATTTCTGCTGTATCAAAAAACGTGGCTGACCCCTTAACTTTCATAATCAACCAATACTATGAAAATTAGGGGTGGTTTGCAAGGGGAAATCGACAACCCCTGGAGTTAAATTACATGATCCTACAATTGATAATATTTTGTACTAGAAAAAACAGCATAATCAGAACGGCATGCCAAACAAAAGTGAGAAAAAAGGTCAATAAAAAAGCATTGGTCCAGCGATTTTTGTCCTTACGATGAATTAACTTGTGATAAGAATACCAAAGAAAAGGAAAAAAGGGGAGAAAAAGGATCGTGAACAAAAAAAGTGGAGTAAAAATTCCAAAACAGAGCATGGGTTATTTTCTAATTTTCAATTTTCATTCGTTTACTAATTATTTAATTTCTAATTGAAAACTGAAAAATGAAAATTAGAAATTAAAGATATCTTTTCCGGCAAATTTTGCTTGTGATCCTAAAATATCTTCGATCTGCAACAATCTATTATATTTTACCACTCTTTCGCCTCTGGCTAATGCTCCGTATTTGGCCTGCCCTAAATGAAAGGCCACTGCCAAATCCGCTTCAAAATCGTCACAGGTTTCTCCTGACCGATTACCAAGAATAGTTCTCCAACCCGAATCTTTAGCCATTTTGATCACCCTTAAGGTTTCGCTTAAAGTACCGATTTGATTGTATTTAACAATCACGGCGTTGGCGACTTGCTCAAGAATAGCTTTGGTAAAAATCTTGGGGTTAGTAACAGTTAGATCATCGGCAACTATTTGCACGGTTTTGCCGATACTTTCTTTGATTTTTTTAAAACCTGACCAATCATCTTGACCAAAAGGATCTTCGATGGATTTTAAAAACGGATAATCATCGACTAATTTTTTAAAATATAAATTAAGATCCTCTGGCGCTAAAATTTCTCCATCAACCCCGTATTTTCCCTCTCCTGTTTGAAAAGTCGATGCAGCAACATCTAATCCTATATAAATTTGCTCACCTACTTTATATCCAGCTAATGAAATTGCCTCAATAATCATGTCCAAGGCCTCTCTGGTTTTTGAGATGCTTGGCGCAAAACCACCTTCGTCACCAACATTAGTGTGGAAATTTTTATTATGTATAACGTCTTTTAAGGCCATGTAGATTTCGTCTCCGGCACACAAACTGTCAGAAAATTTCTCAAAATTAAATGGTATGAGCATAAACTCCTGAAAGCTTAAATTATTATCAGCGTGTTTTCCCCCGTTAATAACGTTAAAGTGCGGTACAGGCAAAACGAATTCCAAACCAATTCTTTGAGAAACGTTAGGTGCCAAACTGGTTAAATATTGGAATAATGGTTCTTTATTGCTTTGTGCGCAAGCCCTGGCAATGGCTAACGAAACGGAAAGAATGGCATTGGCTCCCAGATTATCCTTATTGGCTGTGCCATCGAGATCAATTAAAGTTTGATCCACATGTTCCTGATCATGAGCATCAAGACCAATGATTTTTTTTCCAATTATTTGGTTAACATTTTCTACCGCTTTTAAAACTCCCAGTCCCCGGAATTTACTTTTATCGCCGTCTCTTTTTTCCACTGCTTCCCGCTTACCCAGCGAGGCGCCTGAAGGAACGGAGGCTATTCCGTAGCTGCCATCAGACAAAACTACCTCAGCTTCTACGGTGGGATGCCCCCGGCTGTCAAGTATTTGTCGTGCGTGGACTGCAGAAATAGCGGTTTTCATATGGTTCTCCTTTTTCTTAGTATAACTGATATGACTTATAAGTCATATATGTCTTGTAAGCCTTATATGACTTATAATAAATTTGTGCAAAAAATCAAAAAAGTTGTCTTGATCATTCTTTTTCTTGCCCTTCTATGCTTTCCGCCCATCACGATAATCGGTTCTCAGGACTGGAAAAGCTTTGTCTCTTCATTTTCCGACGTAGATTCCCTGATCTATCTTTTACTACGTTTTTTTGCCCTTTACGGAATTATCTTTCTATTTATTCAGGTTTTACTTGGCTCATTCGTGCTGAATTTTAGACAAATTTTTGGACCGAAAATTTTACAGTTTCATATTATTCAGGGAATTTTGACTTATTTGATTATTACTCTCCATCCTACGATGTTTTTTGTTTTTAATTTCAATACTCAGGGCTGGGAAAAAGCTTTGGCGATGATTTTGCCTTCCTTTACCAATCGCTTAGATTTTTATCTTAATTTCGGAAAATTGGCGATAGTTTTACTCAATATTTCCGTCTTTGCCGGACTGTTAAGAAAAGTCCCTGCGTTAATTCCGCACTGGAGAAAATTGCATCGTTTAAATTATGTAGTTTTTGCTTTGATAATTTATCATTCGTGGAATATCGGCCAGGATACTCGCCTGGTACCGTTTGTTTATTTATATCCTGTTTTTTTAACCGGATTGGTGGCGGCAATTATCAATAAGATTAAAAAATATTTACCTGTTTCTAATTCTTTGGAGATTTAATAACGCCGCGGATTAGTTCTGGAAACCTCAACGAATTCGCCTTTGATGGTTAAATAATAAGCCTCAACATCAAGCTGCGGAAACAACGCTTCAATCTTTCTCTCCGCTTCCCTTAAATCGTTTTCGTGGCGGGAAAAGTTATTCTCTTTTCCATACGCACCACAATCTTCATGGTTAATTAACACTACTTTATGAATATGATGCAAGCTATTGGAGATCTCTACCTGACGCAATATTGAATAAAAATCAAAAATACCCCCTGCCAAAGAAACCTGATCGTATTTTTCTTCACAAAAATTTTTCTTCAACCACTCGGCAATATATTCCTGAAACCGGTAGTCGATACAAGTAATAACTAACGCTTCACAATTGTGTTTTAACATATGATTTGAAAAAAGGAGAGAAGTTTATTTTATAGAGAAGAAGATTGTAAAACTGTGTCTGATATCACAAAAAATTAGCGGCCTTTATTATTCAACCAAATCGTATAATCCACTCCGTCTACCTTACCATTATTGTTAAAGTCACCGCTGCTGTATCCGGCATTGGTAGTCTGTCCATAATGATTTAGCCAAATCACATAATCTATGCCATCTACCTTTCCATCGTTGTTTGCATCGCCCGGTTTGCGATTAACACTGGTAGGAGATGATGTAGGTATTTGCGGAAGGGGTGTGCCGCAGGAAACTTTAATTTTGGTATTGATTTCTCTTAAGCGATTAAAATCAGCCGATCTCATGGCTTGACCGGACTGGTTAAATTCTTCCCATCTGATGTAACCCCACTCCTTACTGTAATAAAATTTTTCGTAACCGGAACCGTAATCAAATCGTAAAACGATCGCTTCCTGAATACCCAAATCACCGCCGAAATTCATTTTCGTGTGGTTTTCTAAATAAACGTAATATGGCCACCAGTCCCAGTGTTGTATTACCTTACAGGTATTGTCGTACCAATCAACTTTGGACGGCACATCGATTTTTTCTCCCACCTGCATAAATCTTTTCATCCAGATCCCACCAATTATCCTGTAAGAGTTGGCGATTCCTCCGCCGATAGGATAATTACCCACACTGGTATCTTGGGTCAGATAAATATTTTCCTTATCCCAAGTGTGATATTCGTAAGCAGAACCGCTTTTAAAATAGTATGAGGAGTTTCCTAAAATATATTGTGTCACTCCGGTACTTTTAGGCTCTTGAGTACCCACAGCATGTTTACTGATAAAAAAATCCAGAGTATCAATTGTTTCGGCTTTAACAGTCGTAGGGAAACGAAGTAAAAAAAAGGTCAGTGAAAAAAGCGCTAAGAATTGAAGTAAACAGGTGGTCAATTTTTTCCGAAAATCCATAAATTTACTATAGCATTCTTTATACCCCCCGGTCGAGAAGGATTGACAAAATTGGCAATTTGATAAATTATTACCATGATAGTATGTCCTTGAATATGCGTTTTCTAAAACATTACCAGGGGCTGATATTGATCATTTTTTTGGGCCTTTTGTTAAGGCTTCTTTTTTTTAGGGAGATAACGTTTGGCTATGACATGGCCAGAGACGTTCTGGAATCAATTTCCATCTGGACCACCAATCATTTTAAATTAATCGGCCCGGGAACCGATATCCCCGGAGTTGAACACGGAATTCTTTGGTGGTATCTTATCTCCCCATTTTATTTTTTTTCTCAGGGCAGCGTTTATTTAGTTAAGTTTATTTTAATACTGGCCAGTCTGTTAAATATCTGTCTTATTTATTATTTCAGCTTACAGCTTTTCAAAAACAAAACAGCGGCACTTTTTTCAGCTTTCCTGTTCGCAGTTTCCTTTGAAACAATTTCCTACGCGCGCTGGGTAATTCATTTAAATCCGGCTCTTTTAACAATTGGAGTGACTTTTTTAGGCATGTGGTTTCTTTGGACTAAAAAAAGTAAGGGTCTGCTGATTTCTTTAGTGGGACTTTTTCTTTCTCTTCATTTTGAATTTTTTACACTCTACCTTGTTCCTTTTGTTTTCTTATCAATTGTTTTTTCTTTTACTAAAAACCGGACCAAATTTTTAAAAAAGGATCTGCTCTTGAGTTTATTTTCATCTGTTATTTTGTTACCGTTTTTCTTAAAAGAACTTAAATATGATTTTAAAACCATTCGGGGATTATGGGATTTTGCGCATCGGACAGGAACTGACGGTAGTTTTTTTGCTAAAATTTTGACCCTTCCGGAAAAATTCATCGCCAAATTTTCTGAACTTTTCTTTTATAACTTTTTCTCTTTTGATGTGTTAACGATCAAAATCCTATCCATCAGTTTTTTACTATTAGTTTTAGTTTCTCTTGTCAGAAGTAAAACTTTTCGCCGGGAAAAAATATTTTTAATAGGGTGGATTTTGTCTGTTAATATACTCTATCTCCTGGAAGGTTTCGGAGCGTATTTTATCAGCATAGGTTTAGTGTTTCCCATCTTCATGCTCTTTTCGTTTTTAATTTCTGAATATATAAAAAGGGTTAAATTGCAAAAAGCAGTTTATCTTTTTTTGGGAATTATTATTTTTACCAGCAATTTACTTCTGGTTTTTAAACACAACCCGCAAGGCGAATTTCTTTTTTCCATTCAGAAAAACAACACGCTTTCCAACCAGTTTGCGGTAGTGGATTATCTTTACCAAGACGCTAAGGGAAAACCTTTTAAGGTTAACACGCTGACTGTTCCTCTTTTTATTAATTCCGTCTGGGCGTTTGATTTTGAATATTACGGCAAACGAAAATACGGCTACATGCCTCAGTGGGCAGGCTATCCTCAAGATGGCGAAAGAGTTTACGGGAAAGAAATAGTCTTTGCTCCATACGACGAAAACACAACATTATTTTATTTAATTATTGAACCGCATGAAGGAATTCCCGAAGAATACATTAAGGCTTTTGAAAAATTTGAAAATACGAGATCAAAATTAATTTCGGTAAAACAAATTGGTACCCACACAATCCAAAAGAGGGAACTATTTAACAATAAGATCTTTTTACGAGACGAGGTATTTGTCTATTCGTTGGAAAAAGATTAAAGAGTTTGGGCTAGTAACTCTTCAACTTTTTGCCAATTCACGACGTTCCACCAGGATGCTACATAATCGGCTCTTCTGTTTTGATATTTAAGGTAATAGGCGTGCTCCCAAACGTCTAGTCCCAAAATCGGACTTTTACCTGCCTGCGCAGGCAGGCCCTCCATTAAAGGAGTATCCTGGTTCGGAGTATCTGTAATATTTAGTTTACCCTTCTCTGACACCAACCAAACCCAACCGCTCCCAAACCTGCCCAAGGCTGCCTTGGCGAAAGCCTCTTTAAATTTATCCAAACTACCAAAAGTTGAATCCAGTACCTCTGTTATTTTTCCTGCGGGCATCTTACCGCCTTTGATCATCCATAACCAAAACATGCTATGATTGGCGTGTCCTCCGCCGTTATTTCTTACTTTAGTCCTTACTGCTTCGGGAACCTGGTCAAGGTTTTTTAGTAATTGGTCAATCGGCATCGACAGAAGTTTTTCATTTCCGATCAAGGCTTCGTTCAGATTAGTAACATATGCTGCATGATGTTTGTCGTGATGCAAATGCATGGTTTGTTCATCAATGTGGGGCTCAAGAGCATTGTATTCGTATGGAAGTTGGGGTAATTCAAACATAAATCTAAATTTATTTGACAACTATCTTAGATAAAAATATTATAACAGAACATAAATTAAAATAAAGTAAAATTTATGTCAGAAAAAGATGAGAGAACGCCTGCCGAAATTACCCGAGACGTACTGAGTGGTTTGCTTAGCTCACCACGAATAAGCCTACGTCCCGCAGAGGTAACAAAAAGAATAACGCCACAGTTAAAAAAGGCTGGTGCTACCGCTTCAGACTTTCAGAGATTTCGTCGAGGTTTACATAGAGCACTGGGAATAAATATTTCCAGCAATGGTAGAAAAAAATAACTTAAACTCATCTTCTTGCTTTTCTCCTGAAAAAGATATCAAATTGTATTATGAAGGGAAAAATTCTTCCTGTTTTTTTAATTGCTTTTTTCTTAATCTTAATTTCTTTTTTTGCCTATAAAAATCTCGTTTGGGCTGCTTCCTGGCCCGATAATTTAAATTTCCCACGCGTTCAAAGCAGACACCAATGGTCTTGGAATACACCATTTAATTATGACCCCATACGCTTTAGCAAATATGATCATGTAGGACTTACCACAGTTTTAACAGACTCAAACGGACAACTTCCTGTTGATTTTACACAAGAACTAAAAAATCAGAATCCCAATACCAGAACCAGAATTTACGTTAATCCCAATAATACTACGGAGGATCAAACTTATCCCGGACATTTTTTATTTTACCCAGGATCTAAACTCTCTGAAAACATCGGTCCGGATGAAACAGTAATTACGGTCAACAGCGGAATAAATTTTAAGCCTGGCTATGATGGTATGTTTGGAGATTTTACCGGACAAAACGACGCCGAACATATTAGAATTACGGGAGTCAACGGCAATCAGCTTACTGTAGTAAGAGGTTATAAAGGAATTTCAACTAACCCGTCTTTTTCTCCTAAGAGGAGTCATGATAAAAACACTTACTTATCCATCCATGTCAGCAAAGGACAAAATAACAGTGAATGGTATCCTAACTGGGCAATTTTATGTAAGACAGGTAGTGAAAAAGAGTGCGGACCAACCTACAAAAATTATCTTGATTATAAAGTTCCAATCTGGATAAGCTCAGTAATAAACTCCAAAACTGATGGTTTAAAAATTGATAATGCTTTCGGACCATGGATCAAGGATGATAACTATGACAAAGAGGACGTGGATATCAATAACGACGGTGTTGCCGATGGCCTGTTAGTCAACAAATTATGGGGAGAGGGGCTGTTGGAAATGTACAAAAAACTAAGACAGGGATTAACCGATTCACTTATTCATGGCAACGGCGCATCACCCAATCTTTATCTTAACGGAAAGCTTTATCAGGGATGGAATGGTAATGCTCTTTATGTAAATTGGGCAAGAACCATGTCTGAGTATCTTGCAGAAATGACTAAAAGCCACGAGCCACAATTTGTTCTTGCCGATTCTGAAGTTTATCCGGATCGCTACAAAGAAGTACGCCTCGGTCTGGCGGCAACTTTGATGGGCGATGGTTTTTATGGCAACAAAGGAGAGGTCGGAGGTGTTGCTCATGGGCCGGATGCCTGGTATGACGAATATGACAATGGTGCCGGAAGTTCGCTGGCGGCAAACATTGATGCAAACCAAAATTACCTTGACCTATTTCCCGGTACTGGCCAGAGATTTAAACAGGGAGACGAAGTTTATCTGTTTGAGGAAAATATGAAGGTTTTGGAGGTACAAAACGACCGGCTGATTGTACAAAGGGCTTATATGTCTGATTACTTAACCTCCCTGGTGGAAAAAGTAAAACCGAAACAAAAAGGTACTCCCATAACACACCAGAAAGGTGAAAAAGTCTATACCATCGATCAAGTCAGAAAAGGAAAAGGATATTTAGGAAGATCTCTTTCTAAACAAAATGCTAGTTGCACACCAACGTCAGTTGATTCCTGTATTCGTTATTTTACTAACGGCGTGGTTTTGGTAAATCCCCTAAACTCGCCCCATACGTTTTCCTTAAACGGAACTTACTACCAAATAAAAGGCACTCAAGATTCCCAGGTTAACAATGGTAAAAAAGTCAGCGGGTCGGTTACTATTCCCGGCAAAGACGGCTTAATTTTGGTAAAAAATCCCAGTCTGACACCTACCCCGACCACAAACACGGAAAAACCCGGTGATGCCAATGGTGACGGGAAAGTTGATGGTGTTGATTATGTAATCTGGTTAAACCACTATAATCAGAATACCAGTAACGGAGTAAAAGATGGTGATTTTAATAAGGACGGAACTGTAGATGGAGTTGATTATGTAATTTGGTGGAATAACGCACTATGAAAAGAATACTTTTTTTGCTTATATTTATTCTCCAGTTTTCGGTTTTACCTATTCACGCAGAAGAATACAGTGTAGAAGTTAAAGATCCAGAACTGATGTTTACCAATAATCCCTCTGTTTATCCTTTCATTCCCGACCTTTCTTATTTTACTTTTAAGGATTTAAAAGGAAAATTGTTAGGTGTCCTACCCATGAATTACTCTACCAACCAAACAATGATTCCCATTACCTCCATTACCAGTATGCCAGGAGTTGCCAAAGGTACAGCGCGGTTCGATAATGGGGGCGCGTGGCTGACATACGTTTACCAAGACAATAAAGGAAAATTGCATGGTTTTTATCATGCTGAAGAATCAAGCAGAAATATGATCGGCGGACAATATAAATACTTGCATGCCAGCATCGCCGAGATAGTTTTTAACCCTAATACCAACCGCTGGGAAAAACCTGATTATCCTAATAATGAAATAATCACTTCTGATGATGATGCGGTTAATGGCAACCCACATTTTGCAGTAATTAACAACCCGGACGGCGATGGAAAAAATTATCTCTATGCCTTTTACGGACACGGTATGTCGGGTGAACAAACCGCTGGGTCATGGAAAAACTATCAGATGACTGCTGCCCGAAGTGATTTATCTGATCCCAAAAGCCCCGGACCGGGAAGTTGGAAGAAATATTATTGTAAGTCAAATGAAAACTGTGGATTTACGCAAAACGGGCGGGGTGGAAAAGATAGTAAGATAGAAGGCTTTCCTGGTCATGGACATGTGGTTTGGAATTCCTATCTTAATAGATACATTGCTCTCGGCAATAGCTCTTTGCGACCGGGAAACGACGGAAAAATGCGAGTCAATATTATGACACCCGACAAATCTGATTTAACCCATTGGATTAGATTAACCGATAATCGTCCCATTATGAACCTTCCTCCAGCATCGGGCAAAGAATACTTATATCCTGGATTAATCGATGCCCTTGATGGCAGTAGCGAAGTGTTGGGAAAACAATTTTGGCTGTATTATGTGGAACGTGCCGAATTTCCTTATGGAGATTCCCGACCCAGAAAATTGTGGCGCAGAAAAATAACTATCAGTAAAGCTAAAACAACACCAACTCAAACACCAACTTCTACACCTAAACCTTCTGTCTCACTCACTTCTTCAATTACACCAAGCACAACTAACACTCCTAAACCCGGTGATGCCAACAATGACGGGAAAGTTGATGGGGTGGATTATGTCATCTGGTTAAACCATTACCACCAGAATACCAGTAACGGAGTACGAGATGGTGATTTTAATAAGGATGGAACTGTAGATGGAGTTGATTATGTGATTTGGGTTAATAATTTACAATGAGAAAAATACTTCTGTTTTTATTATTACTGTTTTTTCTCGTACCCAAAGAGGTTTGGGCCGCAACTGCTGAATATTCTGTCACGGTTGGACCAGAAGAAACAGTTTACACAGGCAGAAATTTTTTGCCCGATAGTTCATATTTTACCTACACCTACCAAGGAAAATTGTATGGTATCTTACCCAACGATCATTCATATCGAACCAATCAACCTCTTTCCTCCGATATTAACTATGTCGAAGCCTTGTCAGGAATGCTACCTGGTGCCGGGCAAAATTTTGACAGTTTCGGCGCGTGGCTGGTATCAGCATATGTTGATCCAGACGGCACAATTCACGGCTTCTATGCCGGCGAACCCAAAGCGAATATTGTGGGCGGGATCTATGGATATTGGCATTCAAGCGTCGGCTATGCCTTCTCAAAAGACGGAGGTAAAACGTGGACAAAACCAAATTACCCCAACAATGAAATTATCAGAAACGCGGATTTTAATATCATCAACGGCAATCCGGACGTTAAAGTTGTCAAGGCAGCCGATGACGGTAAAAAATATCTGTACGCTTATTATTTCCAAGTTCGTGGGCAAAACAACGGTACCCGTCTGGCACGCTCCCTACTTTCCGATAAAGGAAAACCGGGAACTTGGAAAAAATATTATTGTGAAGAAGATAACTGTTCATTTTCCGAACCAGGATTGGACGGAAAAGACAGTAAAATTGGCAATTTAGCCGGGGATCCCTTTATTTCCTATAATACTTACTTAGATAAATATCTTGCCACGGACGGATCTATTTCCGTCATTCCCCCCGACAAGATAGGAAAATTGAATTTTAAGGTATCTTCCGATGCAATACACTGGGAGATTCTGGATGCCGATTTTAATATCGAAAACCTGGGCGTTCCTCCTCTTCATTACGGGAAAAGATACACTAGTATTATTTCCCTTGATGGCGATTCTACCCGGTCCGGAAAAAGTTTTTGGCTTTACTACATCCTGCGTTGTGAAGATTCCTGTGGAACAAATCAAACTGTCAGAAAACTTCACAGGAGAAAAATAACTCTTAACAAAAACGAGCAGGCGACTAAACCAGGTGATGCCAACGGAGATGGGAAAGTTGATGGTGTTGATTATGTTATCTGGTTAAACCACTATAACCAGAATACCGATAAAGGAGTTAGCGAGGGAGATTTTAACAAGGACGATAAGGTTGATGGTTTGGATTATGTGATTTGGGTGAATAATTTTGAATGAAAAACTTTTTTAGTTTTATTATCGTCATTTTACTCATAGTCATTTATCCTACCGTCGTAATTGCAAAAGAGTCAGCTTCCGATATTTGTTTAAATGGCAAGATTAACAAAAACGCTTACGAGCTACCGGTAAGTAAATCAGCAGACTTGCAAAAAGCCCTGGCTACCTACAAAGTTGTCCGCTTGGAAAAAGGCGATTATTCAAAATCTCTTTCCCAAATCACACTTTCTTCCAACCAGCAATTGTATGGTTTTGCAGGAAACGGCATTCCCGGAGATGTAGTTGAAGGAACAATCGTTCCCAAAATCGTTATTCCCGGAGGAACATCACAAGTCGTTCTTTCCGGTATCAAAACGTCAAATATCGAATTCTCTCCTTCTGATCAGGTCACCAGTGGAAACTGCTTCATGCGTCTTAACTCTTACCAGGGTAGGATCGTAGCTGACGGCGCAAAATTGGAAAACAATATCTTTTTACGCGTCAATATACCATTCTTTGCCGATTTGAAAAGTCATGGTTATCTTCGTAATAACCGTTTCATTGGTACCACTCTGGTTAATTGCCATCCCGCCAGCGGAGAGTATCTTTGTCTTGATATCAAAGGTGACACGTCCAGAAAATCCGGCGGAAATGTGTGGCTTTGGCTAAATAATCTAGCTCCGTGGGGTAACGCCATTTATTTGGAAAATCTTGCTGATGCTAATTTTGTTCTCTTTGATGTGGAAAACTGGAGTTGGACTCAAAAGGCCACTCAGGCAATGTTTAAGACCGGACCCATGGGAAGTGTACGAATTCTCGCTGCCGAGGGAGGCCAGTACGAAAGCAACCCTATCAAAACAGGTTTCTTTGATATTGCCGCAGAGGAAATTAATTTTTATGACTTTACTGATAATGGCGGTTCTGCCGCGGACCCCCGTTTAGTCTTTCAGAAGGAAAACAAACGCTCATCGCAGATTCATTTTAATAGAAACTTTTCCACGGATGATCGGGCAGAAAATCCCGTGCGTCTAAAAACGCTTTTTGGTGGAGGGTGTTGTCAGGACATTATGGTAAATGACAATAACGCTCTCACCTCTGCCCTAACCGCACAACAACAGGCAGCGCTTAAACAAATCTTTTTACCCACCAATCAGGCAACTGTTGTTTGGGAAAGACCAAGTTTTAGCGACAAAATCGCTAATCCGGCCGGAGAAAATTGGCAGACTGAACGAAAAACCAAGACTGATTCAACTACCTACCTTCAAAACCTTATTAATACCAATAATATTGCGCGCCTTCCGGCAGGAGTTTACTATATTTCTCAACCGCTCAAGCTTAAAAGGGGCCAGGGAATTATCGGTGCAGGCGAAGATAAAACCGCCATTGTTGCTAAAAATAGCGATATTGATATTTTGCGCGGAGACGAAGGAAAAAGTGTGTCCTGGGAAATCACCGATGAAAACAATTTTTACGATACTTTTTATACTCTTTCAGACATTACGTTACAAGGCGGTAAGAACGGCCTTCACATGGATGAGCATGGTTCGGGAAATGTCACCCGATTTGACTTCGGGGGATTTTCTCATGTCACGTTTCGGGATATGACCGAGGCGGGAATTTTTATCGATGGTATTGGCAGCTGGGATAATAATTTTCATGATAATCTTACTTTTTACAACAACAGTGTTGGTGTAAAACAAAGAAATAGCCCCAATTCAAAAACCTTTGTTGGGCTGGGACACATCGATAAAAATATTTTTTTTCATAGCCGGTTTATTGCTAACGGTAGAGGGATTGATTTTAAAAGTCGAAGAGCCAACGTTGCTAACGGTTTCATCAACTCTCTTTTTAAGGACAATACTGTTCAGGCCGTCGATACGACTTCTACCGGCAGGGTAATTTATGCCAACACCGACTTTATCAATAATGCCGGTAACCCGACGATTAAAGCCGGAGATACACTTACTAGTTTTGTTAATGCCTACTTTCGTGCTGACGAAAAGGGCCAAACGATGCTGGACAACGGCGTGGAAGTAGAAGGTAGCATTTTTGAGCGCGGAACTTCCCAAACGGCTACTATTATGAGAGGCGGTTGGGGAACTTTTTATAATAATAAATCTCAGGATATGCCGATGGGCGCTTTAGATCAAGGCCTGGTTATCAACAACAGTTTTCCGCTTGATTCCGTCTTAAATACCCCAGGGGTTTTCATCAAAGATGGCAAGGCAACTATTTTTCTTTCGGGACAGACCGATCCTAAACCGCAACTACTAGTTAGCATCTCTGACTCAACCAAACCGGGCGATGCCAATGGTGACAACGTGGTTGATGGAGTTGATTATGTAATTTGGTTAAACCACTATAACCAGACTACCAATAAAGGGGTAAGTGAGGGAGATTTTAATAAGGATAATAAAGTTGATGGTTTGGATTATGTGATTTGGGTGAATAACACAAAATAGCCAAAGACTTCCCTTGCATTTTTCTCCATCTACTAGCATATTATTCTTATATGAAGATCTTTTTGTCTGTTGTTGTTTGCTTATTAATTTCTGCCGAACTATTTATTCCACAAGTAAATGCACAGGACGTTTCTGTATTAAAAAACTCCGGATTTGAAAACATCCAGTCTGATTCTCCTGCTGGCTATGATCCCACTGACTGGAAAGTAATTGAAGGATATGCTATTGCCGGTACAGGTGAAGTTCCACCCGAGAATGAAAAAAAAGAATATGTCCAAGACGTAGAGGCTGAAGGATCAATTTCACCTGCAGAAGGTAACCGCATGTTAAAAGTAAACAACCACAAGCTTTTCAAAAGCGCTATTATCCAATATTACACATCGGTCATTAATTCCGGAACTTTAATCCAAAAACTATCTGTTTATCCCCTAACCAATAATTATTTGCAACAATTAGAAGTTCGCGGCCGTCCAGATTTTCCTGAAGTTTATGGATTACAACTTTATTCTCTCAAATTTTATGGTGACAAATTGCGGGTATGCGTACGAACCGGCGGACCCGATGCTGCCCATATTTGTGGTTACGACAAAAATTTAGCCCGTCTGCCAATAAAAGAGTGGTCAACCATTGAAACACGATTGAAGAAAGTTAATCCCACCGCCAATGGAGTTTCAAGGTGGAAATTAACAATGCTTCTTAACGGACAGAAAATATTTGATAGTGGTAATGGTGGCTACCCTTATGTGGAATACATCAAGGACTTACGACATATTTTTCTCGGAGATGAATGCGAACAACCAAATCAGGAATGCGACGGCCCGGACGGAACTTTATATTACGATGATATTTCGGCAATTTATCAAAGCGCAGAACCGACAACAACAGTTACTGCTTCTCCCACGAATGCTGAAACAAAACCAGGCGATGCCAACGACGACAACGAAGTAGACGGTGTAGATTATGTCGTTTGGTTAAATCATTACAACCAAAATACAAATAATGGATACCGCGACGCAGACTTTAATACAGACGGCAAAGTTGATGGATTGGATTACGTAATATGGGTAAATAATACAAATTAATAATCAATGTTAAAAAAAATCTTTTTGATCTTTATTGTTTTCATTTTTCTCTTTCTCATCAATTCTTCTGTTACCCTAGCCTCTGGAAAGGGCTTTTGGAGTACACAAGGAAATAAAATTGTCGATCAAAACGGCAAAGAGGTAATAATTAGGGGCGTTAACTGGGGACTGGAAGTATATTCGGAAAAAAATGGTTTTAATCTTTATGGAACTAATAAAAATTACCACGAGGGAAATCCTGGCCCTACTTACAAAGAAATTCTTAACCGTATAAAAAATTTCGGTTTTAATACTATCCGCTTCACCTATTCCAATGATCATCTTAAGCCGGATTGCGTGTATAAGGATGGTGACGGAAAAAATCCTGAATTAAACAAGTTAACCTGTCTTGAGGTAATAGATAAGGCAATTGAATATGCTGGCGTTTTAGGATTGCGTATTATTTTAGATAGACATCGCACCAGTTTGGGGCTTTCTGGAGAAAACGCTCTTTGGTACACCTCGGAAGTTTCGGAAGGCAAAATGATTGACGACTGGAAAATGCTTGCCAAAAGATATAAAAACAATCCCAATATAATAGGTGCCGATCTTGCCAATGAACCAAACTATCACCGTTCCTGCTGGGGGTGCGGAAACCCCAGTGTGGACTGGCGGTCGGCAGCCGAGAGAATCGGCAATGCTATTTTGAGTGTTAACCCTAACTGGTTGATTTTTGTTGAGGGTTTGGTCGGTGAGGAGCTGGTGGATGCCGGTAATTATCCCGTACGTCTTTCTAGGGGAAACAAACTTGTTTATTCTGTACATATTTACCCAGGTGTAACTCACGGTTTAACTACGCCCGAAGAATGGATTACTGTCTGGGATCAAAAATTTGGTTATTTAGTAAAGAATAATATTGCTCCCGTTTTGGTCGGCGAATATGCTCCTGACTATGCGATGTCTGACAGTTCAAAAGAAAAATGGTTGGGTTCGTTTGTTAATTATTTAAAGGAAAAAAATATCTCTGCCACATATTGGTCCTGGCGCTTTGAAACTTCAGGAAATTATGTAGCTAATTTGATTAAACAAGATTATTTAAACGTAAATAGTAATCGATGGATAAGTTATGTCAAAGGAATAAATTTTCCTTTAGAAAATAATAGCGTTTCCACCCCAACTGTTACTCCTACAAATTCAAATACCAAAAAGGGCGACGCTAACGGCGATGGACAGGTTGATGGTTTGGATTATGTAGTATGGTTAAATCACTACAGCCAAAATACAAATAAAGGTGCGGGCGAGGGAGATTTTAACGGCGATGGACAGGTTGACGGTTTGGATTATGTGATTTGGGTGAATAATGCTCTATGAAAAGAAAACTAATTAAATTTTTGTTAATTTTTATTTTCTTGCCTGTTCTATTTTTCAACTTCTTTCAGCAAACAATCTATGCAGAACAGGAAACGCAACATTTCTTTGATCTTAAAGCAGCAACGATCAAAAAGTCTGAAAATATTTACGACGTGACCCTTACCTGGAACGAGTCGAATTTCACGGAACAGGGAGGAAAATTCACCATTTCCATCCATAGAGTCAACGACTCAGCCCCCATTCATCCACCACCCGACGGTCAACCAGATGGAGGTATTGTTGCCGGAGGAGAAGAAAAAATTCTTGAATATAACGCTCTTGAAACAACCTTTACCAACGTTGATTTTTCAGACGCAGATTTTGGTCAATTCGCGCTTCTCACGTACATTCCAAAACCTGGTTCGAATGCGCGATCTCATAAACAAAGATTGTTTTTTATATTAGACAACACACCCATGTATAAGTCTTGCACGTTGGTGGGAAGTTTTTCTACCAAAGAAATTGAAAAGTACCCCGAAGGTTATGAAAATCCTATCCACTCTCTAGCAGTTAACAAAAATTACGTTTATCTCTCAGATACTGCCCACCATCAAATCGTCAGGTATTCTTTGGACGGGAGTAAAGTAAAAAGGTGGGGTTCCCTAGGAAATAAACATGGACAATTTAAGTATCCCAAAGGAATAGCGGTAGATTCGACCGGAAAAGTCTACGTTGCCGACACTTTTAATGGACGTATCGAAATATTTGATCATGACGGACAGTATTTAAAAACAATCAGCTCCTTGCGTTCTCCTCAGGGTATAGCAATTGACAATCAAGACAATCTCTATGTTACCGAGACCGGAAATATTGCCGTCAAAAAATATAATTTGTCTGGTGAATATATCACCCAATGGAAATCTCCCATCACCCAACCGAACCTCTTCTCTATTACCGTTGGTCTTAATGGTGAGGTTTATGTCGGTGACGTAAATAATGACCGAATATATAAGTTTGACAACAGTCTTCGTCCCCAAACTGCTTTTGGACATCCTGTCGGCTTTAGTCAATACAATGATAATGTAGGCCATCCAGTATCTCTGACAACTGATAAGGATGGGTTACTTTACACGGGCGTTATTGATAAAGTCGCTAAGATGTTTACTCCCAACGGCAGGTACTCCGGAACACTTTTGTTTAAATCTATGGCTGTAGGCTATAATAAATACGACGATTTAATTTATACTTACACCGGACAATCCTTCTCTTACCCTGGAGATAAAATTGAAAAATATTCTTGCTTAAAAACTGACTCTCGGGTACTTTACCCTGATGCAAACCTTGATGGTATGGTGGATGGGATTGATTACGCTTTCTGGCTTCGGTATTACGGTTACCACATGTTGGGACAACGCTATGGTGATTTTAACGAAGACAACCAAACTGACGGTGCGGATTATGTAATCTGGTTAGCCCAAACCAATAATCAGACTAATTGACAGAGAATCTTTTCCAAACTAATAATTAAATAATGCTCAGAAAGCTTTTTTTTCTAGCGGTTTCTTTTGTCCTATTTTTTTCTTTAATTTCCCAGCGAGTTTTTGCTGCTGATCCTGCTAATTTAAAGAGGTTTGGGATTGGCTGGGGATACACGACAGTTGATTATGATCTTTACGCTCCGGTGGTAACCGATTTAGGAATTGGTTGGTACACTGATTGGGCTCCTCACAATACTACTCCCAAAATTGCCGAGGACATGGCTAAACGAGGCTTGGAACGCCTTACTTTAGTTTTGACCAGATCTCCCTATCGGTATTATTCAACCGAGGGTTGTAATGAACTTAAAAAATATGTTTCTGAAAACCCTGGCGCCTTTAAACCCGATGTAACATATTGGTCTGTAGGTAACGAACTTGGTTATGACCCGGATGATTTAACTGCTAACAAATACGCAACTGAATTTATTTCCTGGCGCGACTGCATAAAAAGTATTAACCCTAATTATCCCGTGGGATCTGGTGCAATTACTTCGATGTGGGTTGTCTTACCCCGAACGTACCCGCTTTCCTGCACCGATATCGAGTCGGCAAATAGTGGAAAATCCTATTTTAAAACCTATATCAATAGGATAAGGTCATTAAACGGGAATAAGCTTCCTGATTTTATCATGATGCATGCCTATAATACCTGTTATCCTGCACTTCCGGGTGAAAATACTAATTTTTCTAAGTTCAAAAACGGCATCATTACTTATCGGCAGGTGATGAAAGAGCTTGGTTTACAGAACAAAGAACTATGGATTAAAGAATTTAACAGCAGCGGGTATGAAGGAGATTTCTTGAAGGATTCTTTCGAATTTCTTCTCAACACCAAGGATAAAGATCTGGGCTATCCGGAAGATGAGTATAGGCTGGTGCAAAGATTCGCCTGGTTCATGCTCAAAAACACTCCCGACGGCATCAATTCCACCTCTCAAGTCTTAGCCAGAACCGACGGAAGCTTGAACTCTTTAGGACAAACTTACAGAAGCATTTCCCGAAAATACGCCGGTGCACCCAAAATAACCAATTCACCAACACCTATTAAAACCCGCGGCGACGCCAACAATGACGGAAAAGTTGATGGTGCAGATTATACAATTTGGTTGTTAAATTATGGGTTAGACAAAAACGGTCCAAGTTTTGGAGATTTTAATAAGGATGGAAAAGTCGACGGGATTGATTATTCAATTTGGTTATCAAATTACCAATAAATACTTTCTATAATAATTCAGAAGTCCTTCCTCTTTCACCTAAAGAATTTTCTTCAGTTAAGTCTTCTAAAGTTAACTTAATTAAATCCTTAGCGCCGAGATAATTTCTGGGTAAATCCACCCCGCGGTAGGCGTACTCTCTTTTTTCTTGATTCCACCCCCACCAGCCACCCGCTAATTTTGTCAAAGGTCTACCAGCATCATAATTTTCTCTTAACTTGTCTTTTCTTTGCTGTTCCATCGCTAATATTCGATTGTCTGTTAATCCGGCGGCGAACTGACCTTGTTCTCTTCGTTGCTGTAGTACTTCGTACTCCTTAAGTTCAGTCAATGTTAAATCACGTGTTCCAAATCCCAATACACGTTGGTTTAGTTTGATACACCTTTGGCTTTGACTTGCCCGATCTGCAACAAGTGATAATGGTTTACCCATATATTTTAATAAAAATTAACCGCCCTAATTTTGGGTTAGGGGAACGCTAAGCGTTGTGGGTCGGGATGGAATCGAACCATCTACCTCTTCTTTATCAGAGAAGCGTTCTACCAGTGAACTACCGACCCAAAATTTTTGGCGGGCTTTTCTACCGCTGAACTAGATGCCCAAAAAATTTAAAAACTAAGTCTTATGAGACAAATAAGACTTATAAGACTAATAAGACTTAGTTAATTTTGAGGCGCGGGCGAGAATTGCCCGCCCCAAATTTTTGAGGCGCAGAGCGGAATCGAACCGCTGTATAGCTGTTTTGCAGACAGCCGTGTAGCCTCTTCACCACTGCGCCAATTTTTTGGCGGGTTGCAGACACCCGCGCCCGCCGGCAACGCTTTGCGTAGCAATGCGGGCTGGTTACCACTTCGCCACCGCGCCGTCGTACAAAACAATTTAACACAGGGTAGTGTTTTTTTCAATAAAAAACCGTCCTTGCGGACGGAATTTTTAAGCTATTAGCTAATGGCTATTGGCCAATAGCTAATTTTAGGTAAGATTTATGTGACAGGAAGACTTGTGTCCCATTTTTTCCCTGACGTATCAGAGAGAGTTGGGAAAGAACTCTTAGAAAGGAGGTGATCCATCCCCAGCTTCGGCTAGGGATACCTTGTTACGACTTAGTCCCCATCGCCGGTTTTGGCTTAATC
>JACQHK010000032.1 GCA_016199065.1 Candidatus Microgenomates bacterium | reverse complement strand
TATATTACCTTTATAGTTCCCATATCCATTGGATTTTTAATAATATCATAGTAATCATGACATTGCAATTTTTCAACATCTACAGGTTATTGAAAAACAAAAGCTCCTTTAAGTTTCTACATATAATTTAAAATTTTTTTAGCGATTTTGGCAATTACCGTGATTGTCGGAGGATATTTTTTCTTCTTTAATAAAAAAGATACCGGGTTTAAAGCCAAGGGGAAGAATTTGATTCTGAACAGTTCTTCATTTGCCAGCGGACAGGAAATACCCAGTAAATATACCTGTGAAGGCGACAACGCCAATCCTAATTTAACCTGGGAAAACGTTCCGACCGAAGCCAAAAGCCTTTTGTTAGTGATGGATGATCCCGATGCGGAGGGAGGAATTTTTACTCACTGGTTGGTTTGGAATATCGATCCGAAAATTACGGAAATAAAAGAAAACTTTTCTCCCGGCAGTGCGGTAATTGGCAAAAACGACTTTGGGTCAGCTAAATATGAAGGTCCTTGTCCACCTTTCGGAAAACACCGTTATTTCTTCAAAATTTACGCCTTAGACAAACTGCTGGATTTAGCAGACGGATCCACAATTTCTGAGGTTAAAAACGTCGTTCAAAAACACCTTTTAGACAGTGGAGAGCTAGAGGGATATTACGTTAAAAAGCTCAAATAAATCCCACTTTTACTCTGATGAATTATTTTGTCGCAGTTGTTTTAGGTTTAATTGAGGGAATCACCGAGTTTTTGCCGGTCTCTTCTACATTCCATTTGATTTGGGTTGCAAAATTTTTAGGCGTTGAACAAAACGATTACTTAAAAGTATTTGAAGTAGCAATTCAGTCAGGTGCCATTTTGGCGGTGATCGGTTTATATTTTAAAACTTTAAGCAAAAATATTTTGGCCTGGAAATTGATCTTTCTCTCTTTTGTGCCTACCATGTTGGTGGGATTTATTCTTTATAAAGTAATTAAAGACTTTTTTTTCACTAATGATCTTCTGCAAATTTCCGTGTTTTTTCTCGTCGGCGTGATTTTTATCATTTGGGAAAAAATATGGCGAAAGAAGAAATTAACTAGGGCAGGTTTTTCTTTAACTGTTAAAGAAGCTCTTTTGGTAGGATTGATACAATCTTTGGCAGTAATACCGGGAGTTTCCCGAGCCGGGGCGGTGATTCTTTCCTTGATGTATTTAGGTGTAAAAAGAGAAGAGGCGGCTAAATATTCTTTTATTTTGGCTGTCCCGACAATTTTAGCAGCGTCGGCTTTTGATTTATGGCAAAACCGGGAATTATTAACTACCCAACAAAATTATTTATTACCGCTTTTGGTAGGATTTCTTGTTTCCTTTATTGCCGCCTGGATTTTTATTAAATGGTTGGTAAATTTTTTGGCCAAACATACCCTTGCCGTTTTTGGTTATTACCGTGTTTTAGTCAGCCTGTTACTTCTCTTATATTTATTTACTCATTAGTAAATGGTAAAACTATCTGATCTTGAGTATGATTTGCAGAGGGCAAAAAACAGCGAAAGGGCAATTATTTTGTCGGGTTATTTTAAAACAGGAAAAAGAGAGTACGGAGAGGGTGATGTTTTTTTGGGTATCACCGTACCCCAGTTAAGACAGATTGCCCGTAAATATCTATCAGTAAATTTTTCCCAACTAAGCACCTTACTCAAAAGCAAAATTCATGAATATCGTCTTACGGCGTTATTTATTTTGGTTGGAAAATATAGCAAGGGTAAACTTCCGGAAAGAAAAAAAATTGTTGATTTCTATTTAAAAAATACCCTTCATATTAATAATTGGGATTTAGTTGACTCTTCAGCCAGTTATATTTTAGGAAGTTATTTTTCCTCAACTAATAAATCCGTCATTTATCAACTAGCCAAGTCAAAAAATCTTTGGGAAAGGAGAATGGCGATTGTAGCTACATATCAATTTATAAAAAACAACAAGTTTGAAGACACCTTAAAAATTGCACAAATCTTTTTAAGTGACAAGGAAGACTTAATACATAAAGCAACGGGCTGGATGTTGAGAGAAGTCGGAAAACGAGATCAAGAAATCGTCGAAGAGTTCCTAAGGAAATATTATCAGACGATGCCCAGGACGATGTTAAGATACGCGATTGAAAAGTTTTCTTCGAGCCAAAAAAAATTCTATCTCAATAAAAAATAGCCATGCCTAGTATGAAAGAACGCTATCGCGGACTGAAAGCCTCAGAAGTTTCCCAGCTCGTCAAACAATACGGGTATAATACCTTACCCGAACAGAAGTCAGACCTGCTTCTTTTAATTTTCTTCAGACAATTCAAATCCTTTTTAGTGGTACTTTTGTTCTTTGCTGCGCTTATTTCTTTGCTTTTACGGGAAATGTTAGATGCTCTATTTATTCTCCTGATCATCGGACTTAACGGATTTATTGGTTTTTTCCAAGAAATTAAAGCCAAAAACGAAATGGCGTCGTTAAAAAAAATGATCGTGGCCACCACGAGAGTAATCAGGGATGGTAAGGAGATTAAGTTAGAAACTAAATATTTATTACCTAACGATTTAGTTGTTTTAGAGTCGGGAGATAAGATTCCAGCCGATGGCAAAATAATAACCGGTAAAAATATTTTAGTTAATGAAGCATCATTAACCGGAGAAAGTGTGCCCATAGAAAAAAATTCCGGAGAACAATTGTTTATGTCTACTACTCTTTTGACAGGGCGCGCAGAAATGGTCGTTACTGCGATCGGATCGTCTACGGCCTTTGGAAAATTAGCAGTTTCCCTAACCCAAATTCCCGAGGAAAAAACGCCTTTAGAGATTAAAATCTCTGATTTTAGCCGAAAGCTTGGTTTTTTTTTGATATTAATAATTGCTATTGTGTTTTTGATTGGCATTGGTCAACAAAGAGATCTGCCAACCCTATTTTTTTCCTCAATTGCTTTGGCGGTGGCTGCTATTCCTGAAGGACTACCCACCGTGTTGACAATAACTTTAGCTATTGGCGTGAGACGCTTAGCCAGAAGAGGGGCGATAGTGAAACGGTTAGTAGTAACCGAATCCCTGGGAACGGTTGATGTCATCTGTACTGACAAAACCGGTACGCTGACCAAAAACGAAATGACCGTTAAAAAACTCATTACGGGCAAGAAGAACGACTTTGAAGTAACCGGAGTAGGTTTTAATAGTCAAGGTGAAATTCGGCCTCCCGGGGGTAAACAAACAGAGAACGATCCTGATTTAAGAAAAATTTTAGAAATTAGCGCATTATGTAATACCAGCAGCCTGGCCGTCATTGAGGGAGAAGAAGAATATAATGTTTTAGGTGACACAACCGAGGGAGCTTTATTAATACTGTCCCGAAAGGGAGGGGTTAATTACGAAGCCTTAAGGGAAGAAAAAAACATTAAGGAAGAGATTCCCTTTGACAGTACGAGAAGATTAATGACGGTGGTAGTTGATGGAGAAATATTTTGCAAAGGAGCACCGGATAAGATACTGGAAATTTGTCATCTTACAGATGATGACAAAAAATATTTTCAAGAATGGTTACAAAAAGAAGGCAGCAAAGGATACCGTATTTTAGGTTTTGCTTGTAAAAAATACGAGTCTTATTATTCTTTACCCCAACTGGAAAAAGATCTTAATTTTGTAGGGTTTGTGATGATTTCTGATCCCCCACGGGAAGAGGTTCAGAAAAGCATCGAGATTTGCAAAAAAGCAGGCGTCGAAGTGGTGATGGTCACCGGCGATTCGCCCGAAACAGCCAGGTCTGTTGCCCAACAGATTGGCCTATTGCGTCCAGGAGATGAATTAATAACCGGTGAACAATTGCACCTCTATTCTGATGAAGTGCTAGGTAATAATTTACCAAGAATTAAAGTATTTGCCCGGGTCACGCCGGAGGATAAATTAAGAATAGTGGAAGCTTTTCAAAAAGAAGGTAAAACTGTGGCAGTAACAGGTGATGGAGTAAATGATGCTCCCGCCTTGAAAAAGGCACAGGTTGGTGTGGCCATGGGTATTACCGGTACCGACGTTTCCAAAGAGGCGGCCGATTTAATTATTACCGACGATAACTTTTCCACAATTGTTTCTGCCATAGAAGAGGGCCGGGCGATCTACTTAAATTTAGTCAAAGCCATTAAATACTTGCTTTCATGTAATCTGGCTGAAGTGACTCTGGTCTTTTTGGCAATGATAGGAGGTTTCCCCTTACCGCTTTCTCCACTTGCTATTCTCTGGTTAAACATCGTAACAGATGGTTTGCCGGCGGTAGCCTTGGCTTTTGATAAGAGCGATAGTCGCATTCTTGCCTCTTCATATCAAAAATTAGGGATCGAAAATAATTTATTAAGTAGAAAAAATTTTCAGCAACTTAGTTTGATCGGTTTAGCAATAGGGATAGTTAGTCTTTTCCTGTTTATCAAAATCCTACCTTGGGGTATCGGGCCGACCAGACTTACGGTTTTTACTTTTTTGGTCATAGTCGAGCTTTTGGTGGCCTTCTTGGTCAGAGGTCAAAGACAAAAAATTTTCGGCAATAAATTTCTACTCGTGGTAACCTTTTTTAGCATATTGATTCAGTTATTCATCATATTGCTTCCGGGGGTCAGAGAAAGATTTATCTGATATTTTTAAAAACCAATCCGAAAATAAAAAAGATTAAAGAAACAATCACAATTACTCCCCCGGCCGGAAGGTTGGCATAATAAGAAATTACCAAACCGCAGATTACCGCTAAAACGGCAAATAACACAGAAAACATTACATTCTCTTTAAAACTTCTGGCAATTGATAATGAAGTTAACACGGGAATCACCATTAACGCACCGATTAACAAGACCCCCACAATTCTAATTGCCAAGGAGATGCAAAGGGCAGTAATAATGATCAGGATAAAATTTATTTTTCGTACGGGAACTCCGGCCACCCGGGCACTTTCTTCGTCGAAAGAAGTAAAGAGTAGTTTAGGAAAAAAATAAATGACAGTTAACACCGTAAATAATGCCAAAGAGATAATTAGCAAGAGATCGAAGCGGCTGACTGTGGCAATACTGCCGAACAAATAGCTAAGCAAATTACTATTTAGTCCTCCGGAAAGTGCCACCAGAACAATTGAGATTGCTAATCCGGCGGGCAGAAACATACCCAGGATTGCTTCAGAGGGAAGTTTCTCTGTGCTTCTCAAATACTCAATACATAAAGAGATAACAACAGTAGTAATTACCGTGGTAATCAACGGTGAGGTGTGTGTTAAAAACCCAATGGCAACTCCTACCAAGGCAGCATGAGAAAGAGTATCGGCAATTAAAGAGTATCTTCTTAAAACCAGAAAATTGCCTATTAAAGGAGCGGTGATGGCAATAGCCAGGCCGGCCATAAATGCCCTGATCATGAAGCCATATTGAAAAATTTCCCACATACAATTTAGTCTGACTGACTTTAGTCTTTAGTCAATTCAATAGTCTTATTTTAATGACCGTGTTCGTGTAACAGATGTCTTCGGTTTTTACCATAGAGCGTTTCTAAATAGTCATCTTTAATAAAATCCCTTGGCGGCCCGTAATAGATCAATTTTTGATTAATACTGGCCAAAGTAGTTACTTCTTTTGCTATCACGTCGATGTCGTGTGAAACAAGGACTAAAGTAATTTTTAGCTGGGTGTTTAAATGGCACAAAAGCTCATAAAAATTTTCCTGAGCTTTACTGTCGATGCCTACCGTGGGTTCGTCCAGGATTAAAAGTTCCGGTTGGTTAACTAGGGCGCGGGCAATCAGAATTCTTTGTTGCTGTCCGGCAGAAAGGTTAAAAAAGACTTTATTAACGTGTTCTCGCATCTCGACAATTTTTAGTGTTTCTTCAATTTTGTTTTTTCTACCCTGTTGTTGAGCCATTTCTAAAACTTCGAAAACAGTAAGAGGGAAGATGCCGGATTTAAATAACCCCGATCTTTGCGGAACGTAGCCTATTTTGGACCAATCCTTAAATTCCTGGAGCTCTTTGGTAAAAATGCGGACATTACCTGAAAGAGGTTTTAAAAGTCCAAGCATTATTTTAATCAAAGTAGTTTTTCCTCCGCCGTTTGGTCCAATGATACCGACATAGTCGCCCCTTTTAATCTCCAAAGAAATGGAATCTAAAATCAATTCGTCCAGGTATTTAAAACTGATATCCCTGAGAGAAATTATGCTATCCATTATTACATTCTAAAGCCTTTTGCAAATTTTTCAGATTTTCTCTCTGCAGCGTAAAATAGTTTTTTCCTGCCGCAACTTCTTCAGTTGTCAGTCCTTCGAGAGGATTAAAGACTAAAATTTCTGCACCGACCTCATCGGCTAAGGTTTGTGCTAATTTAGGAGTAGCCAGGGTTTCGAAAAAAACGTATTTAATATTTTCCTTTTTGAGCATTTCTGTCAATTCGGCAAGTCTTCTTGTAGTAGGTTCTTCTTCTGGTGAAATTCCGGCAATCGGCAAAACAGTTAAATTGTATCTTTTGGCAAAGTAGGAAAAAGCATTGTGAGAGGCAATTACTTTGCGGGTACGGCAATTAGTTAGTCCTTGAGAAATTTCCTGATCCAGAAGCGAAAGTTTCTTTTGATAATCAAGCGCAGAGTTTTCAAAAAAGACTTTTTGCCCTGGCCTTTTTTGTATTAGGGCATTCTTAATATTTTCCACCTGAATCTTGGCCAAATTCGGGTCCAGCCAGAAATGCGGATCTCTTTTACTAGCGGCAATATTTTCTATTAATGGTAAATTTTTACTTGAATCTACCACTAGGGTTTTTTGACTTTCCAAATCGGGTATAATTTTTTGGGTCCAGTTTTCAAAACCCGCGCCATTAAGTATCAAAAGATCGGCTGATTTTATTTTAACGATATCTTTCGGAGTAGGCTCATATTCGTGAGGTTCGCTTCCCGGAGGGGTAAGGTTGATAACCTCGGTTTCTCCCCGCGCGATTGATTTAGTAAATTCCTCCAGGGGATAAAAAGTCACTATTGTTTGTAATTTATCACCTCTTTTTGTACCTGAGGAATTTTTCGAAAACAGATAAAAAGCGACCACTGATAAAATCAATGTAATTAATAAGAATACTTTAATATTTTTCATACTCGGCACCCGAACAAGGGAATAACCATCATTATTGCAAATCATTTGCAATAAGTCAACGCTTAATTCTATTTTTCCATTTGTTGCCTAAAAAGATGCAATATGTTATAAGTATTGCCAACTGCGTAAATAAAAAAACGATTTTTATGAATAACGACATGAAGGTTATTTTAGGTATTTTCGTAGCCACCATATTAATTGTTTTGGGAGGCGCATTATTTCTCAATGGTAAAAATTCTCCGACTGCCAATTCTTTAAAAGTTGACGAAAAACTATTGGTCAAAAATGACAGTATAAAAATTTCCAGCCCTTCTGCCCAAGCTACCCTAGTGGAATTTTCTGATTTTCAATGTCCGGCGTGTGGGGCATATCATCCGGTTATCAAACAGTTATTAGAAGAATTTAGCGGGAAAATTAATTTTGTTTATCGCCATTTTCCGCTGGATCAACACCGGAATGCCTTGCCCGCAGCGTATGCTTCTGAGGCTGCCAATGAACAATCTAAGTTTTGGGAAATGTATGACTTGTTGTTTGAAAAACAGGATTTATGGTCGTCAGCAAACAACCCGGAAGAAATTTTTTCCCAATATGCTGACACCTTGGGTTTAGATAAAGAACGTTTCAAGAAAGACTTCTCTTCCCAAAAGACCAAACAAAAGGTGGCAAACGACCGGCTTGACGGACAGACAGCGGGAGTTAATTCTACGCCGACATTTTTTCTTAGCGGAGTAAAATTGACTAACCCTGCAAGTTTTGAGGATTTCAAAACCATAATTGCCGGAGAGATTGCCCGTAATCCTGTCAAACAGGAACAAAGTCAAAGTGTTCATTTTCACTTTGATCTGAAAATCTCTCTTCTGGGTAAAGTACTTGATCTGACTGTACCAAAATACCAGTCCGACGAAGAAGGCAAAGAGTTGGACGAGAAAGTTCACCTGCACGACGGAAACGGCATGGTGGTGCATATTCATGCCTCAGGAGTAACCTTAGGCTATTTTTTAAAGACCCTTGGTTTTACCTTGGATGATGTTTGTTTAGAAACTGATAGTAAAGATAAATATTGTAAAAAAGACGCCAATACACTAAAAACGTTTGTTAACGGAAAGGAAATAGAAATCGCAGCCGATTACCAGCCAAAGGATCTGGACCAGATTTTAATTTATTACGGAGAGGATAATAAAGAACTGATTGATCAGGAAATTTCCTCGGTATCCAAGGATGCCTGTATATATTCTAAGACCTGTCCGGAAAGAGGAACACCTCCAGAAGAAAAATGTGTGGGAGGATTGGGAACAGATTGCCAGGATTAGGCGGTTTCACTTTTTTCCAGCAAAGTTAATCTCGTTTCCAGTTTTTTGATATCCGGAATAATTAATTTTCCTCTTTGGTAATTTACCAACCTTTCTTTTTTTAATTTTTCCATCTGCCTACTCACGGTTTCTCTCGTGTTGCCTAACCAGTTGGCAAATTCTTTATGAGTAAGATTCTGTTTGATTTCAGCGTAGTTATCGCCTGTAGTGTTCTTTTGCGCAAAATATAAAAGCAGGCTGATTGTTTTGTAAAGCGCCTGCTTGCTGATTAAAGATTCTATTCTGGTTGTTAGACCGACTAAGCCTCTGGCGATATTTTTTAGGAAATAGGCTAAAAGTTCTGAGTCTTGATTTAGGTGGGTAAGAAATTCTTCAGTCGGTAAACTCACCAGTTTAGCGACTGAAATGGTTTCAAAAAAATGCTTTGGGTTTTTTCCGGAAATGATTAGGGTAAGAGGAAAGACTGAATTTTTTTCGAAAAAGTGAAAAACGACTTCTTCCCCCTCCTTAGTTAAGGAATAGTGTTTGACATAGCCTTCTTTAATAAAGAAGACCTGTTTTAAGCAGTTTTCTCCATCGCAAATGACCTCGTGCGACTTAACAGTTTTTTCTTTTCCTTTCAGAAAAATGTTGTTTAGTTTTAAAAGATTTTTGTCCATAAACTGTGATTGTGATTATTGTCACTGAACGATATTTGATGATAGCATAGATTAAGAGTAGGTTTTTTTCAACCTAGCAACAAAAATGCACAGGAATGTCGTTTTAAACAGAATAATTTTTTTCCTCTCTTTAATCGGTATTGTTCTGGCAGTTTATGTTTTACAGAGTTTTCTGCGTCAGACTTCCATTGTGTGTTTAAATAGCGGCTGTGAGTTGGTCAGAAAAAGCCCCGCGAGTTATCTCTTTGGCCTATTGCCGGTTCCTGCAGTTGGTTTAGTAGGTTACAGCCTGTTGGCAATTCTCTCGTTTCTTCGTTCTGCATCAACAAAATACAGCGTATTATTCTTAAAAATAATGTTGGGAATTGCAATTTTCGGAGTATTATTTGTTAGTTGGTTTACCTATACCGAAATTTTTATTATTAAAGCAATCTGTACCTGGTGTGCGGTTTCTGCCGTGAATATGTTTGTTATTTTTCTTTTGGTAGGAAAGAGTTATTTATTAGAAAGTAAAGTAAAGAAAGGACGGTAAACATGTTTAGTCTCGCTGGGAAAGTGGCACTAGTTACCGGAGCCTCGAGCGGAATTGGTGAAGCGTGTGGAAAAATTTTGGCCTCCCAGGGAGCAAAGGTGGCTTTGACAGCCAGAAGAAAAGATCGGCTGGAAAAATTGGCCGGAGAACTTAAACAACAAGGATTGACCGCCCTGCCACTAATGATGGATGTTACTGACAAAAAGCAAATTAATGAGGCTGTTGATCAAATCATAAAAGAATACGGAAGACTCGATATTTTGGTTAATAACGCCGGTGTGGTAGATTTTGTTCCTTTTCTAGAAATGTCTGAGGAATCTTGGGATAGGGTAATTGACACTAATCTTAAGGGCTGTTTTTTGGTGGCACAAAAAGCCGCGCGGGAAATGATGAAAAATAAATGGGGTAGAATCATTAACATCTCATCTGTGGCAATGGGAGGTGTAGGTATAGGTTTTCCCTCGATTGCTCATTATTGTGCAAGTAAGGGTGGTGTGGTGGCTTTTACCGAAAGTCTGGCTGATGAATTAGCACCCTTAGGAATTTTGGTCAATTGCGTTGCCCCCGGACTTATCGTTTCGGAAATGACCCAGGCCATGGTTGATGACCCTGAGCAAATGAAAGGATTTTTGCCAAAAATTCCTTTAAAAAGACCCGGTACGCCGGAAGAAATTGCTTCTGCCGTTGTTTATCTTGCTTCGGATGAGGCAAGCTATACAACGGGATCGACTCTTGTGGTTGATGGCGGTTGGCTTTCTGACTAAATCTGATCAGGGAGTAAAACTGACACAATTTTTCTCTCAAAAAATAACATTTTCTTTTTCAACCAGAAATTATTTTGCCGGCAAAGATGAACCGCATCGTGAGGATTTTTGAGAATAAATTTAATAAGTTCCTCCAGAAAAATTTCGTTTTGCGAACCCTTGACCAAGACGATACTGTCAGGGGGAAGATTTTCTTTTAGATGGGTGCCGGCTTCAGTTGCCGAAGCAAAGTGTTTTAGTTTCTTAAATTTATTTTCCCAGCCGTTTTTCTTGATTTCCTCAAAAACGTACTGACCGGTTTTGGGCCCTACACAGTAAAGATAGTCAACCGTGTTTAGTAAATATTTAATCACTGCTTTGTGTTCTGATTCGGTTGCCTCGCCTAATTCTCTCATATCGCCAAAAACGAATACTGTGTCTTTTTTCTCCTGTTTTTTAAGTTGCCCTAAGAGTTTTAAAAACGCCACCACTGCTACCTTCGAAGCGTTATAAGACGAATCGATAATCACCGAATTATTGATACCTAAAAAGACCGAAGACCGGCTTTTAGGCAAGCGTAAATTTTTTTCCAGAGAGGCTTTTAATTGCTTGTTGGTTAAACTAAGCAACTGACCGACCATTAAGGCCGGTAAAAAAATTTCCGCGTATTCTTCGGGAAGCAAAAACCCAAGAAATTTTAAATCGATTTGTCCCCTGGCTGTTTTTAAGGAAAAAAAACTTTCTTTAAGAGAAAGCCGGTGTTTTAACAAAGAATTATCTCCTTTATCACCGAAGGTAAAAAATTCCACTCGGTGATCAGAAGAAAATTTTTTTAACTCGTTGGTAATGTATTGATCACCCGCGTTATAAATGGCTCTTTTGCAGCCGGAGTGGGTAATGATTTTTCCGTCTTCGTGGGCAATGGCTCTCAGAAGTATGTCGAGTTTTTCTCCCTGCGGAAGTTGTTTTTCTTTTTCAGTCAGGATTTTTTCAAATTGCAAAGTATGGGTCGGTAAGGCGTTAAGATAGATTGCAATATCGGGTTTAATTATTGTTAAAAGGTAATCCATATTACGGGGAGGATCCGGTTCGTCAATTCCCATTTCTACAATTAAGATAGAAGTTTTTAAGAGGTTAAATATTTTAAGGGGAGCCAACAATACAACTCGCAGCCAATCTCGGGCAGAATAGCCCGTAATTTCAATTCCTAAAATTCCTAAGGGAACGCCCGTTTCTGAATTACCGGGTGTAAATTTTGTAGAAAAGTAGTCTTTTAAAATAGCGTAGACTGCCTGTTTGGTAGAAGATTTACCCACCGAGCCGGCGATACCGATTATGGTAGGTTTATGTACCAAGAGTGTCGCTTGTGCGAAAAAACGCAGATAGTAAATTATCAGATGAAAGAAAATTCTTTTCATAATTCCGCTTCTATTTTATAGTATTTTATTTTTTTTAACAGAAACAGAAAATTGTTTTTCCTAGTAATTGTCGTGCTATTATGTAACTATGAAACGACTTTTGTCTGTTTTATCTATTATTTTCCTTTTTTCCCTGGGTGGCGTATTTTTTTCGACAGTTTACGCCCAGAGTGAAGATTTACAGTTGGAAATAAATACCGATACTTCAACCCAGAGGGCTAAACAACTTATAGTCGGAGGAGATTTCGTCATCAAAAATTTTACAGCGGAAATGCTTTTGGACAAAGACAGTTCTCTTGTAGTTAAGGAAAAAATCGAGGTGGATTTTCTTATTAATAAACACGGAATATTTAGGGTTATTCCCGATACTTATAAAATAAGTAATAAAACTCTGGTCACGCCTCTGGAAATTATGTCTGTGACAGACAAAGAAGGAAAAAAAATACCGTTTACAAAAGATCATTATAACCAAAGCGTAAGATTAAAAATTGGTGATCCGGACAGAACCATTACCGGAAAACAGCTTTATCAGATTTCTTATCGGGTGAAAAGAATCTTACAAAATTATCCGGGACACCTGGAGATTTATTGGAACGTTACCGGACATGAATGGGATACGGGAATGGAACAGGTCAGAGCCATTTTTACTTCTCCTTATGCCAAAATTATTAAAACCGAATGTTTCGCCGGACCGGTGGGCAGCAGTGAAAGTAATTGTTTGGTACAAGAAACACCGCAAGGCGTAGATTTTTCCCCGTCGACGGTTATCAATCCCGGTGATGATTTTACGATTGTGGTTGGAGTTGATAAGAACAATCAACTTTTAGCCCCTGGGTTGCTCGATAAAATTTACTTTTTTGTTCTTGATTATTGGGGATATGTTTTTGCTTTCTTACCGTTGGTCTTTAGCTTAACTCTCTGGTGGTTTTTTGGCAGAGACAAAACGTATCTTTTTGGCAATGTCTTTTATAAACCACAAAATACCAAAGAGACTACTGTTTCGCCATTTAACAGACCTCATTTACCGATGGTTTATAGCCCGATTGACAGTTTAACACCTTCACAGGTCGGAGCTATTTTTGATGAAAGGGTTGATATGCAGGATATTGTAGCCGAAATCATCGAATTGGCCAGGCTTAAAGTTTTAGATATCAAAAAAGAAGAGACCAAAAAGTTATTGGGTACCAAAACTGAATACATCTTTACTAAAAACAATCAATTCAACCATAAATTAACTGCTTATCAAGAAAAAATCGTGCAGGGAATTTTTTCTACAAAAAATACAGTTAAGCTTTCGGAGTTAAAAAATAAATTCTATTCATCTTTAGAAGGTATTAGAAGAGAAATTTATAACTCTTTAATTAAGACTGATGTTTTTCCCCATAACCCAATTTCAACTAAAGCACTTTGGACAGGAGTTTATATTGCTTTAGGTATTGGCTGTTTTGTTCTAACTTCAATCTACATTGAACGAACAAATGCTTTTTTAACCATGCCCATTTTATTCATCGGCGGTTTTCTTGGCTTTTTCTTTGCACAGGCGATGGGTAGGAGAACTGCCTGGGGACACTCGCTCTACCGGCAAACTGTGGGTTTAAGATGGTATTTAGACAAAGGTAAGTGGCGGGAAGAAATTGCGGAAAAGAATTTGTTTTTTGAAGAAATCTTACCTTTGGCAATTTCCTTAGGCGTGGTTGAGAAATTAGCCAGAGATATGAAAGATTTAGGAATCCAACCCCCGGATTATTTCACTGCCGCCTCAATAAATACCTTTTCCAGAGATTTAAATTCTTTTTCTTCCTCTGCAACTTCAAGCTTAAGTTCTTCTCCCTCAGGAAGTTCTTCCTGGTCAGGCGGTTCGGGTTTTTCGGGTGGGTCTTCAGGTGGCGGAGGAGGTGGAGGCGGTGGGGGAAGCTGGTAAAAAACTGTATATCTTATTGGTCATCTATGTCAAATTAGACACACATATCTAATCTTATTTTTCCCGACCTTCTTAACAAATAATCCCTAATTCCCAACAAAGCTCCTGCTTCTTTTTTCGCCCAATGTTCATAGATTGTTTTGGGGAGGCGAAGTAGTTCGTGGATTTTAACCGAAGACGGAGCATGTTTTTCCACAAATAATAAATGATTTCTTGCTAAATAGTATTGATGAAGAAAAGAATTTTTTCCCAACGAGCCGCTTTCGTCGTGGGCAATATCCGGTAACGTAATTTTTTCCAGTGTTAGATTATTTTTCAGAGCTTTTTGACAAAAATCGACGTCTTCGTAATACAAAAAATATTTTTCTTCCCAGAAGCCGATTTTTTGGAAAACCTCTTTTTTTACAGCCAAAAACGAACCGGAGAGATAACAAAGATTTTTATCATCTGTTTCTTTACCAGGCAGGATGGTGGTATATCTTTTAGCATCTAAGTTTCCGCCGAAGGGACCAACGATATCGGCCGAGGTTATAGATAATTTCTCTTTCAACTTTATAATTGTGTGTTGAGAAAGTATGAGGTCCTGATTAAGAATTACAATCCACTTACAAGGAGTTGTCAGAATTTTCTTAAAACCTTGATTGATTGCCCCGGCATAGCCAAGATTTTTTTGAGAATTGTCTATCACTAACAGCGGATAATTTTTTAAAATCCGTCGCAATTTACTAAATTTATCATCCGGATGATAGGTAACTATTAAAAAATGAAGAAGCGAAGACTTGCCTTGCGTCATAATTTTCTCGGTGGACAGCCCGACCAGAGTCCTTTATTTTGTTCCCTTGCTTTTCTTTCCGCTTCCCGGAAAACAGCTTGAAATTTGACGTCGGGAGGAAAAGTAGAAACGCGTGCAAAACCTTCTTTGACTAAGTATTTATTGATGAAAACGTCTTCGACATACACATAACGAAGTAATCTTTGGTATTTATCGGTTTCAGAAATATCTTTTTCCAGACGCACTTTCTTTCCTTCCACTAATTTTTTATTTTCTTCTTTTGCCTCCTGTCCAAAACACTCCCTTCCTTTTCGCGGATCAGAAGTTTCGGGAGTATTGATACCAATATAACGGACTCGTTGTCCACCTTCTAATTCAATAGTATCCCCATCAATGACTCTTTTTACTAAATATTCTTCTTCGGAGGTCACGTTAGAATTTAATTTTTTTGCAGTTTGAGAAAACTCTTTTTTTATTGAGGAAGAATTATCCTGCCAAAATTGTCTAATCCCCAAAGAAATGATTGTTAACCAAAGCAAAACTATTGATAGTAAAAGGATTCTTTTCATCATCATTTAAGATTATCATAATTATTGTTAGAATAAGATTATGAAATTGATTGGTCTTATTATATTAATTGGAGTAGTGGCGCTAATCTTTTTCGGTCCGCAAAAAGATAAAATTCAATTTACAGGAATTCCTGATAATATTAAACAGCAGATTCCGAAAAGCCTTGGTTTGGTATTGGGAGATTCAACTAAAAAAATTGAAGAAGAGGTGGTGAAACATTATCCGGAACAGTTAATCGAAGACACCGTTGCGTATGCCACGAAACAAATTTCTTCCGACGCCCAAGAATTAGTTTCAGGGGTGTCCAGAGGGATTGCGATTTATCAACTTATTAATACCTATAAAGCTTTGCCTACGGATTCCCAAAAAACAGTACGAGAGGCTATTTGTAAGTAGCTTTCAAAATTTTCTCCGCGATTTTTTGTATGCCGCTGGAATATTGCAAAGCATTTTTCGGCCTGGAAAAGATATATTCGGGCAGTCCGTTATATTTCCCCAATTCCCTGATGAGCCATTTGCGTGAATCTGAATTAATTTTTAAAGACAAAGGAAGTGATTGAACATAGTTAATAAACTCTTTGTCTAAATATGGGAAATAAATGGTGATTCCGGATTTCTCGGTCATTGTCCTGTCTCGAATAACGTCTATCTTAAATAAATTATCCGTATCATTTGCCATTTGTTTTATTAATTCTTCCTGACTGTCCAACAGTTTTAGATATTTATTGTATCCGCCGAACAGCTCGTCTGATCCTTGGCCGGAAAGGAATAGTTCAATATTTTTTTCCCGGGCTTTTTTAGCAATTAAATAGAAACCAATCGCCAGAGAAATCTGCATTAGGTTTGGTTCGATGCCTGTTTCTGCTAAAAGTTTTTTAATTTCAGGTATGACTTGGGAAATTTTATCCTTAGTCAAATTTAAATAAACCAGCGGTAATTTTAATTCTCCAGCTAATTTTTGGGCATAAGCCAGGTCTTTGGAATACTGTGTGCCGAAAGTAAAAAGGACAGGTTCCAAATCATTCCGCTTGGCATACCAGGCAATTTGCGAACTGTCAATTCCTCCGGAAAAGAGAACACCAACTTTTTTTGCAGAAGGTATTTTGGAAAATGAATTATTTAATAACCGATCCAGTTTTTTCAGAATGTGACTAATGTTTTTCATCGTGGTCATTTTACAAGATATTCGTTAGATTAGCTATAATAGTAGATCGTATGAAACAAGCACTTTATCCGGAAAATTTTCCCCGACCGCTTAAGGCAGTTAACGAAGCTGCCCTACAAATCTGGCAGGCGGTGAAGAAGAACAAGAACTATAAAAAAGAAGAATTTTTAAATCTTGTCAGACGAATTTCGTCAGACCAGAAACTTCCCAGTCTTCCTTCATGGGCACTTTATCTTTTATATTTTAGGCAAAAAAAATTAACTCCGTCTCTCTTACGACTTTTAAAAATTAAGAATGTCAGATCGTGGTCGGGTATTGTTCCGGTTTCGATTTTTACCAAAAATTTTGGTTGTCCGGCCCGTTGTGTTTTTTGTCCTACCGAAGCCAGAGTTCCGAAGAGTTATTTTTCCGATGAGCCGGCAGTAATGCGAGCCATCAGAAATAAATACGATCCTTTTAAACAAGTTCTTTCCCGACTGACTCAACTTTTTTTATCCGGTCATTCGGTAGAAAAGATTGAATTAATTATTCAGGGCGGAACATTTTCGGCAATTAATCGAAAATACCGGGAAAATTTCGTCAAAAGAGCTTTCGATGCGGCCAACGTCGATACCGGACAAAACTTGCTAATTAATAATTATCCCGTGCTTTCAGAAAAATCGTTGTTAAAAAGCCAGAAGAGAAACGAAACAGCCAAACAAAGAATCGTGGGTATCACGGTTGAGACACGACCTGACTGGTGCACCGACGAGGAGATAAAATTTTTAAAGAGTTTAGGAGTGACCCGTGTTGAATTAGGCGTACAGTCGTTAAATGACGAGGTATTAGATAAAGTAAAAAGAGGACATGGGATAAAAGAAGTAATCAAGGCAACGAAAGCATTAAAAGATGCCGGTTTTAAGGTTTGTTATCATATGATGCCGGGTCTTCCGGGAGCAACACCCAAAAGCGACCTTTTGGGATTTAAAAAGCTTTTTTCTGATCCCTCTTTTTGCCCCGATCTCTTAAAAATTTATCCCTGTGTGGTGACGAGGGATGCGGAATTAACTAAGTGGTATTTGGAAAAAAAATATATTCCTTACGACGATCGTAAACTGTTACCTCTGTTAGTAGAAATAAAAAAAATAATTCCCCATTATGTGAGAATTTTAAGGCTAGTCAGAGATATTCCCGCCACAGATATTATCGCCGGCAGCAAGCTTTCTAATCTGCGTCAAAACGCCCAAGCGGAGTTAACTAGATTAAATAAGCACTGTCGTTGTGTGCGTTGTCGGGAAGTAAAAATCGGAAATCTTGGTAAAGCAACTGATTTAAAATTAAGAATTACTTCTTATCAAGCATCGGGAGGTGAAGAATATTTTCTGGAATATATCGATCCCCAAGACGAAACTCTATACGCCTTACTTCGCTTACGGTTTCCTTCTTTTCTAAAAACGTCTCAGAAGCCGCTATTCCCGGTTTTAGCTGATTCTTCGATAGTTCGTGAATTGCATACCTATGGTTTAGCCCTTCCCCTTGGGAAAAAGAAAAAAACTTCTTCACAACACAAGGGATTAGGACAAAAGCTTCTGGAAGAGGCAGAAAGAATTACTCTACAAAACGGTTTAAAGAAAATATCCGTCATCAGCGGTATCGGTGCCAGAGAATATTACCGTAAATTTGGTTACCAGTTAAAAGAGGGATATATGGTGAAATATTTTACTAACGCAAAAAGGTTGCCAGGTACCAATTAATAATTTTGTCACCCCACAAGAGAGCTATATACATTCCGGTCATTAAGAAAGGTGCTAAAGGAACTGTTTGGCCGAACTTTTTCTTTCCCAAAACAATTAATAACAAACCGACCATTGCGCCTCCCACGAAAGCAATAAATAAGGCCAAAATTGCCTTAAGTCCAAGTGCCAAACCTATCCAAAAGCCGATTTTAACGTCTCCTTCGCCCATGCCGCGATGTTTACTTACTTCGATTAAGAACAAAAAGAAAAGAGCAATGGCTCCTCCGGTAAGGAAATTGATGAATATTTCAAAAAAACCATAAACTTTAAAAGGGGACCACATTGAGGGGTAAAAAACAAAACTGTTTTGCAGGAAAAAAAAGACGAGCAGAGCTATTTTGAATAGTAAGGTAATTATAATAGCGCTGTTAATAACCCGTTCCAAAACTATCTCGAGTTTTAAATCGATCATAAAAATGGTAATCATGTAAAGAACTAAAATGAGGTAAAAAAATTTTTCCAGAAGATTAAGTACGAAGTTGATATTTACTTGACTAATTAATTTACTTGGTTCTACTAAATTAAAATGGTCCGGTAGGAAATAATATGTCGTAACAAACAAAATTCCGGTAGCCAGCTCGATTAGGGGATATTGCCAAGAAAGTTTCTTGCCGCAATACCTACATCTTCCTCCCAGCAATAAAAAACTTACAATAGGAATAAGATCCAAAACTCCGAGAGTTTTTTTACAGTAATCGCAGTGCGAGCGAGTCCTGATAATTGATTTTCCTTTGGGCGCGCGGTCGATCACGACGTTTAAAAAACTGCCAAGACAGATTCCAAAGAGGAAGAGAAAGGGATAAATAAGCATACCAAAAAGTATAGAGGTTTCTCTTGCCAAAAAAAAGTAAAAGACTTAAGATATACTTCGAAACTTACGTTTGTCTCAGTATATACCCATCTAATCAGTTTTTTCGCCTAATTCGGCTGTAAAACTGAAAGATGGGTATAAGAAATTTATGCATAAACCTATTGTTATTGGCGTAGCCGGAGGTACGGGTGCAGGAAAAACTACGGTTACAGATCAAATCTATAAATCAGTTAGTCCTGATAAAATCGTTTTTCTTCATCATGATTCTTACTACAAAGATCAAAGCCGCAAGCCTCTTGAAGAAAGAATAAAAACCAATTACGACCATCCTGATTCTCTGGAAACCCACCTCATGATTAAACACCTGAAGAGTTTATTAGCAGGGAAAGCGGTGGATATCCCCATTTATGATTTTGCAATTCACAATAGAACCAAAAAAAAGGAACATATTACACCCAAACCTTTGATTTTAGTTGAAGGAATATTAATTTTTGTCGACAAGGATTTACGTGAATTGATGGATATTAAAATTTTCGTCGATACAGACGAGGATGTGCGCTTTATCAGAAGATTGAAAAGAGATATCGCCGAGCGCGGACGCACGATGGAGTCGGTCATTGAGCAGTATCTTTCCACAGTAAAACCGATGCATTTACAATTCGTGGAACCCAGCAAACGGTATGCCGATATCGTTATCCCGGAAGGTGGTTATAATAAAGTTGCTTTAAAAATGATTACTTCAAGAGTAAGAGATTTATTAACAGAAATTTCCTCTTAAACTTCTATGACGATAATTCCCCAGCCAGAAGATGGTTTTTTACAAATTTTTCATAGTCCAACCTATGGTGATTTAGATTTCACAGCGGTTATTAAGCGTTTGGTCTCTTTTGTGGAGGAAAAAAACGGCGAGACAAAATATAAAATTGTGGTTGGTACAGATTCGGAAATGGTTTTTAGTAACTGTGCAGATTTTGTCACTGCAGTGGTGATACACCGTATCGGTTCGGGTGGAATATATTTCTGGTCAAGAAAAACGCATAACAATATGTATACTTTACGCCAACGGATGTGGGAAGAAGCCTCCTATTCGTTGGTCATGGCACAAAAACTTATTGAAGAATTTAAAAGAAAAAAAATTTCCGCACTCAATCTGGAAATTCATGTTGATATTGGTCTTAATGGTGATACCAGAGAAATGATCAACGAAATAGTAGGAATGATCAGAGGTAACGGGTTTGAGGTGAAAACCAAGCCGGATGCCTTTGGTGCCTCAAACGTGGCAGATAGGCATACTGGATAATAAAAATTTTCAATTTTCATTTTTTAATTCCCAATCAATTTTTAATTAGAAAATTAATAAATTAATTATTGAATGAAAACAAAAAATTGGAAATTATAATGACCAG
>JACQHK010000031.1 GCA_016199065.1 Candidatus Microgenomates bacterium | reverse complement strand
GAAAATTCGAAAATTAAGAAAATTGAAAATTATATTGCTTATCTTGGTTTTGCAAACACCAACAATCTCTGTAGGGTCGTTCCCGGAGGCCAACAAGTTTGTAAAGTTAAAACCGATTCACCATATTTTTTAGTTAGATATTCTACGTCTTCTCCGTTAACGATTTTTTTATCGAAAACGTAATAGTTATACCGTCTTCCCAAATAATAAAGTGTCACTTCATCGCCCTTTTCCAAATTATGCAGTAAATAAAAAATCGCATTAAAGGCAAAGACATTGAAATCAAAATCGGTTGAATGGGCAAAAAGATAGATATTTTCTTTTCCGCCAGGAAAATCAGTTCCTTTGGCATGCGCAACACCCTTTCTTAAAGCAGCCATGTATTCACCTTTGTCTCCAGGATCAACGTTAATAATAACTTTCGAGTTAGCTTTTATTTTAGGAATTACAATACCAAACTGGGTATCTTTGGGAGGTAAATCAGGATACTTATTTTTTACCGGTGAGGTAATTTTGGTTATTTGATAGGAAATTTCCTGTCTGGCCACCGGCAGAAAAATAAACGTCAGAAGGACTATGGAAAAAATAATAATAAGGTTGGCAAAAATTTTGATTTGATACTTCATATTGGCTATTAGCCTTTAGCTATTGGCTGTTAATAATAAGTAATTTATACTCATCTTACTCCGGTTTACAGTTCGTCAGAGCGAAAAAGCGGATTAGATGAGTTTACCCTGAGTTTTAGAAGGGTATATACTGAGAAATTCAGGTTACAAACCTGAGTTATCGAGTATAAACTAATGGCTAACAGCAATCAGCCAATAGCTAAATTTTGACCCCAAGGCGGGTGATGGTAAGCCTGCCCTACTCACCATCTCCCGCTTTGGGGTCATTAATTTTTAAATTAAAATTCTAGCGCAAATTTCTTGATGATTATACCTGAGATAAGGCTTAAAATCAAACCAAAGGTCAAAGTCGTTTCCACACCGGATTTTGGCTGTTCGGGTGGAGGGGTAACTGATGGCGACGTGGGATAAATTGTCACCCGACAGTTATTTGAACCTCCGGTTAAACCGGTATTGTCGGTAACGGTTAAGGTCGCCGTATAAGTACCGGTCTGGCTGTAAGTATGCGAAACATTGGCGGTTGCTGTATTGGCACTAACTGACTGGACGTCAACATTTCCGTCACCAAAATCAAACCTTAGTTGCGTAATGTAGTTATTGCCCTGTCCGTGTCCTTGACCGTTAAATTGCAAAGTTAACGGAACATTTCCTGAGTTAGTTGGCGAAACAGTTAAATAATCACAAATGGGTGATCCGGGTTGGTTGGTTGGTGTCGGAGTTGTAGTTTGCGTTGGGGTTGGTGTTTGCGTCACGGTCGGTGTTTGAGTAACAGACGGTGTCTGGGTCACCGATGGAGTAATCGTCAGAGTTCCTGTTGGTGTGTTAGTCGGTGTAGTAGTTATGGTGACAGTTCCTGTTGGGGTTTTGGTGGGTGTCATGGTTTTGGTTGGTGTGGGTGTTTTAGTCTTTGAAGGCGTTGGCGTATTAGTTTTTGATGGTGTTGGTGTTTTGGTTTTGGTTGGTGTAGGAGTTTCGCAACCACCACAATTATAAGCGATGTTTCCTCCCCAACCATTCACGGTATTACAATCAAGCTGTACTACAGAACATGAGGGAATGCTGGATGAAATCTCACAACTATAAAATCCGTTATCGTTTGGGTTTCCGACTTTAGTATCTGTGGTGCAAGAAGTAAAACCTAAATCGCAGGTAGCAGGACCCGTATCGCAAACTCGTTTTTCCCCAACCAAAGTTTTTGCATCTTTTTTACCGCTTTCGTAATCTAAACACTCACTAAGACTTCCGAATTTATACTTTACTAAATCTCCTTTAATTACTGTACCTTTATTCCAGTCAGAACAGCTCGTTGATACGCTGCTGGCGGCTTTGGGTTTTTGAATTCCTTCAATAAAAATATTTCCTACCGTGAAAGTTAATAAGAGCCCCAAACCAAATATTGCTCCCAAAACAAACATTTGGGGTCTAAGAATTCTCTCCGCAATGTTTCTCATTTAATAACTTTCTGGGCAGAAAATTATTTTATAGAAAAACTTAGCGATCCGCCGATTCGGTGGAGAGCTTAGTCTTTCTTATCCCGCCGTAGCTTTTAGCGAAGGCGCGTATTTAGAAGGCAGGAAAAATAGCGAAATAAATATTTTTCACAACCGCTAACTCCAAAACAAAAAGACAGGCGATATGAATAATTAAACCTAAAACTTCAGAGTAAATTTTCATATTTTGTTTTTCCAACCAGGACAATCTAAAGTCTTTTTTTTACGTTCAGGTTTTTTCTTGACAAAAAAATTGGCAAGTGCTAATCGTTAATTTAAGGTTATGATCACTACCTGCCTAGTGATCATAAACCAATAAATGAGCATTACTACTCGTAGCTCTCCCAAGACTAGCGATAGTGATGCTCTTTTTATTTATCCCGATCTAACTGGGATTATTTTTTAAATTACAAAGTCATGACCGGTAATGATAAACCCTTGTCTTTCAGAATCTTAATTTGTTCTCTAGCCTGACGCGACGCACCCTCAAACGTAATCACTCTTTTTCTTTTCTTAATTATCAATCCCAATAACAAACCTAGTAATTTTTTCATATTTACCTTAAGCTCGAACACCTCAAACTACGGTTTGTTTTTGCCTGGATAGTTTCTTACTACTCATCAAAACTATCCTGTTCGAGTATCTTCTCCGATCTATCGGAGTTCCCAAGACTAACTAAAAAGCATTGTAACATCTTTTGTCAAGATATTCAATCCTATAGGTAAAGACAATGGAAAATATCATGGTCCTATAGTTTGAACACTTTTATTTATCTTGTTAGGACAATGAAAATTGAAAATTGAAAATTGAAAATTTTTGTGTGGATATTTTGTGGGTTGGGAAAAATAGTAAACTATAGGATCTAACTGGCGATAGCGTGGGCGACTTGATTAATGGTTTTAAAATGCTCGGGCGAATAAAGATTCTTGTAACCTAAGCGCTGTGCCTCTTTGGTGCGTTTTTCTAAATTGCTAATCCTTCTCACCTCCCCCAATAACCCGATTTCTCCAAACGCACAGGTGTGGGAAGGTAATGGCTTGTCTTTCAAAGAGGAAATTATTGCTAAGGCGCAGGGTAAATCCGCGGCAGGCTCTTCAATTTTTAATCCACCCACCACATTAAGATATACGTCGTATTCATATAACCTTAGATTCAGGCGTTTTTGTAAAACAGCCAAGATCAACTGTAAACGGTTAAAATCTATTCCGGTTACCACTCGGCGAGGTACTGCTAATTTCGATGGAATAACTAAAGCTTGAATTTCGGCTAGAATCGGCCTCGTTCCTTCCAGAGTACAAACGGTAACACTGCCGGGCGTTTTGGAAGTATTTTCCTCAAGAAACATTTCCGACGGGTTTAGAACCTCATTTATACCTTTACTGCCCATTTCAAAAACGCCCACTTCATCTACCGGCCCGAAACGATTCTTACTCACTCTAAGAATTCGTAGTGATTGAAATCTTTCTCCTTCTACCTGAAGAACCGTATCAACAAGATGCTCTAGAACCTTGGGTCCGGCGATTGCTCCCTCTTTGGTTACGTGGCCCACTATTATAATAGGTATAGTTAAACTTTTGGCAATTCTGATTAACCTGGCCGCAGATTCGCGAACCTGACCAACTGCGCCGGCCATTCCTGAAAGATCCTCAGTTTCCAAAGTTTGTATTGAATCAACAATCACTACTGGTGGTTTAGATTCCGATATTTGAGTACAAATATTATCCGTGTCTGTATCAGACATTAAAGACATTCTTGTCTCTTTCAAACCCAATCTTTCGGCTCTAATTTTTACCTGATAGACAGATTCTTCTCCTGAAATATATAAACCGTTTAATTTAGCACATACTTGTAAGAGCAGCGTAGATTTACCGATGCCGGGGTCTCCGGCTAACAAAATAACTGATCCGGGTACTATTCCTCCACCCAAAACTCTATCTAATTCTAAAAATCCCGTGGAAAAACGCGTAATATTTGTAATTTGGACATCGGAAATAATTTTTGGTCTTTCCGATAATCTACTTCCCGAAGACGTTTTTTTTGAACCAGTCTTACTCTCCAGAGCGGTTTCTACAAAACTATTCCAAGATTGGCAATTTGGACATCTGCCCAGCCATTGAGGTGAATTGTAACCACATTGCTGACAGATAAAAGAAGAGGTGCGTTTCATAGCAATTCATTTTAACATGGTTTGGAAGTAGTTAATTGTAAGAAGATTCAACAAAGAAAATTTCTAATTTCTATTTTCCAATTTTCATTCAATTTATGTTTATTTAGTTTCTAATTGAAAATTAATTAATTAGACATTGATTGGAAAATGAAAATTGGAAATTAAATTATCTGTATCCCATGGGTTTCTCTGTAGGAAGAAGTGACAAGCTAATTCTATGTTTCTCTGGATCCACCAGCTCAACCATACATTCGATTAATTCTCCCGACTGAAATTCTCTGCCAGCGGGAATTTTACTAACATGCAAAAGTCCTTCTATTCCTTTTTCAATCTCAATAAAGACACCATATGGAGTAACACGGGTTACTTTTCCTTTCACGGTTTGGTCTCGTTGATACATTTTGGCGATACTTGCCCAAGGATCGGGTAAAAGCTTTTTAATAGACAAGTTTAATTTGCCAGTCTTTTCTTCAACTCCTAAAATCATCACTTCAACCGTATCTCCTACCTTATAATAATCGCCAGGGCTTGTCACCTTTTCCCAAGCAATTTCACTTATATGGACTAGTCCTTCCATTCCCTTCACTTCGATAGGAGCTGTTAAACTGACAAATACTCCAAAAGGTACAACACCGCTGACTTTCCCTTTACAGCTGTCGCCAATTTTTACTTTCTTGAGAATTTTTTCCAAATTTTCTTTTTGGGCTTCGCTAAAAATAGCTTTTTCCGAAAAAATTAAGCGATTATTTTTACGATCAATTTCCACTACTCTTACCTGGAGAGTTTTGTTAATTAAATCTGTTAAATCCGTACCGTGAGACAAATCTATTTGTGAGGCAGGAACAAAACCATGCAGGTCGCGATATTCCACAATTAAGCCGCCTTTATTTACCTCTATGCCCTTGACGTCTATTACTGAATTTTCTTTTTGGGCGTCGTAAATAGCTTTCCATTTTTGTTCCGAGCTGGCTTTTCTCAAAGATAAAACAACTTGACCTTCATCATTTTCTGGTGAGACTACGTAGCAAGATACTTTATCTCCCGGTTTAAGCTGAGAGATAAAATCTTTAATGTAGGGCAATTCTTTATCCTGGACTATTCCTTCTGTTTTGGCTCCTATATCAATCAAAATTTCCCGACCTGAAATTGAACGAACGTTTCCTTCAATAAAATCGCCTCTTTTTACACCATGAAATTGATAGTCACTCTGGGCCAACAATTCTTCCATGGTTTGAGGTTCAGAGAGACTTTTCTTAATTGGCTTTTCGTCCTTTGGAGTTATTTTTTTTACTGCTTTATCCTTAATATCCTTCGTCGAAGATGCAGAATTTTTTTTCTCTTTTTTTTCTGAAGTTTTATTTTTTGTCTTGGAAGTCATTCATTTAATTCCGCCTTTCTTTTAAAGTCTACCTATTTTAATACATTTTGCAGCGTTTTTCAATGGATCTTGACAGAAGCTTAGTCTTCCAACTCTTCTTTAATACTTCTCATATATCCACTTTGGTCGTTGTCTATTTTAAATGGAGCGACCAATTCGATATGATCCATAGTACTATTACGCTCGCCTTCTCCTAATTCTTGCATTCCTAACGTAAAACCCGGCTGTAACACATAATTAATTTTATATTCCTGCAACATTTTCTCGGTGGCCAATCTGGCTAGTGCATCAATTTTTTCCAGTTCCGGTCGCAACTGACTAAAACTTTCTGGGTCCCGAATTGCCAATTGTCTTAGAAAATCATGTGTTCCTAGTTCGACTTCAAAATACGCTATATTTCCCTTAAGAAATTCAGTTCGCAATCGACCAACTTCCGAAGCAAACGGTGAATCATGCAAGCGATCAATTGCAAAAATCCCAAATAGTGTAAAGCGGTAAAATGCGTTTATCATTGCTTCAATATAGGCAGGCGGAACCAACTGGTTAAACAATTCGGGGTTTTCCAGTGGATTTTCATGATTATCTCGGGAATTAAGATTAACATTATCAAGAGTATGTCTGTAAGCTGTTTTAAACCAGCTTTGATACATCTTAATCAAAGCGCCACATTCCATGGTTTCAAAATCAAATCTGCCTTCCTTATCAATCGCCATTTGTCGAACCGCCGATGCCGTATCTATCTCTCTTCTGGCGCTAGTAGAATATCGAGAAGCAACTTCTACCGCCTCTACATTTTGGCATTGCCACATAATTTGAATGCCATGCCTCACATCCTCGTCGGTAAAAGCGAGTTTTTGGGCAAATCCTCCTCCGGTAATTGCCAATTCTCGGGCAGGAACAACACTAAATCTACCCAAGTTAAAAGGATTGTGTTTAGTCATTTTAGCAATAGCGGAAATCGCACCTTCCCAAACCAGCTCCATAGGATGTAAATGCAAATTCTTTTCTATCTCATCTTTCTCAAATCTGCCTCTTGCCCGAATCACTTTAGCCTTTTGTTCAAAACCGGTAGGAAGTAATCCCATAACTTCCTCGACCATTCCTCGAGATAAATAACCCACATCCATATCCATCAAACCCAAATAAAATGGCTCTTCCGAAACGCTTACTGCCCTCATTTTTTCCAACATTAAGACATCTTCACCAACCTTACGGGCAAGCCCAACCGATAGTACTTCGGTATTGGTATATAATTTCCTTCGAAAAAATACATAATCTACTCTTGAAGCAAGATCCGGATGCTGTTCTCTAAAAGCATTAATATACCTAATCATTTCCTGACTCGCACCATATTCCCATGTGTTACGGTAGGGAAAAGCATAATCAATTACAAAGGTAATTCCCCACTGTTGGCTGCTTGACTCTCTGAACTGACTCTCCATTAACTCTAAAAACCTTGGCATGTTTTCGCCTTCTCTGTAGGCGGGAACTATTATTTGTAATCGGCGATTTCTTAATTGACCCAGCAAATCTGGTGTTCTGGTTTGTCTTTCCTCACTTATCCTATTTAACTCCTGCCAGTATTGAGAATCACCCGACTCCATACGCGCGAAATACGATGAAAATGCTTCATTTTGGGTAACGTTCTCGCCGCTGTTTAGGCGGGTTAGTTGTGTATCATCCGCCAGATATAAACTGGGCGCATCCTTTACGAATACACCTTTTGCTCGATCAATTGTTCTGTATAGATTTTTTATACCCGCCATTCTTTCTCTATCGCTCATTTTGTTGTTTGATAATTTTTTGATACCAGTAGTAACTTTTTTTAGGTACTCTTTTACCCTTTTTGTCGATTGCCACTAAACCAAAGGCACTCTCAGGCTTATAACCTTCCTGCCATTCGTAGTTATCTAAAAGCGTCCATAAAAAATAACCATCAACTTTTGCCCCCTTTTTGAGAGCTTGTTCAATTTGCTTAAGATGTTGGGAAAGAAAAAAAATTCTAAAGTCATCTTGAGGTGTTTGTCCTGTTTTAAAAGGTGTATAAAGTGGCGTACCATTTTCGCTTACCAATAGACGCTTTAAGTTAAAACCTTTATATCTGTTGGTGAGGCTGAGTAAGAGATCTGTTAATCCGTCGGGATAATAGGGGGATAAGGATATTGGCCAACCCAAACTATTTCTCATTGCCTCTCCCGGAATCTCCATTTCGTATCCAAAATCATTATTTTGAGGTTTAACGTATTGACTGTTGTAATAGTTAATACCGTAATAGTCAATCAGTTGAGACAATTTCGCCTGCCGGATTATATTCTGATAATCAGGCGGAAAAAACTTTCGGAATTTCCTGACCACCGCTTCATCAATCTCTCCCAAAAAAAACGGATCGCTGTAAAGATAATTGGTTAAATTATCCGCCAAATCTCTGGTCCTAAGGTATTTTTCGCTTAATTTGGTTACATATGTTGGAAAATGGATGTTCACTATACCAATTTTGTTTTTTACTGAGGTATTTTTAATGGTCTGAATTGCTTTGCTTTGCAAATCAATAGCTTTTAAATATGCTTTAAAAAATTTAGCGATACTTTTATCACCTGGTGCATGAATTCCGACATAATAAGCCAGGTAACAAACGCACCAAAGTTCATTAATGGGAATGTAGTAATCAATTAAATCTGACAGGTGACCAAGAACTATCTTAATGTGTTTTAAATAATAATCAGTGAAATTTTTGTCCAGAATACCGTTGGGAAAAAACGTCTCCGGAGCTTCCCAATGATATAAACATGCATGGATTTTTATATTTTGTTTTCTGATTAATTCAAAATAGTTTCTATACCACCGTAGGGCTTTCTTGTTAATCCTACCGTTTCTGTCAATCGTTCGCGACATAGAAATTGAAGTTCGGTACTCTTTTATGCCTAGTTTTCCTAATAGTTGTACGTCTGTTTTGTAATTTTCGAATTTGTACGATCCGTATAAGGGCGTGTCTAATCCTTTCTTCCGAGAAAAATTTTCCCACATGGTTTTTTGTGCGTATTCCCTTTTTTGCGGAAAAAGAGAACCTACAGTTTGCAGGTCTGATTCGGCAATACCGAAGATAAAATTATGGGGTAACGAAATCACCAGGAAATATTATATAAAGCAGTCACGATAAATCAAGTAGAATTATTAAATAGGTCTATTTTACGCACAAAAAATCCCGGCCTTGAAGTATTTTCCCATCCCGTTGCCGAGATAGTATCGTACTCGCTCTCTTGTTTCACTTCTCTGTTCGAAATGGGAAGAGGTGGTACCAAGAGGCTTTAAAGACCGGGAAAGTTTTAAATCAATATCAATTTGGTGTCCAAAAGGGATCTCTTGTCGAGTACCAAATGGTACAAGAATAAATTAAACAGTGTATTCGGTCTATTAGTACGATTAAGCTTAAATCCTTACGGATCTTACACTGATCGCCTATTAAACCCGTCATCTACGGGAGACCTTCATCCCGAAAAATCGGGAATAGATTTCTTATCTTGGGGTGGGCTTGGCACTTATATGCTTTCAGCGCTTATCCCATCCGAATATAGCTACCCAGCGATGCTTCCCTCAGGGAAACAACTGGCACACCAGGGATTCGTTCGACCAGGTCCTCTCGTACTATGGTCAACTCCCCTCAAAAATCTTACGCCTGTGCAGGATAGAGTCCGACAATTTATAATTCTTTTAATCGCTTAAAAGTTTGGACTATATCTTCCCCGCTCAGCGGGGTCCAACGTATAGTCTCTGAGGATT
>JACQHK010000005.1 GCA_016199065.1 Candidatus Microgenomates bacterium | reverse complement strand
TTTTTCAACCCCTGGGGTTGAGTAGAGTGTCAGGACAATCTTCCCAGATACCGTGAGCTTTCGGTTTTCACATCGGAGGTGGAACTGAGGCTACACCTTTGGTTCGTTTCTCTTTGTGATAAAATCGCTTCATGAACCAGTAGGGTCATTCAGAACATAACAAGACATTTCTTACCTTTTACCTCCAAAATAAAACCTCCACCACCTCGATTAGCAAGATAAGTTATAGAAACAGACCAGTGGGGAGAATAGTGCACGAGTTGCCTTATTTAATTATTGATTTTTTGATAGGAACGTGGGTATTCTTAACATGTGGAAATTATTTTTTTCTGGGTTGTCTGGGGAATAATTTCTTTTTGGGTGCTTAATACGTTTTATTATTCTTTTTCAAAAGGAAAGCTTAAGCGTCTGCAGAAAACCCCATTACAACAACTTCTTCAAACTTTAAAACTGCATCTGTTGCAACAATTGCCGATACAATTATTCTTTTTACACTTATGATGCAAATTCGTCCCCGAATATTCACTCTCTCATTTTTTGACATTGCGCCAATCATCGCCGCAATATTTCTCCTTATTGAAAACGTTGTGGTGTTTCTTTTATGGCAGGAGTTGCAACTTATGAAGAAAGGAGAAAAGTAGCGATGCAAAAAAAGATTTTACCAACAGAGAAATTTTTTGAGCATCCGTTGTTTATTCGGGCAAAATCTTTTGCAACAAAAAAGAATATTATCTTTGCTTTTATTCTTCTTATTGGAATAGTAACCATAAATTTATTCATTAATCGTAGTGTAAAAAAGCCTGCATTCGTAGTTGAAGAAAAGGTTCAACAAAAAGATGCTGCTTTTCTAGCAGAAGGAAAAATTTTGGATAAAAATCAACAGTTGATTGAGGGGGTATTTGTAATAATAGATGGTAAATCTGCAGTAACAGATAAAGACGGTATTTGGAAAATTTCGCTTTCAGCGAAACCGGTAAATAATATTTTAATTTTAGCAAACGGATATGAAAAATTAAGTAAAACGTATACGAAAGATGAAGCAGTAACTCTTACAGAAATTTCAAAAACGTCTGCGACAGTCACAATTTTGGGCGCAGACAATAAACCAATCCCCGATGCTTTCGTTTTGTATTTAGACAGCAACTCGTATAAACCAACAGTATTACAGAAAACAGATAATAACGGACAAGTAAAATTTTTGGATATTCCAAAGGACAAGGGGAGCTTTTTAGTCATAATGGATGGATACAAAGCAGGTTCTGGTATTGCTGACTTAAAAGATAAAGATAGTTTGACTATCCTTTTAGAGAAGCCCGATCAAATTCCTTTGGATACTCTACTGGCTACATCTTCTGCTCAAACACAAAATAAAGAGAGAAATGTTGATATCTATTACGATCCTTCAAAAGACAAATATAAAGTAACTTACTCTGTTGTATATAAAATAAATCCAGAAAAGTTATATGAAGAATTAAAAGCACTTTCTTCTTTTAATTCAGATAAATCCTTACAAAATGTAAGTATTTTTTCTTCTGATTCAGAACAATCTTTAATTTCTGTTGACAAAATAAATATCACAGACAAAGGGCAAACAGGTTCTCAGGTGGTAGTATTCGGAAATAGTGCAAATAACGATAATGTGGTTTCTTCAATTCCGTTAAGTGTTGTTTTGACAAAGGAATATCTACTGAGTATTACAGATAAAAAAGATGTTATTGCGACTATTTTGAAATTATATTCAGATGAGTCTTTACAAAAAGAAACAACGATAGTTTTTAAAACAGAAAACCCAAACACAGTCGAAAATACTATACTCTTGCATGATGAATCATATCTGTCTTATGCGGTGCTTTCTGCAAAACCCGAGCAAAAAAGCGACTATTATAGATACGAGAGCAGTTATTGTCTGGAAAATTTTGATATTCCTCTTTATAAACCTCACGGAAGAGTGGTTTTGGATAGAAGATACTATGGGGATAGGAATACTTATTGTGAATATCACATAGAAAGAGACGCATCAGAAGTAGTTGGAGAAGGGAAAACAAAAGTTGTTACTAATTCTATAATTGGTTGGTACAAAAACGAAATGGAGTCAAACGGCTGGATAGTAACACCAGACATTGATACTCTTCAGTCGATTTTTTTTCCAAGGTCAGAATATATACCGGCAGAATTTAAAAAATGTAAAAAAAGAGACGATAAGACCTGGGAGGGAATTGATGTGTTTGTGTATGAAGGTATTGTCCCCGAGCCTTATGGGATGTTTAAAGAACAGCTTGTTTTTAAGCTTTTGATGGTGCAGAGAAGATTGTTTAGCCCGAGCAAATCTGAATTAGAGTATTACGGTTGCCCTTTGGAAGCTCCAACTTCAACTCAAACTTCTACGCCAATGCCAACAGCAAAACCGTTTAGCGTTTCGGGTAATATTCCAAAAGAGGGATGTTTTGATACAGACGGTGGAGAAGAAGCGGGGATCAACGCGGGAGTAAGAAAGGGATTTGATAACCCTTTGGTTAAAGGAAGAGTATATATAAACGGAAAAGATTACACGATAATTGAGGGGAAGAAAACAATTAATGAAGATCGTTGTGTTGGAGGTTGGATTAAAGAATATAGATGCGCAAAAAATTATAGTGGAAAGCTCACCTGGGCAGTTCCCTATACAAGTTATTGTCCTGTTTCCAATACTTCTTGTAGAGATGGAGCATGTGTACCAATGCCGCCTTCACCAACGCCGAAGATACTTACAACAGAGTGTAGTAATTCGTATGGTGGGATGTGTATTGATTGCGATGACCCGCCCGAAGGTTATATAAGCTGCCGAGGTAATTCAATTCCCTCTTGTCCAAAAAACGACACATGTACGTATTTTAAGTATTTCCAGTTTAATCCAAATACTTTTGAGTGGGAGTTTAAATAATAGGAATGTAGTAATTAAAATTGTTTTTCTACGGCTTCTGTTGTTTTGTTAACGAATATTTTTTCAACCCCTGGGGTTGAGTAGAGTGTCAGGACAATCTTCCCAGATACCGCGAGTTTCGGTTTTCACATCAGAGGTGGTGAGACTACGCCTTCGGTTCGTTTCTCTTTGTGATAAAATCGCTTCATGAACTTATCAGTCGGCATCGTTGGTCTTCCCAATGTTGGTAAATCAACCCTCTTTAATGCCCTTTTAAAGCGTCAGATTGCAGATGTTGCTAATTATCCCTTTTGCACCATTGAACCAAACGTTGGGGTAGTTGAGGTGCCGGATGATCGGCTTCCTGTCTTGGCAAAAGTGGTAAATACGAAAAAAATAGTTCCGGCAATTGTGAAGTTTGTCGATATTGCCGGTTTGGTGAAAGGTGCTTCAAAAGGAGAGGGCTTGGGAAATAAATTTTTGTCCCACATCAGGGAAGTTTCGGTGATTGCTCATGTGATCAGGAGTTTTAAAGATGAAAACGTGATTCACGTGGCCGGGCAGGTCGACCCTAAGTCTGATTGGGAAGTAATCAACAGTGAATTGATTTTAGCCGACCTGGAAACTGTTTCACGGGCCAAAGAGGGTAAATTTAACCGCACATTGGAAAAAGACCAGATAAAAATGGCCTTGTTAAACAGATTGGAAAAGGAACTTGATTTAGGAAAACTGGCCAAAGATGTGGAAATGACCGATGAAGAACTCGAAATTGCCAGGGAAATGCAGCTTATGACTTTAAAGCCGGTAATTTACGTTGTGAATGTTGACGAAGAAAAATTAAACAAAGATCCTAAAACTTTAATCAACTTTGCTCCGGGAGAGTCTGCTGTAGTAGCAATTTCAGCCAAAACCGAACAGGAACTATCCGAACTTTCTCCCCAAGAGCAGAAAGAGTATTTAAAACAGCTTGGCTTGGAAAAATCGGGACTGGAGAGATTAATTCAGGTCGCTTATGGCACTTTAGGTCTAATTTCCTTTTTGACAGCCGGAGAAAAAGAAGTACGGGCCTGGACTATTAAAAAAGGCACTAAAGCGCCTCAGGCCGCAGGAACAATCCACACCGATTTTGAATCGCATTTTATCAAAGCAGAAATTGCCTCTTACCAAGATTTTGTTGAATTCGGAGGCTGGGCGTCTCTTCGGGAAAAAGGAAAAGTGAGATTTGAAGGAAAAGAATATGAGATGAGGGAGGGAGATGTGGTGGAATTTAGAGTAAACGCTTAGTTTAAGCCTTATTGGCCTTGTAAGCCTTATAAGACTTATCCTTACTTAAGTCCTTGCCAAAATAACTGCCTTTTGCTATGATTTGTCGAACTACGTTTGACTTGATCAACGTTAAATTATGAACACGTACGAATTGGTTTTGATAATCAACCCATCTCTTTCTGACGATGAACAGAAAAAAATTGTTACCAAGGTTGAAAAACAAATTGGTGACCTGAAAGGAAAGGTTTCCTCCAAAGAGGATTGGGGAAAGAAAAAATTAGCCTACGAAATTAAAAAATTCAGCGAAGGTTTTTATTCCCTTTTAAAAGTAGAAATGGAACCAGGGGCGGCTGAGAAAATTCAGAATTTGTTAAAGATGGAAGAAAAAATCATCAGATTTTTATTAATTAAAGTTTCATGATTTTTGTGGTCGGAAAGACCCGGAGGAGAATAATATGGCATCGAGATCGCTAAATAAAGTCACTTTAATCGGTAATTTAACCAGAGATCCCGAGTTGCGTTTCACCCCGCAAGGAACAGCGGTTTGTTCCTTCGGTCTGGCAACCAACCGTTACTGGACTACCGAAAGCGGAGAGAAAAAAGAAGAAACAGAATTTCATCGAATAGTGGCCTGGAACAAATTGGCAGAGCTTTGTTCACAGCTCTTACAAAAAGGAAGAAAGGTTTATGTCGAAGGCCGCTTACAGACCAGAAATTGGACCGGAAACGATAATGTTGCCCATTCGACAACCGAGATCGTTATCGAAGACATGATATTGCTTGATAGCAGAAGGACATTGGATGGTGGAGTACCAACGGCTACCGCCAGCACTTCAGAAGGGCCGACAGCAGCAACGACTCTTTCACCGGTTTCCGGTATGCAGGGTGCTGCTGATACCGGAGTATCACCAGCGGTTTCCGATACCGGCTCAAAAACTGCCGTTAAGAAGAAAAAAGACGATGAGCAACCCTCTTCTTCAGACAAACCTAACTTGCCTGAAGAAAAGTCTGGTTCTTCGGACAAGTCAAACTTGCCTTCGGAGGATATAAATCCTGATGATATTCCATTTTAACTATGTATAGAAAACCACGAGAAATAAAAGTTAAGAAAAATTGTCCGTTCTGTCGGGAGAAGACTAATCCTGATTTTAAAGACATTGCCGGAATGAAAAAATATCTCTCGGAGAGAGGTAAAATCATCGGCAGGTCGAAAACCGGTGTTTGTGCCAAACACCAAAAAAGAATGGCGCAGGCTATTAAAAGAGCCCGCTATATTGCATTAATCCCCTTCGTAGCCGGAATATAAATTATTTTTCAATTTCTATTTTTTATTTTCTCTTTAATTTGTCATTTATTAAATCAGTCAATGATGAATGAATAACAATTCTCAATAAGCAATTACTAAATCGCTTCTTGAGCTAAATTACTATGATACGGCGCTGTATCATAGAAGAAGGCTCATTTTAAACAGAGTTACATTCTCTATAAATTCCTTTATAATCGAGTTTGACTCGATATAATTAATCTAACTTATGCCCAAGATAACCTTATCCCTTAAATCTCCCGGAAAAATTTTAGTCTCAGAAAATCAGGAAGTATCTGTGGGGGAAGTCCTGGCTGAAAATGAAAGATTTTTTACGGCCACGATTAATTTAGCACAAGAATTAAAAGTAGATCCCAAACAGGTTAGTAAATACCTGGTAAAAAAAATTGGCGATCAGATTTCACAAGGACAGGTACTGGTGGTAAAAAAGGGGTTGTTTGAAAAACAAACAATCAGGGCAAAAGTTTCCGGCATTATAAAATCCCTGGATCAGGATACCGGTTTGTTAACAGTTATTACTAAAAGCGAGATGAATCGTTTACTGTCTCCCTTAAAAGCCACTGTGGTTAAAATTGAAAATGAGAAAGTAATTACTTTGGAGTTTAAAGCAGAAATATTTGAAGGCAAGGAAGCCAGGGGTAAAAAATTAGGTGTAATAAAAATTATTAGTAAAGAAAAAGGTCCGGTCAGCATGTTTGACATTAAAGGCGTCGACGAGAATTCTCTTTTAGTAGGTTACAGCTGGAGTAGAGAAAGCCTCAATAAGGCTGACGCTTTGGACGCTACTGTGATTGGCGTTAAATTTGAAAGTTCGCCGGATAAAAAAGCTGGGGGCTTGGATTCAGAAGGCACATCTTTTATTATATTAGGAAATGATTCCTTCTTAAGGCTTTGTGAACTCGAGGGAAAATCCGCTCTCTTGTCAGGAAGTGAAAGAAGACTTTACGTTCAGGATGATTAATCTAAAAACTATTCGCAATTTAATTTTTATTCTCGCCTTAAGCGTTCTCTGTTTGGGGATCGGTTATAACCTGGGTAAAAAAGATACCGCAAAAATAGGTGGAGTCTCTTTTTCTCCTTCTGCTCAAACCATCCAGCAGTCAAATCAAAATACACAAAATCTGGATTTTGCCCTGTTTTGGAAAGTCTGGGAAACCTTAAAAATCACTTATTTTGATAAGACAAAACTTGACCCGACCCAAATGTATTACGGAGCGATTTCCGGAATGGTTTCTGCCTTAGGTGATCCATACACCACTTTTTTAACTCCTTCGCAAAATAAAGACAGCAAAGAAGAACTCGGCGGTTTATTTGAAGGAATTGGTGCACAGCTTGGTTTTAAAGATAAAAGAATCGTGGTCGTAGCACCTTTAAAAGATACTCCCGCGGAAAAGGCGGGAATTAAAGCCGGAGACTGGATAGTAAAAATAGGTGACAAAGAAACGACCAACATGAATTTACAGGAGGCTGTTAATTTAATCAGGGGTCCAAAGGGTACTAAAGTTAAGCTGACTATCTTGCACGAAAAAGAAACTAAAACTCAAGAAATTGAAGTCAGTAGAGACACCATTTTTGTCAAAAGCGTCGAACTTTCCTTTAAAAACAATGCAGCCGTTTTAAAACTTTCCCGTTTTGGTGATAGCACCAACGATGAATGGGATAAGGCCGTGACGGAAATTGTTAGTAAAGGTTCGTCACTGAAAGGTTTGGTTTTAGACTTAAGAAATAATCCGGGAGGCTATTTAACGGGTTCTGTGTATATTGCCTCAGAATTTATCAAAAGCGGTCCGGTAGTAATTCAGGAAGACGGAAACGGTAAAAAACAAAATTACGCGGTTAACAGAATAGGAAGATTGCTTAATATTCCGATTGTGGTTTTAATTAACCAGGGAAGCGCCTCAGCCTCAGAGATCGTTGCCGGAGCTTTAGTGGATTACAAGAGAGCCAAAACAGTAGGAGAAAAGTCCTTTGGAAAAGGAACAATTCAGGATGCACAGGACTTAGATAACGGCGCAGGTCTTCATGTGACTATTGCTAAATGGTTAACGCCCCAAGAACGATGGATTAATAGCACAGGTATCGAACCTGATTATCCGGTGGCGATGGATGAAAAAGACCAAACAAAAGATCCCCAACTGGAAAAGGCTCTTGACCTTTTAAAGTAAAATATTCTTAGCAAATTATCAGCTTAATTTCAGTTTTTTTCTCTAAAATTTCTGATGTATGCTGAAAAGAATCTTAAGTTACGGTTTGGTTTTTCTCCTTTTATTATGGTTGGGTAACTATTTGGGTTTGCTGAAAACAAATTTACCCAACTTATCATTTCCTTCTTTAAATCTGCCCAAAATAGAAGAATTAACTAAACCCCAACAGGTCAAATTAAATGAAGGAAAAGAGACTGTCAGGTTGCTAAACGAAGAATCACTGATCATAAATGCGGTAGAAAAAGTGAGTTCTTCAGTGGTGACCATCGGTGTGGTTAGCAATCGACAAACTTTTAATCCTGACGAATTTGATTTGTTTTCTCCTTTCTTTTCCTATCCGGGAGAAAATCAGCCAGCACCTTCAAGCCAGTCCCAGGATATTGGAACTGGTTTTGTCATTACCAGCGATGGTTTAATTGTTACCAACAAACACGTTGTTTCTTTGGTGGAGGGTAAATATTCCGTCGTCACAAAAGATGATAAACGGTACGATGTAGAAAAAATCTATCGTGATCCGGCCAATGATTTAGCAATTCTTAAAGTAAATGCCCAAGGTCTTAAATCGGCCGAACTCGGAGACTCAGCAAAATTAAAGGTGGGACAATTAGCAATTGCCATAGGTACTGCTTTAGGAGAATTTAGAAATACGGTAACAACCGGTGTGATCTCGGGGTTGGGTAGAGGAATTACGGCCGGTGATCCTTTTGGCGGATTTCAGGAAAGACTTGATGATTTGATTCAAACCGATGCCGCCATTAACCCCGGCAATTCCGGCGGACCATTATTGAACTCCGGCGGGCAAGTAGTTGGAGTCAACGTGGCAGTTTCTGCCCAGGGACAAAATATTGGTTTTGCGATCCCAATCGATACTGTTAAAGAGGTGGTACAAAATTTTAACGAAACCGGTAAATTTTCACGCCCGTATTTAGGTATCAGGTACAGCCAGATCAGCAAGCAGGCCGCATTGTTAAATGAGGTTCCCGAAGGTGCGTATATTAGGGAGGTTATGTCCGATTCGCCTGCAGAAAAAGCCGGGTTACAAGTCGGGGACATAATTTCAAAGATCGACAATGTATCTTTAAATGAAAAAAACGGTGGATTAAGTCAAATTATATCCAAGAAAAAAGTGGGGGATACGATCAATTTGACTGTTTTTCGCGATGGTAAGGAAATTAATGTTAGTGTGATACTTGCCGAAGCTCAAAGTTAAGTTCGTTAAGCAGCTCGTCAAGATTGCCGGCCATGATTTGATAAATATTATGCCAGGATTTGTTGATTCGGTGATCAGTTACCCGATCCTGAGGAAAATTATAAGTTCTGATTTTTTCTGCTCTCATGCCTCGGCCGATTTGCGCCCTTCTTTCACTGGTTAACTCTGATAGTCTTTTTTCCTCTTCTTCTTCCCACAATCTGGCTCTAAGTAACTTTAAAGCTATTTCTCGGTTTTTTCCTTGATATCTTTCGGTCTGACAGGTGATAATAATTCCTGTTGGCTTATGAGTCAGGCGTACAGCTGTAGAAACTTTATTAACATTTTGGCCTCCGTGCCCCCCACTTCTAAAAAAATCCCAGGACAAATCATCTTCATTGATATGAAGGTCGATATCGTCAAGTTCCGGCAAGATCGCTACGGTGGCAGTTGAGGTATGAATTCGGCCCGATTTTTCCGTTTCCGGAACTCGCTGCACGCGATGAACGCCCGCTTCGTGCTTAAATACCGAATAAGCTCCTTTAGCAGAAATTTTAGCGACGTTTTCGTCGATAATCTCTGTCTTGAAACGATGATTCTCGGCGTATCTTAAATACATCCGGAAGAGATCGGCTGCCCAAATTTTAGCTTCATCGCCTCCGGTTCCGGCCCTGGTTTCTAAAATAATATTTTTTTGATCGAGCGGGTCGTTTGAATCAGTCCGCTCCTCCTTGGATTTAAAAGGCGTATTGGCCGATTCGATTAAGGTATCTTTTTCCTTTTCCAGACGGTTGATTTCTTCTTGTGCCAGTGAAGCCAGGTCGGAATCACCAAGCAGTTTTTTTGATTCAGCAATCTTGTCGTCAATTAATTTGATTTGTTGTTCCAGAAAGTCTTGCATAAAGTAAAGTAGGGAATTAAAAACTACAATAAGGCTAATAAGGCAGTTTAGACTTATAAGCCTGAAATAACATAGGATTTATTCTGTGGAAACTAACTTTCCTGCATTAACATTTCGCGAAGAGTCATCGGGCGTTTTTCTTCCTGAGGAAGCTTTTTTTTCTTGGCTTTTTTCT
>JACQHK010000033.1 GCA_016199065.1 Candidatus Microgenomates bacterium | reverse complement strand
TTTTTTTATTTTTTATTGTTGTTTGAAAAAAGGTCAGCGCCAATAACGAAACTAAAAACAAAGGCACGAATAAACGTGCGGAATGATAAAATAAAAAACTACCTGTAAACATAATGCAGGCTAGGACAATTTGTTTTATTTTTTTATTCTCTAATCCATTAAGCCAGAAAATTATCCCCAGTGTGCCCAAAAAAAGGCTAACTATACTTTCCGAGGACGAGCGGGAAACTATTATAAGCCAAGGATTTAGGGCAACGTTTAAAGCAAAAAGCAGGGCGATCGGTTTATTTTTGAAAAGAACAAGAGCCAATTGATAACCGGCAAAAATTAACAGTGAACCAAATAATGCGGCGGGAAATCTTACGGCAAATTCGTTAACTCCGAAAACTTTTTCCGAGACCGCTGCTAAATAAAAATAACCCGCCGGTCTGAAATCACCAAACTGATCGATTGACAAAGGTAACATTTCGCCGCTTCTATCTTTTCCTGTCTGCAATAAAGAGTATGCGCTATATCCTATGGAAACCTCGTCGTTGTGAAATCCGACCGGAAAATTTGCCAAGTTGATCACCCGTACCAAAAAGGCGATTAGAAAAATTCCCGACAGCAGTAAATACACGAGGGATTGACGGAGATTATTTTGTGCCATATCACAAATTTTCAGCAGGAATAATTTGGAACAAACGCAAAAAACTTTGATCGTTAGTTCCCTTTTGCCATTTGCCCAGCTCCTTAAACGGCCATCCCGACGGAATGGTTTTAACCTGATTTAAAACAAAGAAAGTAGGTTTTTCCCGGCTTGTCTTAAGAATTTCAGGCGGGATTTGTTCCGGCACCGGCCAAACACCGACAATTGTAACGTTAGGATCATAAACCATGTACAACTCAACTGCGTAAGGCAAAAGTCCGAACGTACCATCAGTATAAATAGCGATTTTTTCTTTCTTGGCTATTGGCTTAAGATATTCCACGGTTTCTTTGACACCCCAACCCGCTGGCCAGTCATTAACGTACTGGCCGCGATCAATAGTTGTTAAGGGCGCATGGGTTATGTCAAAAAGAATCTGATAGTCAAAAATTATCAGCGGCAGCACCAGGAAAAAGGTTAAGACCGTTAAAAATTTAAAGCTTCTTATTTTTTGAGTGATTTCCCAAAAAAAGGAAGATGCTAAAATCAAAAGCGGCAAAACCATAAAGGCTATAAAACGTGGATAAAGAACCTTGCCAAAAAGAGCCAGCAAAAGAAAAGGGAAAGCAAACCAAACAAACAGCAACCATCTCTCTCGAAAATACCTACGGAAGGAAAAAAATAAGGCCAGGATGAGAAGTATAATAACTGGCCAGGTCGAATAGAGTATTAACCATTCGAACAGTCCCCGGAAGTTTCCCACAAAAAAAGTGAAAGGGTGTGTTAACCATTCTCTTACCGGATAGACGAAGGTTGTATCCTTTTGGGCAATCATATGAAAAAGGGGTGAAAGACGCAAAACCGAATAAATTATTTGCGACATAACCGCGCTTATGACAACCAAGGCAATCCACAGGAGAAATTTTTTGCTTTTTGTTTTCTGCTGGAAATCAAAAAGCAGGAGAGAAAAAGGTAGAAGATATAAAGTAAAAAAACCCGAGGTCTTTGTCAGGATCGAGGCTCCCATCGCCATACCCAACAACATCGCCACATCCAAACGCAAAGTCCTTACTAATAATACTTCCAGATACAGTGTCAGTAAGACAACCGAGCCCAACAGACCATCCATGAGGGCTAAGCGTTGGTAAAATAAAGAAAAAGGTGATAACAAAAATAATAAAACACTAAACCAGGCAATTATTTCTCTTTTAAATAGCTCTTTTGACAGTAAATAAATTGATATCATGCCGATTAATCCGGTCAGAACCGAAACTAACCTGCCAGCAAATAAAGGATCATCAATCACCTTCATGGCCACCATGCTTAACCAGACAAAAAGAGGTTGTTTGCCATCGGTCAAAGAAATAAAACGCCAATTAGCATCATTTTTGGCAATTTGGGCCCAACGCAGGTAAATTGCCTCGTCGGTAAAAATCGGCAAGGCTGTAAGATTAACGAGGCGCGTGAAAAGGTAGACTAATAAAGAAAGTACTCCTAACAGCCACAAAAATTTATATCTTTTAAGGAATTTCATCTTATTACAGAGACCTAAATCGTGATTGTACTATTATACCACTCGGAAAGGCTTTTTCTTTTTTTATCGCTCCGTCCCCCTGGCGCGTTTTTAACCAATCGGTAATTCTTCCGGGATAACCCGGGTCAGGTTCAATTACTAAAAAAAGCAAGCCGGTTGGTTTCTGGTCCGGCACCTGTTTGTATTTTTTTTGTCCGTACCACAGGAAAAGATAATCCCAGGTGTAGGAATAGATAGGAGGCGTATAGACTGTCACGTTAAATTTTTGCCCGTTGGCCTGTTGGTAAAGATAATCAACCACCTCAACCTGATTGCGATAAACCGACGCATCACCCGTAAACTTGGGTTCCTTAATGCTTTGTAAAATATCTGCTGGTTTCAAAAACAACATCGTAAAAAGAAAAGCTCCTACTATTGACCATTTTTTTCCTTTCTGCAGCACTTTGGACAAAACTGCCGAAACCGGAATTAACAGAAGCGCCGGCAAACCCGTAAGGTAGTAATTCCAAAAATCTTTTTTGTAGAATAGTGTGGCTGCAAAATACATTATTAAGAGCAAACCTATTTGTGAGTAAAAGTTCTTTTTTTCTCTCTCTTTTTCTCGCTTAATTATCAGAACAAAAACGGTCAGGGCAATTAGCGTAAAAACAAACACCATTGTCAGGTTGTATACAGGCCATACGGAACTTAAGAACTCGAGAAGAATTTTTGCCCTTAATGACAAATCGTATTGCTGAGTAACGTTTTTGCCCAGAGTATTGAAAAAAACCGTAGTCTGCAAAAACTCATGGTTAATTTCAAAGATAACTCGCGGTAATTCAATAAACAACGCGCCCAAAAAAAAGGCCAATATTCTTTTAGAAAAAACAATTCTTCTCTGAAAGATAATCAGGCAAACCAGAACTCCCAGAAAAAGAAACGTACCGAAGAAAAGTTGCAGTTCAATTGCTAAGGCCGACAGGAAACCGAAAATAAAAAGTTGTTTAAAATTTAATTTTTCAGCAAAGGAAAGCAGAACTAAAACCAAAAGAGTCACCAGTATTAATAAATTCGGATTCCAAAACTGGCTCGTGGCACCAATAAAAAAGGGTGAGAAACCTAAGATTCCGGCCATGATTAAGGCAAAGTTGTCGTTTTCCCATCTCCTTCCCCAAAAAAAGGCAACGGTAACAGCCAACAAGCCACTCAGGACAATCACCAAAACCATTCCCGTCGGACTTCCGCCCAAAAGAAAAAAAGGGACAGCCATTAACCAATACCACCAGGGGCCATAGAAAACTCCTCCCTGTCCGCTGGTAGGACCAAGTAAAGAAAAATCATGTAAAAATACCTGTTTGTGTATTTCTAAAAAATCTCTGCCCACATCGTAGGTAAAAGCAAAATTACCATTAACCGTTCCCCAAATCCGCAAAAAAGCTGCGACGCTTAAAATTATTAAAAACAAAACGACCGGTAATTTAGACTTAGTTACTTTTTTAACCATGTTTTCTTTTGAGTAATAAATATGTAGAGAATACTTAAAACCAGTGGTATCATCGTCAACCATAATTTATAAACAGGAACTGGGTTGTTCCAGTTTCCCAAAAACAAAAACGGCGCGTAACGAAGCAAAAGGCCGATGGATAAGGCTATGAAAATCGGATAAAGAAACCTGAGGTCGGCCAGTATTAATAAAGGTAAAAGCCAAACTAAGTACCAAGGCTGAATTTCTATGCGGGAAATAATAAAGACGAAGGCAACCGTCATTAACAAAAAACCAATTCTAAAATCTTTAATAGTCAAGTCTTTTTTTGCTCTTAGTTTCCAGAGAAAAAGGGGCAGTAAAAAAAACCCAAGATATTTAATCAGCGCAGAAAAAATTAAGTGCCCAAAGGAAAACCAATATTTTTTTTGAGATAAATACCAAATAGCTAAAATAACAAAGAACATCATAACTATATCGTTATGTGCACTTACTAAAGACTCTAATAAGATCGCCGGATTTAAGGCAAAAACAGCCAAATGAAAATATTTCTCCTTATTTTTTTGCCAGGATAATATTTTCTCCAGAAAATACACGCTTCCTAAATAACCAAGAGTCATCAGTATTTTAAAACTGAAAAGAATGGCCAGAAAATAATTAAAGCCTGCGACATAAAAAGGAAGTGAGAGGAAAATCCAACCCGGCGGATAGACGCTGGGACGATGAGTCCAATGCATAAAAGACAACCAGGGATCACCGATAAAATCAAGGGGTTTATTTACCCAAGGATTAGCATGGTACACAATGATCGTCTTAGCATCAAACATGTAATTGAAAAGATCGTACGAAAAGGCTGGATAAGAAAAAAGTAATAAAAGGGCAGAAAGAATTATCAGTTGCCAAAAATGCTTTCGGGATAAACCTTGTTTCTTAAACTCTCTTAACCACAAGAGATATAAAATAAGGCTAAAGAAAAGTAGAAAAAGAAAAAGATAGGTTGACAGTGGTCGCTGAAAATACCCGATATATTGAAAACTTTTGAACAAGCTGTTTAAAAAAGGAACTCTGGTCAAAGTTAAATTAAGATCGATCTGAGTAAAAGAATAAAAAAACCAACCCAACAAATTAATAGTCCATAAAATTAAATATGACTTTTTCATTAGCTGTAATATCCTTTTAGGTTATTAACTTTTAGCTTCAACATATCTAATAAACCATTGATTGACTCGGTAACCGGATTTACCCGCCTGGTTTCTACATAATGCCAAAAAACGGGAACCTCTTTAATTTTAAATCTAAATTTTTTTGCTAAATATAGCACTTCTACGTCAAACCCCGCCGTTACCATTGGTCCGTGCACTTGGCCATTTTGGGGAAGATACAGACGGAGTTTGGGAAAAATCTCCTTCACCGCTTCTTTGGTGAATAATTTAAATCCACATTGTGTATCTCTAATTTCGCCTAAACCTAAAATAAAAGTCCTTAATAGCATAAAGCCGCGAGACATTAATAGCCGCAAAAAAGGTGATCCTTCCCGTCTGGTGTTTCTTGATCCAATCACCACCGAATATCCTTTTTCAATAAAAGGTAATAGTTTTTCCACTTCCTCAATCGGCGTGGCCTGATCTAAATCCTGAAAAAGAACTAATTGGCCTTGGGCTAAATTTACCCCGGTAATTACCGCTTGTGCCTTTCCCTGATGACTATTTTTAACTAAGCGAAAACCCCGGTGGACAGAAATAAATTTTTCGATCTGTTCCCTGCTGGCATCGGTAGAACCATCATCAACAATAATCACTTCCCATGTATAATTTGCCTTGGTTAAATAATCATTGATACGAAACAAGGATCCTTTTTGTAAATTTTCTTGTTCGTTATAACAAGGTACAATTACGGAAAGATGAATCATGTCAATTCCCCTGATAGTGAACTAATTTATAAACTTTTACGACAGAGACGTTCCATTCTCCGACAATTTCTGCCCTGCCGAAACCGGCAATTTCCCATAGTGAATTACCCAATGGTTCACACGTAATTTCACACACTACCAAAAGCTGGTCAGTAACACTTTTTCTTTCCGGATCTACCTCTTTGTTCTGAACAACAACTACAGGATTATTTTTGATTTCAAAAAAGTAACGGTAAGCATGATCAGAGTTTTGACCAGTCACCAAGGCAAAATTGAAGGGTTTACCACCGGCTTTTTCCAAAACAAATTCGGAAATGGTTCGTGCTTGGTTAAGTTGCCGATTGGGAACATAAACAAAAGGCCTGGCGTCCCAATTGATTTTAATGAGAAACAATAAAACAGCTAGGGATACGACTAACAAAATCTTATTTTTCCAAAAAGCAGTTAACAGGAAACCGCTTAATAAAAATGGCACGGCGAAAACAATTCCCAAGTAATAATCATAAATTTCCTTTTTATAAAAACCAAAAAGAAACACGGGAATTAATAACCAGGTAAGAAAAACTACTAAAGAATTTTTCGATAAAGATTGTCTTTTTAAAAAAAGAGCAACGACCGAGAAAATGGCCAGAAATAGACCTAGAATGTGTAGATTGTTGACCACCAGACGAACGAAAAGTCTTCCCGCTAGATCAAAAACTATTATAAAAAAATTTCCTCCGGAAAATCCGGTGTCTGAAGAAGTAAAAATGAAAGAAAGTAAAAGCTTGGTATTTAAAAAATTATGGGCAACCTCAAATAGTAAAAAGGGTATTAAGGGCAAAAATATACCGCTTAAAAAAATTAATACATGATAACGGTTTATTTTTTTTCTCATCCAAAAAAGGTGCAGAAAAACGAAAAGAAAAAGAAAGGAAAAGAGATAATGAAGCTGAAGACCAATACCCAGCATCATTCCCAAAGCAAAAAAATCTTTTACCCGTTTTTTTTCATAAAGATTGAGTAAAAAATATACTGCAAGCAGGGAAAAAAAAGGCACTACGTTTGGGTTCCAGGAGGAATGCGAATAATTAATTACCACCGGAGAAAGAGAATATAATAAGGCAGCAACAAGTCCGGTCTTTTCGTCAAAAATTCTTTTGCCTACCAGATAAACCAGAAAAACCGTGGCTATCCCGATGAGTCCAACCATTACTGCCGGGCCCACAGGATTGAGATTAAACAACCATAAAAAGGGAATCATGAAGTAGTAGTAAATCGGTCCTAAGAAAAACCCCCCCACAGAAGCAGTCGGTCCAATAAAAGTCGGGTCGTGATCAACAATCATTCTTTTAACTGCCAAAACGTCTCTTCCTTCATCGCCTAGAAAAGTCATGTAGTCCTGTATTCTCCACAACCTTAGATAGGCAGCCAAAATCAAAATCGCGACCAGGATTATCAGTCGATAATTTCTTTGCCACCAGCCTGTTAACTGACTCCCGATTCTTTGTTTTTTGACCATATCACATTGCTATACATAAAATAGTTCCAAAACATCCCAAATCCAACTCCGAATAGATAAAAGATGCGGTAAGCGCCGAAATGAAGCAAAGTGACTCCCAAAAAAACCGTGCCGCTTTGAATTAATAATGCCCCGAGAGAAGTCAGGTTAAACTGTAAAAACTTCAGAGGTGCCCCTCCCCGATGAATCTTGCGCTCTTTGAAAGTCCAATGATTATTTAATAAGAAATTAGAGATAATCGCGCCTTCTGCACCAATAGCACTGGCTAACGACGGATGGAGACCCAATTTAACAAAAACTTCCAGGCCAATAGTATTAATTATGAAGCCAACCGTACCAACCATACCAAATTTTACAAATCTTTTATATTTTTTAATGCGCGCTTTAATGCCGAAAATCATCAGGTCTTTAATGTATTTTAAAATTTGCATTTTCGATAGGCCTCGTGAGCGATCCACAAAAACGATCGGAATCTCTTTAATTCTGGCGTGCGCCCGGTGCACTGCATAGAGAAAGGCCGGTTGAAAAACAAAACTTCTTCCCTGCCAGGGAATATCGTTTAAATTCGTCTTGGTAAAAATTTCTCTGGTAAAAGCTCTGTAGGAAGTGGTAAATTCGTGAACCCGATAAATTCCTAAAAGCAGCCGGGAAAACCAATTGGCAGACCAGGAAAAGAATTTCCTGTACCACTCCAGTTCATTTTTTCCACCCTTTATAAACCGTGATCCCTGAATAAAATCGTATCCTTCATCAAGGGCCAACAAAAAATTAGGGATTTCTTTGGTGTCGTGTTGCAAGTCAGCATCCATCTGAATCACCGCATCGGCTTTCATTTTGTCGAAAGCGTGTCGATAACCATGTACCAATCCTACGCCGATACCTCTTTCTTGCACATCGATTAATTCCAGGTGATGATTGGCCTTAACCAGCTTTGCCACAATCTTTTGTGTATTGTCCTCGGAATGACTATCGGTCACCAACACAAATATCTCCCAGTTGGCAACTTTTTTTTGTTGCGCCAGTATAAGAGTAATGACGTCTTCAATATTTTCTTCCTCATTAAAGGTTGGCAAAACAACTACCACTTTTTTCATGTTAATTCCTCTTTAAAATACTCAATCGTTTTTAGCAAACCGTCTAGAATTTTAACTTTAGGATTATACCCCAAAATACGACGTGCTTTCTCCAAATTGGGTTTTCTCCGGCTGGGATCATCGGGCGGTAAGGAAGAATAAGCAATCGCTAATTTTTTACCCATCACTTCTCTCACCAGGTGAGCCATTTCTTTTACGGAATACTCCTCGTCATTACCCAGGTTAAAAACTTCTCCCTTTGTTTTTGACTTTTCCATAGCCAGAATCAAACCCGACACTAAATCATCCACGTAACAAAAACTTCTTGTCTGGCTACCTTTTCCATACAACACTAAAGGTTTATTCAACAACCCTGCCACAATGAAGTTAGAAACCACCCTGCCGTCTTCGGGATCCATTCGCGGACCGTAGGTATTAAAAATACGTACAATGCGCACATCCAGCGAATCTTTTCTTAAATATGTAAAACTGATTGCCTCGCCAAACCTTTTTCCTTCGTCATAACAGGATCTGGGACCGTTAGGATTTACGTTGCCAAAATAATTTTCGGTTTGCGGATGAATTAACGGCTCACCGTAAATTTCTGAACTGGAAGCAAAAAGAAATTTTGCCTGGTGTTTTTTGGTCAAATTTAACAGATTATACGTTCCCAAAGAATTTACTAGCATCGTCTCTAAGGGAAAGTGCATATAACTTTTGGGGCTGTTTTTATTTGGACTGGCCGGGCTAGCCAGATGGAAAATACCGTCTATTTTAGTAGAGGTTATTTCTTCGGGAAAGGGTTGAGTAATATCAAGTTTGGTAAAAAGAAAATTTTTTTCCTTTAAAAGGTGCTCGATGTTTTTTTTTCGTCCCGTTAGAAAATTGTCCAGACACCAAACACGATGACCGCTTCGTAAAAGCCGTTCACAGAGATGTGATCCTAAAAACCCAGCTCCCCCGGCAATAAGATAGAACATATATTATTTTATTCTTTATTTCTTTCACTTTCCTTTTTGAGATCCACTTCAACCATCATTTTTACCAGCTCAGGGAAGCTGACTTTCGGTGCCCATTTCAGTTTATTCCTTGCCTTGGAGGCGTCACCAACCAGGAAATCGACTTCCGCGGGACGGTACAGTTTCTTATCAACCACGACGTATTTTTTCCAATCAGAAATTCCTGCCGACTGAAAAGCCAGTTCTACAAATTCCTGTACTGAATGGTTTTCTCCCGTGGCCACCACATAGTCATCTGCTTTGTCCTGTTGCAACATTAACCACATTGCCTCAACGTAATCACCGGCAAAACCCCAATCGCGCTTACTCTCCAGGTTTCCTAAAAGAAGTTTCTTCTGGCTACCTAGGGCAATCTTAGCTACAGTGTTGGTGATTTTTTTGGTTACAAATTCCAACCCCCGCCTGGGAGACTCATGGTTAAAAAGAATGCCTGAACAGGCAAAAATATTATAACTTTCCCGGTAGTTTACGGTAATATAGTGACCATAAACTTTAGCCACTCCATATGGGCTACGCGGATAAAATCGGGTTTTTTCTGTTTGCGGAGACTCAACCACCTTACCAAACATCTCCGAAGAAGAAGCCTGATAAAATTTAATTTTAGGATCTACCATGCGGACCGCCTCTAACATGCGTACCACTCCCAAACCGGTAACCTCGCCGGTCAGAACCGGTTGGTTCCAGGAAGTGGGAACAAAGGATTGTGCAGCCAGATTATAAACCTCATCTGGTCTAACCTCTACTAAGGCAGAGCCCAACGAGTTCTGATCAATTAAGTCTCCCTGAACCAGTGTAATTTTCTCTTGTATGTGCTTGATTCTTTCGTTGTTTACGGTGCTGGTCCGGCGCGTCAGGCCGAAAACTTCATATCCTTTGGTTAATAAAAACTCCGCCAGATAAGATCCGTCCTGGCCCGTAACTCCGGTTATTAAAGCTTTTTTCATACATCCTCCTTTATCTTTTCTCTCCAGAAAGCAAGTATTTTTTGTAAAGTTTCACTAAAAGAAATGGCTGGTTTCCAACCTGTTAATTTCTGAAATTTAGTAAAGTCGCAAACCAACTTGGGATTATCAACCGGCCTCATTAATGATTGATCAACACTAATTCTAATTTTTTTGGAAGAGAGAGACAAGAGGTCGCTTAAAATTCCTTCCGTGGTTCTGGCTGCTCCTGAACCAATGTTATAGACTTCACCCGATACACCCTTGTTTACTGCTAACCAATAGGCTTTTACCATGTCCTCCACGTCTGTAAAATCTCTGATTGCCGAAAGATTACCAACCCTCATCACTGCTTCCTTTTTTCCCGACTCAATTTCGGCAATTTGTTTGGCAAAAGAAGATACGACAAAGTGGGGACTCTGGCGCGGGCCGATATGATTGAAAGGTCGTACCCGAATAATTGGTAAATTATAACTTAAATAATACTGCAAACCCAAAAAATCCTGAGTTACCTTAGAAACTGCATAAGGGCTGGTGGGCATCAACGGTTGACTTTCTTTTATGGGATTGTCTTTGGAATTAACTAATCCGTATTCGTCACCTGAGCCGACAATCAGAATTTTGGCCTGACTTTTAATTTTTTGCAATGCCTCAAGAAGAGAAAATTGAGCACTTACGTTATTGACCAGTGTTTCTTCCGGATGGGAAAAACTGGCAGCAGGAGAAGTCAAGGCCGCCAGGTGAAATACATAATCGGGGTTAATCTCGTTAAGAAGAGCAAAAACTTTTTCTTTATCCCTTAAATCAAGGCGGAAAGTTTGGGCGCTATTAATCTTCTCGCTTCCCCAAACTGTACCGTAAATTTCTAACTCTTTGTTGTTTTTGAGAAAATCCAGCAAATGACTTCCCGCGAAGCCACTGATACCGGTAATAAAAACTTTTTTCATTTTCCAGTTCCGTAATATTCAAAACCTAGTTCTTTTACCTTTTTGGCTTCATAAATATTCCGTCCGTCAAAAATTACCGGTTTTTTTAGTTGCTTCTTTACTTTTTCTAAATCGGCTTGTTTAAATTCGTTCCACTCAGTAACAATTAATAAGGCATCTGTACCGGCACAAGCTGAGTACGCATCAGGAGTATATTCAATCGCATATTTTTCTCCCAGAGACTTTTTGGCATTCTCAACTGCCTTAGGATCATAGGCCACAACTTTGGCTCCTTCGTTAAGTAAGGACTTGATAATCGGTAGGGAGGGAGCATCACGCATATCGTCAGTATCGGGCTTAAAGGCCAATCCCCACAGCGTAATTTTTTTGCCTTTTAAATCATTATGGAAATATTTTTTCACTTTTTGGAAAAAATGCTCATGGGCGATTTGGTTAACTTCTTCCACTGCCTCAAAAAGCATTCCCGGAGTTTTATATCTTTTCGTCATAGCCACTAAGGCCTTAACGTCTTTGGGAAAACAGCTTCCGCCATAACCCACTCCGGCAGCCAAAAATTGTTTGCCGATTCTGTTATCCAAGCCTATACCTTCCATCACCTGTTCAATATCTGCTCCCACTATATCGCATAAAAAGGACATGGAATTAGCAAAAGAAATCTTGGCCGCCAACAAAGTATTGGCCCCGTACTTAATCATTTCCGCTGTTTCAATGGTCGTACGTAAGAAAATAGAATTAATTGGTTTATGAAGTTCTTCGAGAACATCTAAAGCCTTGACGCTATCGGCGCCCGCCACAATTCGGTCGGGATTTTGTGTGTCGTGAAGTGCCGTTCCTTCCTTTAAAAATTCAGGGCAGGAAGCAATGTCAAACTTGACGTCTTTCTTTTTACCTTTCTCAAGAATTTTTGCTACTCTTCGATTAGTTCCTACGGGTACTGTACTCTTACAGGCAACCACCGTATAGCCTTTAAGGTTTTTTGCAATTTCTTCTGAAGCCTTAAAAACAGCTGATAAGTCCGCTTCTCCTGAAGGCAAAGAAGGTGTACCAACACAAATAAACACCACGTCCGCTTCGGGAATAGCTTCCTGGTAATCTAAGGTAAAAATCAATCTCTTTTGTTCGAGGTTTTTCTTAACCAGCTCTTCCAGTCCCGGTTCAAAAAATGGCGTAAGACCTTTTTTTAAATTATTAATTTTTTCCGGGTTTCTGCCCACACAATAAACCGTATTGCCTAAATCGGCAAAAACAGCGGCGGTAACCAACCCTACGTAACCATGTCCGATAAAAGTAATCGTCATAAAAACTCCTTTACTTACAAATTTCTAATTTTTATTCAATTTCTAATTATAAAATTATTCAATTAAAAATTGATTGAAAATTTGAAACTGAAAATTGGAAATTTATTCTTAACTTATACGCCCAACGTCACTGATCATATTGTCGCTGATAATACCTTTTCCACTCTTCATTTTTAATTTTTTTCCACCATTCCTGATGCTCCTTGTACCACTCAACGGTGATCTTTAACCATTCCTCGAAAGAATGAAGAGGTTTCCAGCCCAATTCGTTCTTAATTTTACTCCAATCTATACTGTATTTTTCGTCATGGCCTGGGCGATCCTTAACGAACTCTATCTCCTCCTCGCTTTTTCCCAAAAGTTTAATGATCAATTTAATCACCTCTAAATTGAGAATATCTTCGGTCAAACCACCGACGCAATAGGTCTGTCCTGCTTCTCCTTTTTGCAAAACTGTTTCAATGGCCCGGCAATGATCTTCAACATAAAGCCAGTCGCGAATTTGGTTACCCTTTCCGTAAACGGGCACTTTTTTCCCCTCCAGCAAATTGGTAATAGCCAAAGGGATTAGTTTTTCCGGATGCTGAAACGGACCGAAATTATTGGAGCAATTAGTAATAGTAGTCGGCAAACCGTAAGTGTGATAAAAAGCTCTTACTAAATGATCTGAACCAGCTTTGCTGGCAGAATACGGACTTCTGGGGTTATAATTTGTTCGTTCACTAAATTTGCTCGTATCTGAGGTTTTTAGCGCCCCGAAAACCTCATCAGTAGAAATATGGTGAAAACGCTTGACCTTATGCTTCACTGCTTTCTCCAGCAGAATTTCGGTTCCTAAAACATTCGTCTGGACAAAAACAGAAGGGCCGCTTATTGAACGGTCTACATGACTTTCTGCGGCAAAGTGCACTACGGTATCTACTTTAGAAATCAGTTCATCCACTAACCTATCGTCAGTAATATCGCCTTTTACAAATTTGTAGTGAGAATTATTCTCTTCCGAGGAAAGGTTTTGAGGATTTCCGGCGTAGGTTAACTTATCAAGATTTATCACAAAATCATTAGGATAACGCTTTAACCAATAGAGAATAAAATTACTGCCGATAAAACCGCAGCCGCCAGTGACGAGAATATTCATAGGGAAAATTACTTATTTTTCCAAAAGGGCTTTTTCTGCCCAATATTTGTTGGCCAAATAAAGACTTTGAAAAGTGCCTGTGTCGCTCCAAAAACCTGTTAAATAGCTCCATTTCATTGTTCCGGCTTTGATATAAAAATTATTGACATCAGTTATCTCCAGTTCGTTTCTGGCCGATGGTTGGCATTTTTTAATGTAAGAAAAAACTTTTTTGTCGTAAATGTATAAACCGGCCACCGCCAGGTTATGCTTTTCATCTTTTGGTTTTTCGACGATTTTGAGCAATTTTTTCTTGTTTTTATCATCGAAGACAGCAATGCCGAAACGCGTCGGGTCGGATACTTCTTTGACAAAAATATGAGCTCCTTCCTTAAAACTACGGACTTCCTCAGAAATGTCTACGTCGGTCGGATTATCTCCTAGAAAAACGGTGATGTTTTCACCGTCGGCAAAATCCCGGCAAATGGAAAGAGCGTCAGCAATCCCTCCTTCTCTTTCCTGATAGGCATATTCTAAATGTTTTAATCCCAAATCCTTACCGTTTTTTAAAACCGAAATAAAATCTCCGGCATGCGGACCACCAACGACGACCATGACTTCTTCAATCCCTGCTTTAACCAACGCTTCAATTGGATAATAAACCATGGGTTTGTTGTAGATGGGTAGCAAGTGTTTGTTGGTAGCATGGGTCAGTGGATACAACCTGGTCCCCAAGCCTCCGGCAAGTACGACGCCTTTCATAAGTTATAAACGATACAGTAAAGAAAGTACCAAAATTAAAGAAAGGGCAGTAATAAGCAGATATTCTATCACAACTTTTATGTGTAAGTCATCTTTGAGAAAGTGGTGAATTATTCCCCATAGGAAATAAGAAGCAATCGTTAAGATCGCGACATTAAGCTGTAAAGTCTTATCAAACCCCACCATCATAAAAATGACCACGCCAAAAAACAAGATAATGGCTAAAAAGAGGTAGTGAAAGAGATATTTTTTAATTTCTTTAGTCATATTTTTAAACTATTGTTCCTGATTTTACCAGGTAAAGCATAATCACTATTGCCAACAAAAACGTCATATGGGCAATGTTATTCCCCGAAATTCGATAAATTTTCTTTTTAAACATGTGGAGAGCATCAACATACATTAGGGCAATGAGCATCAGAGCCAAACCAATCGACATGGAACGAGTCAGGGAGGCAACGTTTAGCAATGGTTTTTTAATCACTTCCGACGTTGCTCCCAATCTTGCCTGATTTAAATCCGGAGAAACGGCAGGGAATACTGCCTGTGCCTGGGTGATTTCGATTATTGGTGCTTGGGTAATTGTTTCTCTGGCCGGTATTGTTACTTCTATTGTAGGCGTGAACTGAGCTGCCGGAGCTTGAGTAATGACGGGAGGTTTAACTTCTTCTTTAGGCGCTTGGGCAATTTGTCCGACTCCCGGCGTGGCAAACATCTGCACCACTAAAGTCGTTTCTGAACCGTCCAGTGTTCCGTTCACCACCGCAAAACCCACGTCCTGAAACCGCGAATCAAGAATATTTTTGCGATGGGTATCTGAATCCATCCAGGCTGAAACTACCTGTGGGGAAACGGAAAAATCGCGGGCGAGATTTTCTCCGGCGTATTTATATCGATACCCTGCTCCTTCAATAAATGCCCAGGGGGTGCTGCCATCCGGAGCATAGTGTGCCCAGTAGTTTTTGGCAAACATGTCGCTGGCCTTACCCGCCGCAGCTTGGGAAAGCTGATCATTTAACCTCAAAGGGCTTAGACCGTTTTCCACGCGCTTGGCGTTGGTTTCTGTTAACAAATCACCAACTGAAATGTTAGTGGCCAGCCCCAAAACTTCCGGTTTGGCCACCATCGTCACGGAAAAAACCAGCTGGACAAACAAAAACAACGCAATATAAGCAAGCAATGAGCTGTGGTGTAAAAGTTTGGGTTTATGGTTGTTTCCCGGATGCGGAAAAAACCAATGATGAAAATTGGGCATATGCTTCGATATTACATGATTAACTCAGCATATATCCATCTAATCAGTTTTTCGCCCCGCCAAGCGGGGCTGCAAACTGAATAAAATGGCTATATATTCCATTATTGGAACTTCGAGGCTGAATAGTCAAGAAGAAAGAAGAAAAATTATCCCAAAGACTCCGGTCCGCCACCACCCAATTGTTCCCGCCTTGCTCGCTCTTCTTTACGTCTTTTATCTTTTTCTAAAACATTGCGCACATGAAGTTTCGTTGCCCCAAAAAGCTTAGAAAATCTTTTGGCAAAACCACCAGTACCAGCCTCCCCTCCGCCATCCTTGTACTCTTTATAACCTTCTATGATTACTTCATCCTTTGGTCCGTTTTTTGCTGCTTTTTTTGGCATGTTCTTATGTTAGCAAATTCTTTTTCAAAAATCGAGAGAGGTAAAAAACTTCCGGAATAAGATCAGGCCAGCCAATAAGCTTATCAAAACTATCGCAATCCCTATTTTTTCATCTTTGTTATTTTCAGGCAATTTTTCACTTTCACTTATTCCACTAATCTTTTGATAATTCTCTGGTTGCTTGATGTTATTACTTTCTCCTTCAGAAGTTGACTCAATGCTCGTACCTAATACGGTCGGATTAATTTCCCTAAGATCTGTTTCTAACGACCCATGAGGTGAATTTACGTCTGACGCCACAACTCCTGGAGTTGTGGTTAAACTATCACTATCATTTTCATCATTTGAGGATTGGGGATTCTCGGTTATTTGCGGTATAAATATTGTCGATTCAATTCCAATATAGGTACTGAGTGTTTCGAAGTTTCCTGCATTATCTATTGTTTTGAATGAAAATAAGTATTTACCGAATAAATTTAGACCATCAGTAATAAAACTAAAAGTATATGGAGTAATATTTTTAGAATTCAAAGTCTTATTATTTCCCTGCGGATCCTGATAATTAGCTTCTACGCTTTTTACACCAGATAATTCATCCGTCGGAAAAATTTGAAAATTTATTTCGGGAATTTGGGACAGGTTTTTCACATAGTTTAACGTTAAGAGCGGTTTTTGTGTATCTATTTTAAAAGGACCAAAAGTTAACACTTCCGAACTGCTACCACTCCTATTTTCGGTTTTAAAGAAAAGATAATAAATTCCATCTTTTAATTTATCGCTATCAAAATTAGCAACGTTTGTGTCTAACTTATTAAAAGAAACACCCGTATCATTTGAAAAATTGCCAAAGCCAAAATAGTAGTTTCTTATTTTACTTAAATCGTTTTGTGCATTGATGATAAATTTTATTATATTATTGTTACTCCACTCATTAATTGTATGGGAAGTCGAATAAATAGTAGGGTTTAAAGGTTTTATATCATCGATTGCAATTGATGTTAAATTTTTTTCAGAGATATTACCATCTAAGTCATAACTTTCAATTTTAAAATCGTATATACCATTTTCTTCTAACCAATCTTTGTGCAAACTCCATTCATATGGCTCCAGAAAAGAATCATTACTTAGGGTATCTAGTTCATACCACTGGTTAGCTTCTTGTTTTTTAAAGAATATTTTAATTAAGACCGCTACCGAATCTTCTGCTCCTGAATAATCCGAAGAGATACCTGCGAAATTGATACCGTTATTAAAATAATAATTACCGTCTATTGGATTATCGAGAATAAAGTAAGGTGCTGCCTTATCTTGCGCTACAACTTTAATTTCAGAATTCCAGTTGTTACTAAGATCTTTAACACCTTGATTTCTTACAACTACCTCAGGTTTATTACCAGTGTCAAAGTAATTTGCCTCGGTTAAATATAAGGTTACTAAACCGTTTTCTTCTTTCGCCTTACTGTTTGAAAGAGCATAAGAAACAACCGAAAAGTCACTATTGGTTACTGTGGCACCATTTAAATCAACGTTAAATCGCAGAATAATTTGATCTATCTTTCCGTTAAAATCTGAATCGTACGTTTCGGCTGATAAAATCCTAATTGAATCATCCACAGAATCAGGTATTAAAGTTGGGGTTGGTGTGGGAGTAGAAGAAAGAGAATCGTCTACAATATATGTTGGAGTAGGGGTCCAAGTTCCGGTTATCCCAATGCTGGGAGAGATCGTAACGGTCGGTGTGGTTGAATTCCAAACCAGATTAACGAAGGGTTCATTTGGCACAGATTTTCTGATGAGAAAATTATCGAATTCAGTGTATGAATTTTCACCGTTGGAAAACAATCCTACTGTTCCATCGTTAATGGCACTATCGTTCGTTTCTGCAACTTTTTGACCATTTAGGTAACCTATAATATTATCGCTTGTTATTTTTAAACTTATGATATCCCCATTTTCTGGTGTATTTTGATCTTCGTTGACGGCTAGTGTGTTCCACTGTTCGTCATAATTCCTATTTAATCGCCAATCATGTGCGTTACGATCTCTACTGAATAAATAAAATCTATTAAAATTAACAAGTCTTCCAAAGATACCAACGTATTGATTGGAATTAATTTTCTTTATTTCGACCTGTGTAAAGTAGTTGGATATCTGTATTGTGTTTTTTTTAATTTGCGCACCGCCGCTTTCTGAAATTAATACTCCATCTGCTTCTTGCCAAAACGAGGCATTACTGTCCACTTCCCAGTCGTTTAATAATCCGTCGCTAAAGTCATCGAAAAAATAATAAACATTTCTTTTATCTCTTAGCGGGGCCGTTTCGTAAATTCCGCCATAATACAAACGATAATGTGTACTATCTAGAAAAGAAGCGGTAAGTTCCTCCTGTAATCTAAACCAAATTTTGGTATCAGTTTTGTTCCACTTGCTTGATTCATCTAACACGGCGTCTACCTCTTTTTCATCACCGATAAATAGACCGCTGGAATCATAAAATATTCTAATATCGTCACCCGTTAACTCAGAGAGATTGCTATCAATCAAAGATTTATGATCAACAGAAAATGCTAGAGAATACCCATTCGGAAGAGAATCGTTTGTTTGTATACTTATGGGTAAAAATTTCGCTGGCTGTGCAAGAACATAGCTCTGAGAATTTGCCAAAAAGAAACAAATTACGCCAATAATAAGAGCCAAACCAAATTTGGTTCTTTTTAAAAAACAGGACTCACTCATTTTTTTATTTATTTTGTTGGTTGCGATAATCTATTCTTTTTTTAAACAAATTTTCTCTAAATCCACCTTCTTTGATAAATTTGTTTTCAAAAACAGCGATCAATTTACTAAGCATGTAAGATTCTTTGTATGATAAGGTGATTAACAAATTGGCAAAACGTTCTGGGGTGTTTAAAAAATTTGTTATTTTTATTTTGTTTGCTTCATTTACTTTTTCAATTTTTATTTGCCTGATCAAAATAGTATCTCTGTCATCTTTTAACCAGATTTTTAATTTATTAATCATCAAAAAGTCTTTGTAATCTTCAATTAATTCTCCCCAACTGGCCCTAGCAACACCTAACAGTTTTAGGCACCCCTCTGTACTGTTGGCTAAAATTCCTTCCACAATATTTTGTTTTCCCGATCTGGCAGCCTGGATCATTTGTTCAACAGTTCTTTTGTCTTGCATGTTTGGTAAATGTGTTTTGCAAAAATCTGCGTTCAGACCATAAAGCAAAATCCCCAGATGGTAAACGATAAGGTTTTCGTAACCTCCTTTATTAATCTTATGTGTTATATTTGACATATCTGTCTGATCTGACAATTTTGTTTTATTTGTCATACTTTTTTTGCAACCACAAACCAGCTAAAAGGAACAAATCTTTCCAAAAATTTTCCCAGCAGTGATTCCCATTTATTTCTCCCCAAGGTGTATCCCTTGCAAAAAATAATTTCTAGACCAAAATCACAAAGCAGTCTTTGCAAACATTTTTTGGTAAAGGGACGAACGTGCGTATAGTCATCCCAGAAGTTTGTCACAGGATAGAGAGTGGAAAAATGAGAAGGTACGTGAATGATTAAAAAACCTTTCTTTTTTAAAATTCTTGTGGCTTCGATAATTAAGTTCTCCGGTTTATCCAAATGTTCCAGAATATTTTGTGCTCTGACGATGTCAAAGGAATGGGAATTTAAAGGCGTTTTTTGCGCATCACTTTCCAAAACAGGAATATTTTTGCGCCAACAAGCTGTTATGGCGGCATTATTTAAATCTATTCCTAAAATTTTCCGGTAATAATTTTGTGCTCTTGTTAAAAATTCGCCTGTTCCGCAGCCTAAATCAAGTAAAGAATTGGTACCACTTGGTAATAATTTTTTGAGTGTTTTTAATTCCCAAATATCTAATTCGGGATGAGTTATCACTCCGTGATAATAATGTGCACTGTCACTTATTCCCGACATCATTTTGAAAAAAATATATAAAGTGCAAAACACTACGAAGAAAGAGGTAGTGAATGGAATGAAAAAGAAAAAGGCAAATTACCAGAAGGCTGCGGAAAACTCCGCAGCAAAAAAAGCTTTTCATTTTGGGCTCACAAATTAACTCACAAGAAAAAATTACAACAAAGAAAATTTTTCTGCAAGAGGGAAAATTATTTTCCTGACAAAATTACATCCACAGCTTGAGTGAGGGTTTTTACGGTGCTTCCTTTTTTAGCGAAGAAATCCTTTTCCCATTTTGGTGTATGGTCATGAACAAGCTGAATGGGATGAAAACCGACCAACCAGGGAAGCAACAAATCCATTTCTCCTATGTCTCCGACTGCATATTTTGGCTTACTCCCACCTCTCCTTTTTCCTAAAACTTCCATTAACGCATGATGATAGTCACGACGCCACGAAAACCACGGACGATCGAGACCGGGAACATTGATAGCCATGGGTATGTCAAAAAAAGGCTGGTTAAAATCTATTTTGTATTTTCGCGCATCGCCGATTAATCTGATATCATCGGAGGAAATCGGCGTGCCTTTTAACAAAAATCCCAATTTTTCTCTTACCTTATCGGTTCCGGAATTACTGACTATGGCAAAATCTGTTTCCTGACATAGTGTAACCACATAAAGTTGAGCGTCTTCCCGAAAAACCACTCCTGCTTTTTGGTACGCTTGAGGATGAACGGTTTGCAATTGCTCCCGTGATGGATATTTAAAATTTTTGTCGTGGCGCTGGAGATGTTTGAGCAAAAGCTCAACTCCTGCCATAGTTAACAAATAGGCATCAACCGTTGCCGGCGCGACAATTATTTCATCTCCCCTCTCGGAAATTTTTTGCTTCCAGCCATATCTTGCCGGATTTCTTCGGACCGTTGTAGTTTTTGCTTCAAGCAAGTCTCTTAATTCAACCGCAGAAACTCCTGTGATACTTGATAAAACTTCAACAGTTGCCCCGCGGTAATTTTCCGCATTGGCAAAAGTATCGGTCAAAGTACCGTCATAATCACTCTCTACTTTTGACCTGTCTCTTTCATTTCTCATCTTAAGTCCAGTATTATAAACCCATAGTAATTGCTTGTCTATTTCCGGATCATTGATGCTATACTTTTATTAATGAACAAACTGCCCATCATTTTATTCTGCGTTGTTTTGGTTAACCTGCTATTTCTCGACTATTATTTCTTTATTAAAGATAAAAACAATACCCAATCGGTACAAGTTTCTTCGCCGGCCAACAACGAGCAGGGCGTTACGGTAACACCGGACCCAATCGCAGTAACTGAAACGGTCATAACTTCCACGCCGACACCTACTGAAAAACCGGCGCCTCAACCGCCGGCGGTAGTTTCTGCCAGCCGGGAATTTTTTATTTCTTTTGGCACGGGATCATCCAGTGCCAATGACTGGGAAGATATTGCCGGATTGCAAGTAACCGTCGATTCAGAAAGCTACAATAAAATCAAATCCACCACTTTTGAGGCCACCCTAAGAATTCCTACCGGAAACGAATCAGCCTCGGTCAGGCTGTTTAACGTCACCGACAAACATCCCGTCTGGTTTTCGGAAATGTCGATGGATGGCGGAACGCCCAAATTCCTATCTGCCCCCATTACTTTAGATACGGGAAATAAAACCTATCAGGTGCAAATGAAAACCAGTCTTAAATATCCCGCCTATTTAGACCAGGCAAGAATTCACATCGTGACCTACTAACAATCATCCTAAACGTCAGAAGGCAAAAAAAATGCGAGAGGTGCGAACGTATCCCACCTGTCAGGTGGGGGTGGGGATAAATCAAAGGGCTGAATAAAACCCCAGAGGATTGTTTTTGTGCCACTGCCAGGCTGTAGAAACAATTGTTTCCAAATCAGAGTACTTTGGCTCCCAATTTAATTCTTTTTTAATCTTGTCAGCAGCCGCGACTAATTCTGAAGCGTCACCCGGCCTTCTTTGCGAATATTCAACAGCAAAATCAACTCCGGAAACTTTTTTGACTGCTTCTGCGATTTCTTTATTGGAATATCCTTTTCCAGTTCCAACGTTATACACCAAACTTTTTTTCTCGTTCATTAATTTATCCAAGGCCAGAATGTGAGCCTGCACGAGATCAATGACATGAATGTAATCTCTGATGCAAGTGCCATCTAGTGTATGGTAATCGGTCCCGAAAATTTCAAAATATTCATTTTGTCCTAAGGCCGTTTTAATCGCCATCGGAATAATGTGAGTTTCCGGATCATGACTTTCACCATTCTTGCCGTCCAGAGAAGCTCCCGCGGCATTAAAGTATCTTAAAATCACGGATTTTAAACCATAAGCCTGGTCATACCAACGCAGCATTCTTTCTACCATTAATTTAGATTCACCATAGGGGTTGGTCGGATGGCACAAATGATCTTCAGTAATAGGTACTTTAATCGGATTACCATAAACACCTGCCGTCGAAGAAAAAATAAAGTTTTTGACGTTGAAACGAACCATCATGTCCAATAAATTTAAGGCGTTAAAACTGTTGTTGCGAAAATAGATCTTGGGATTTTCTACCGATTCGGCCATGGAAATAAACGCCGCAAAATGCATTACTGCGTCAAAATTCTCTTCTTCAAAGAGCTTGGCTAGTAATTCACTGTCCTCAAGATCGCCTTTGACAAAAGTCGTATGGACAGGTATAGCTTCTTTATGGCCTGAGGAAAGATTATCAAAAACAACCGGGGTGGCTGAAGATTTTATGAGTTGGGCAACCATGTGGCTTCCGATGTATCCTGCTCCGCCGGTTACTAATATTTTCATAAATTAAGATATTGTAAATATCTTTGCAGTGCATCTTCCCAGGAAGGCATACTGATGGAATATTTTTGGATTTTCACACTTACAAGTGCCGAATATAATGGTCTTCTTACTCCTTTATATTCTCCACCAAGACTTACTCTCTTAATTGTAACATGATTAATTTTTTGATACTCAATAATTTTTTCGGAAAAATCGGCCCACGAACAAAATCCTGAATTTGCTAAATGATAAATGCCAGGTTGAGGCTTTTTGATCAACAACTCCAGAGTTTTTTGTGCTAAATCATGGGCATAGGTCGGATTCACAATTTGGTCATCGGCGACTTCTATTTCTTTTTGATTTTTCGCGGTTTCTAAAATACTAAGGATAAAATTACCTTTTTTGCTTTTACTGCCTTGCTTACCGCCATAAACCCCACAGGTTCTAATCACATAACTTTGTGGATTGTAGTTTAAGGCAGCAATTTCTCCGGCGTATTTCGAGATTCCGTACATTTGCAGTGGATTGGGAACGTCTTCTTCCGTATAAAAATTATTTTTTCCTCCATCAAAAACATAATCCGTGCTGTAGGTGACAAAAGAAATTTTGTGTTTGGCAGTAATGTCTGCCATTCTCTTTACGGCAAAACAATTTACGGCAAAAGCTTTTTCCGGATAGAGATCACAATCGGGAACTACATGATAAGCTGTGGTGTTTACAACGATTTGCGGACTAATCTCCTTGAGCAATTGAGAAAACTTATTTTCATCCGTAATATCTAATTCCTCATGAGAAAAAGCTGATAAGGAAAAACCGGCCTCTGTTGCCTCTCTTTGAATTTCCTGTCCCAGTTGACCGCTTTTTCCTAAAAGCATTATTTTCATATCGTTAAACCCAAAACTCGTGTTTTTGTGTTAAACATATTTATTCTATACCCATCTTACTCCTGTTTGAAACCGCACTGGGCTAAAAAGAGGATAAGACCCTGCCTGCGCAGCCAGGGGTTTATATCGAATAACTTAGTTATACTTCGATAACTCAGGGTAAACTCATCTAATCCGCTTTTTCGCCCCGCTTAGCGGGGCTGCAAACCGGAGTAAGATGAGTATATAGAACTGATTTATTGAAGTATACCAAAAATGGGATAAAATGATGAGCAGAAAAGAGTTAATCATACCGTATGGCAGAAATTTCTATTGTTGTGGGCCTTTATAACAGTCTGACCAGACTACCAAAGCTTATTGACTCGCTAGAAAGCCAAAAGAATGTTCCCTCATTCGAACTTTTAGCAATCGATACCTCTTCAGCAGACAACACCACTCAATACTTAAGAAAAATTAAAAATACGCTGCCGTTTACGTTAAGGATTTTTTCGGTAAAAAAAGAAGATTTCGGACACGGAAAAACGCGTAACCTGATTATTAAATCAGCTCAGGGAAAAATCATTGTTTTTATCAGCGACGATATTGAAATATTATCTTCTGGTTGGTTGTCCCGATTAATAAAACCTCTTAAAAAAGATAAGGTCGCCGCAGTCTTTGGCAGGCAACTCCCTTATCGGGAATCGTCTTGCTATGATCACTTTTTTTATCAAAAGGCTTATCCTTTAGAAGATCGTTTGATCAGTAAAAAAGATTTACAGAATTTTTCCGCAACTAACATTTTTTATTCCATGGCCAATGCCTGTGCCAGGGCGGATTTACTGCGCAAGTATCCTTTTGTGGAAGATAAGGACGCAAGCGTGGACCAGTGGTGGGCAAAGCGAATCTTAGAGAATGAATATTTTATTTTCTACACTACCCTGGCAGAAGTAAAACATTCCCACATCTATAATCTACGAGGATTAATTAAAAGACAATTTTTAAGCGGCCAGTCGTTGAGAGGATTTTTTAACACGTCCAGGCTTTCGACTTTACAAACAGGTTTAAAATATATCAAGGAGGAAACAATTTATATAATAAAGAACTGTTCCGTAAAAACCTTGCTCTTTCTTCCTCTTTACGAAGGAGTCCGCATTAGCTCGTTTTTTCTGGGAAAAAAATTTGTAAGTATTCCCGGTTTTATAAATAGACTATGAAAAAAATAAACGCTACCAAATATAAGACTAGACAATGCCGAATTTGCCGCAGGAATAATTTAATTAGGGTACTTGACCTTGGTTACATGCCTACTCCTAACGGTTACCTTAAAAAAGATGAATTGAGTAAGCAGGAATTGGCTTTTCCTCTCGGTATTTCTGTTTGTCCAAATTGCTGGCTGCTCCAACTGACACACATCATTCCCGCAGAAATTATGTTTAAAAATTATCTCTACATTCCTTCTACTTCACAAACCATGCTTAAACATTTTAAAAGCCTGGCCGAAACTACTATTTCTTCGTTTAATATTCCCAAAAACAGTTTAGTTGTTGATGTGGGAAGCAATGATGGAACCCTTTTGAGTTCCTTTAAAGAAAAAGGAATGAAAGTTTTAGGAATTGATCCGGCAATTAATCTGGCCACCGTAGCGCGACTGAAAGGGATCGAGACAATAAGTGACTTTTTTACAACCGATGTGGTGCAAAAAATTGTTGCCAAACAGGGAAAGGCCAAGGTGATAACGGCCACGAATGTTGTGGCTCACATCGACGATTTACACGGCTTTTGCGAAAACATTAACCTTCTTCTGGATAAGGAAGGAATTTGCGTCATCGAATTTCCTTACCTGACAGATTTAATTGAAAAAAACGAATTTGATACGATATATCACGAACATCTATCCTACTTCTCTTTAACACCTCTCATGACACTTTTTGAAAGACATCAATTAAGAATCTTTTTTGCGAAACGCGTTCCTGTTCATGGTGGTTCAATCAGAATTTTTGTTTGCAAAAAACTGGCCTCTTACAAAACTCATAAAATAATTAATATTTTTCTCACCGAAGAAAGATTAAAAAAAATCAACCGCCTCTCTTACTACGAGGACTTTTCCAGAAGAGTTAAAGTCATTAAGCGCGACCTGGTTAAATATCTTGCCCGAGTTAAAAAGAGCGGACTAAGAATCGTCGGTTACGGCGCCTCGGCTAAAGGAAACGTTCTTCTCAACTATTGCAAAATTGACGATAAGATTCTTGACTACGTAGTCGACTCCATTCCTTATAAACAAGGTAAATACACACCGGGAAGTCATCTTAAAATTTATCCGGAAAGCCGCCTGGAGGAGGATATGCCGGACTATGCATTATTGCTGTCCTGGAATTTTGCTGAAGAAATTTTGCAAAAACAAAATAACTATCGGGAAAAAGGTGGACAATTTATTATTACAATTCCCTACCTTCGCATTGAGTGAAGTTAATAAATTGCCTGAACTTCTTGTTTTTTACCGTTAACTTTAATCCCTAAGGCGAAAGCCATGGCGTTGGCGACTGCTAATCCTACTCTGATACCCGTATAAGAACCCGGTCCTTTGTTTACTATTATTTCCGTTAGTAACGAGGGTGTGATTTTGGCTTTTTTAAACAACTTTTCTAACGCCGGCAAAAGATGTTCTGATTTAACAACTTGATTTTGAGAAACTATTTCGATCTTCTCCTCATTGTTTAAAGAAACAAAAATTCTTTTGTTGTCAGTCGTGTCAATATATAAAACGTTTTTTTTCATGTTTAATGTTTTTGTAAATATTTTGGATCTATTTTAACTGCTCCCTGGCGTAAAATTTCCCAGGGTTTTTTCGTACAATCAATCACCGTTGAAGACATGTTACCATCACATTCACCCTCCATCACATAATCCACCAATTTTAACAGTTCTGGATCAAGCTCACTCTTTTTCGTTGGTGTTTTTTCACTGCTAAAATTGGCCGATGGACCCAATAGGGGCACACCGACTTTTTTTATTACTTCCAGTAAGTCTTGCTTGTTTGGCATACGCAAACCAACCGTTATTCCTCCACCCCTAACCTCGGGTAAAACCTTTTGGCCATTTGCGTAATACACCACTGTCAGTCCTCCCGGCCAATAAGAGGTTAGCAAAGAAGCTGTTTCTTCAGTTACGTTATCAAAATATTCTTTGGCTTGTTTTAAAGAAGAAACCAGAACCGGCAGGGCTTTTTCCAAAGGCCGCTTTCTGATTTGATAAACCCGGCTGACGCTTTTTACATTGTCAATGCGACAACCGACTCCCCAAACGGTATCCGTCGGGAAGATCACTACACCGCCATTTTTCAAAATAGTAATTGTGCGACTGAGATTATTTTTCATCTTTAACAATAATTTTTCTTTCCTGATCTGTCAGATACTCAAAATAGATTTCTCTTCTTTTTTCAGGCAACAGTCCCATTATTTTTTCCGGCCATTCAATAATTGTCACGCTATCTTCTCTTTCGATAAAATCGGATAAACCAAGCACGCTGATCTCTCCGCTGTTTTGTAAACGGTATAAATCAATATGGTGTAAAAATTTAATCTTTCCCCTTTTTTTAAGTCGATAACTTCTGTGCAAAATAAAAGTCGGGCTGATAATTCTTTTGAGACCAAAATATTGCCCAAACCCTTGCGTAAAAGTCGTTTTACCGCTGCCTAACTCTCCAAACAAACAGATAATCTGCCCGACATGAAGACTTTTGGCTATTCCCCGGGCAGTCTCTTTAGTTTCTTGTGCACTTCGACTGACTATTTCTCTCATTTTACTTGGGCAGTATAAAACAAAACGATTGAGCCGGCAATAAAAAGACCACCCGTTAAAACCATTAACCAAAACAGGGTTTTGGCATTCGGTTGGTTATCTTGATCAGCCGGAGCGTCTGGCAAAATTTTTCCATCGCGTTCTCTGGTAGAATTTGACGAAGGTGAAGCTTCGCCTAAAATTAGACCGTCTTCTAACGCCAAGAGATTTTCCGGAAGCGGAAAATCAGTCTCCGGCGCTTCCAGACTGTTAACTGCTGTCGGACTTACAGAATTGGTTATCTCTGGTTTTTCCATCGTAGTAGGTGTTTTGGTATTAGTAACGGTTATTTTCGGGGTAGGGGAAAAAGTTGCAGAAGGTGATGGTTTTAGGGTCGCAGTTGGAACGGGTGTCGGACTGGGGGTAAATGTCGGAGTAGGTGTTGGAGAAGGAACATAACAATTATTGGCATCTCCCGGAGTCGGTTGACAAATTCCCCAAAAATTTTCTGCCGTTTTTCCCCAGGAAATATTTTCACCGGGGCTTTGGTTATAGGAAAAGCTTTCCAGTAAAGTATTTACATTATCAAATAATTGAAGGGAATCCTCTGACTTATTTAAATTAAATTTTCCGCTTCTAAAAACTTTAAAAGATAAAGCTTCGATACTTTCTTCCATTATAAATTTCTCCGACCCTCCCGAATCATCTAAAATCCAACCTGCCAGATCAGCCGCTTCGCTCGCATCATTAAAAAGCTCTACCCACTGATCGTTAGTGGGCTCGATCTGAAACTCGCTGATGACAACTTTGGCAAAAACGGGCTGCTGTGCAACAATAAACCACAACAGTAAGAGAAGAATTTTTCGGCTCACAAATTGATTATAGAACGTTTCGTCAATACTCCAAAGAAGTTAAGCAGCTACTCCCACACTCCAGTGCGCGGGAATTACTGTAAACTTATCGTTTATTTAATCTAGAATTTTTTTCATTTTTGCCTACCCGCCCCTGTCTTTCCTCCTTACCTATCAAATAACCGTGCTGCAGACAGGAATAGCAAACAGACATTTTTCTTTTATGTTTTGAAGGTTACTGCAAGTGCCAGTAGAGGCTCATTTTCCCGTTGTTGTGGAAGATAAAAACTCCGTTACCGTTTGCCTTTCCTCCTCGATAGAAATAGGCATTCCCATCTTCAATAGCCCGTACTACAACATCGTTGTTATCCCACATATCTACTCCGTTGTGAACACCAATACTATAGCGCCAAGACCAGGGGGTGTGACCATAACATTGAGAAATTGTTGGTGAACTCATGGGCCAGGACCAACCCCCGCCTCCCACGTCTTTATTTTGATCAGAACCTACATCATCACAGGATGTTCCCTCAAAACGAACGTTCTTAGAAGACAGATAGGAAAAGGGGTTCTCTGTACTTCCGTTAAAATTAAAAGAACCGAATTCGTCTTCCTTGAGATTATAAACTCCCAAATGGAGATGGGCACCTGTAGAAAAACCGGTATTGCCCATCAGGCCAATCGGATCGCCTTTTTTAACTGGCTTTTTCTCACCAGAGGAAGCAGCAAAAGCCGCAGCTTTCCTGACTTGTTCGGCTTCTCTTCTGGCTTCGTCGCGTAACTGTTCGTATCGTGTCTTGCTGTTTTTAGTAGTTTCAATTAAAACTTCTTTCTGTTTCTTCGTGTTTGCCAATTGTTGTTTTTGACCTACCAAATAAACTTTTAAATCATCCTGTTCCTTCTTCTTTTTTTCTCGTTGGGCTTTTTGTTCGATATAATTATTCTTTGTTTCCTGCATTTGAAACAAAAGTTTCTTGTCGTGTTCTTGTGCCACTTTAATGTATTTTGCCCGCGATAAGAATTCGGAAAAGCCATGAGACGAAAGAAGCAATGAGACATTTTCTCCCCGGCCGGTTTTGTAGGTTGCCACGATTCGGGAAATCAAAACATTAATTACCGTAGAAAGTGATCCTTCCAGTCTCTCGATCTTGGCGGAAATAGAGGCAATCTCGGTTTCCAATTCATCAATTCTTAATTCTGTTTTATTAATATTAAGTTCATTTAAACTTATTTGGCCGTTTAAGTAAGTCACTTGAGAAGAGAGGCTGTCAACCTGACTTTTACAGCCGGTTACCAAATTACTAAAACAGGTTTCTTTGCTGCTGGGGTCTGATATTTTACTGCAGATTGACTCACCATCGATAGGACAGCTACTTGATTGTGAAAAAACCACCCCGGGGTGAATTAAAACCGTGGAGAATATAAAAAGAATGACGACAATTAAACATTTTTTCATCAGTTTTTTAAATACCGCCACACCGAAACCATACTGCCAATCGACCCGACCAAGACCCCACCTGCACACAAAGCTCCTAAAAGATAGAGCATCAAAATGTACGATACGGGTAAGAGAGGAATTCCTGCCAGAAAAGTTGAAAGAAAGGGCGTGGCGTAAATAAGCAGAAGATAAGATGCTCCCCAAGCCAAAACAGCACCCACCAAACCGTAAATTATTCCTTCAAAAATAAAAGGCCAGCGTATATACCAGCTGGTGGCACCTACTAAGCGCAAAATTTCTATTTCCTGGCGTCTGACAGCAATCTTCATGCCAATAACGATCATAATTACCAGAATTGATTCAAAGACCAAGAAACCCACCAGAGCAATACCGATCGTACGAATGGAAGTGGTCCAAACGATTAGATCATTAATAATATCTTTGGGTAAAACTACTTCTTCTACCAACGGTTCTTTACTCACCACTTCAGAAACACTGTTGAGGTCTTTGATGTCTTTAGTAGAAATTTCCAGACTGGCAGGTAAAATGCTCGAAGAAACCATTTCCAACAATAAAGGGTCGCTTTTAAACTGCTCCTTATAGATTTTTAAAGCTTCTTCTTTGGAAATGTATTTTATGGTAGAAATCTTACCAGTCTCGTTAAGTTTATCTCTTAAAGACAGAATATCTTTTTCTTTAGCGTCATCTTTCAAAAAAACCGTCGCCTGCGGTTTACTTTCAAAATAGTTAAGAGTTCTGTCAAATCCATAAGCCAGCATGATAAAGATGCTTGCCATAAAGAAAGTAAAAAACATGATAAAAATTGCCGCCATGGCTTGATATGGAGATCGTCTTAAATGTTTCCAGGTAGTTTTAAATCTTCCCATAGATTAATTTTCAGTTTTCATAATTTTGCATTTTTCGAAAACTGAATTGTAAATTATACATTGTACATTCTTCAACTTTTCTCATACTTTCCCACTTCTTTATCGCTAATAATCTTCCCGCCTTCAATACGCACGACTCTTTTTCCCAAGGTATTAACTATATCCATATTATGGGTAGCAATAATTAAGGGCACGCCTCTTTTTTTATGGATATCCTTTAACAGCTTAATAATTTCCCAACTGGTCGCTGGATCCAAATTCCCGGTTGGTTCGTCTCCTAAGATCACCTTTGGATCATTAATAATGGCCCGGGCGATAGTAGTGCGTTGTACTTCTCCACCTGATAGTTGTGCTGGAAAAAGATTTCTTTGATTGGACAAACCAACAAGTTCGAGTATATTATTTACTCTCTGAACAATTTCTTTATTCTTTAATCCTAAAATTTCCAGCGGTAAAGCAACATTTTCAAATACCGTTTGATCAATAAGTAGCTTAAAATCCTGAAAAATTACTCCGATCTGGCGCCTTAGTTGTGTCACTTTATAACCCTGTAATTTAGCAAGATCTTCTCCTTCGATAGTTACTTTACCCACGGAGGGAATAATTTCTCTGGTCAGAAGCCTTAAAAGAGTTGTTTTTCCAGAGCCAGTTGGTCCAACAATAAAAACAAAATCCCCTTGGCTTATTTTTAAATTGATATCAAGAAGAGCTTGAGTATTAGCACCAAATTTTTTAGTAACATTATGAAGCTCGATCATAAAGAAAAAAACGAAGCGGAATTACTCCACCTTTACGAGTCCTACGTCCAATAGCCAACCTGCCTTTTGTGCTGCATTTGTTTCACCGCAAACTTCAATGGTTTTGTTTAAAAATTGTTCGAGATCAACTATGGAAGAGGTTAAATAAACATTCTGGCTTTCCCCGCCTACTCTTTGTAAGATATGTGACCCTTCGGTAGTAATTTTTCCGTCATTTCGAATTAATTTTCCTTTGGTACAGTCCTTAAAAGTTTTTGTATCTTTTGAACCAACTACCTGAACATTCTTGCTTCCCGCACCCTGTAAAACTTCTGAAGTGCTCGGGTTTCCACCACCGGTTGTAGGTAGTGCCAAACCGCTTCTGCCGAAAATCCAACCGGTTAAGACACCTAAACCTATGGCCAGAATTATTACTAAAGGCGCAATTTTGGTATGAATTTGCGACATGTCACCATCCATGGGTTTTAAAATTCTCTCTTGTGGTTGTGTTTCTTCGGCTAGATTATTTTCTTTTTCCATATTACGAAAGTAATATTTAAAAGCCAGATTTTGTAATTATCCCAAGTCAAACTCGATTATATCGAATCTAATTCGATTATAACATAACAAATTATTAATCTGCCAAGAGCTTAACTTCAGCATCTATAAATTCATCCAGGTTACCGTCCAAAATTTCCTCGGTATTACTTGTTTCTATATTAGTACGCAAGTCTTTTACCAGATGATAGGGATGTAAAACATAAGATCGGATTTGGTTCCCCCAACCGGCGATTTTGTGTTCCCCTTTTAATTTATCTTTTGCTTCCTGCTGTTTTTCTTCTTCCAGCTGCCAAAGTTTGGCACGCAAAATTTTCATCGCATTTTCCCTATTTTGTGCCTGATAACGTTCCGTTTGGCAAGTAACGGTAATTCCCGTAGGAAGATGTTTAAGACGCACTGCTGTGGAAACTTTATTGACGTTTTGACCACCATGACCGGAAGACCGAAATGCTTCAAATTCAATATCATCTTCTTTAATTTCTGTAGCCTGATTATCTTTTAAGTCTGGCCAAACCTCTACCAAAGCAAATGAGGTCTGTCTTAAATTATTGGCATTAAAAGGAGATTGGCGTACCAAACGATGAGTTCCCCGTTCACCTTTTAACAAACCAAAGGCATAATCTCCTTTAACTAAAATGGTGATACTTTTATAGCCGGTTTCTACGCCTTCGGTTTTATCGATTTCTTCGTAACCCCATCCTTTTCTTTCCACATGGCGCAGATACATTCGAAACAGCATCTTTGCCCAGTCACAAGCTTCTGTACCCCCCTGACCCGCATGAATTGCCAAAAGGGCATCACCCGGATCATAGGGACCGGAAAGAAAGAAAAAGAATTCCTGTTTTTTCAGTTCTTCTTCTAACTTCTCCCATTCTCCCCGATCTGCTAAGGTTTGCAGATTCTCCACGATTTCTATCTCTTTTTGCAATTTAGACAAAACCTTCATTACTTCCTGAGCGTTTTTCCAGTCATGCCAAAAATCAGGTTTGGCAGAAATTATTTCCAGCTCCCGCACCTTTTTTCTTTTCTCCTCAACCTGTACTTTTTTAAGCAAGGTGTCTAATTTTTCTTTCAGTTCTTTCATATCGTTTTTACTGAAATTATTGAAGCTCTCCGGCTTAAAAGCTGGAGAAACTAAATTTTTAAAGGCTTCAATCCATCCGTAGTCCCGCTCGGCGGGGCGAAGGAGGACTAAGGCGATTTTAACTTTACCGATCCCTTTTCGCAAACTAATATAGTCAGGAGAAAATAAGGGTATAAAGAAGTGCCAATGCAGCGAGTGTCATAATAACAGTAATTGTCCATCCAAAAAGGTTTGAGAGAAATGAATTAACGTAATTACCCATAATCTTTTGATTATTTCCGATAAGCATAATTAAGACCATTAAAGGCGGTGCACATATCCCGTTGATTATTGCCGTGTAATAGAGCATTTGAAACGGTTTTATCGGAGTAAAATTTACCAGCAAACCGATTAAGGTAGCAACTATAATCACTGCGTAAAAACCATGTGCTTGAGTAAATTTCCGATACAGGCCTTCTTTCCAGCCGAAGGCTTCAGAAAAAGCGTATGAAGCAGATCCGGCAAGTATTGGTACAGCAAGAAAACCCGTACCAATGATTCCTATGGCAAAGAGAATAAAAGCAAAATCGCCTGCCAGTGGTTTTAAAGCAAGAGCCGCCTGATCTGCTGTTTGAATATTAACCGGGTTGCCGGTAAAAAGAGTTGAACCGGCGGTAATGATAATAAACCACATCACTAAATTGGAAAAAAACATACCTGCCACCGTATCTAACCTCATTGTCCTAATATCGCGCTTGGTTATCTGCGGTATTCCTGTTCCCATTTGTTGCAATTTTTTGTTTGCCACTTCCTCTTCTACTTCCTCACCTGCTTGCCAGAAAAAAAGGTATGGCGAAATAGTCGTACCTAAAACTGCCACGATGTTCATTAAATACTCTTTATTAAAAGAAAAAGTGGGAATGAAAGTTGCCTGGAAGATTTTTCCCCAATCCTGCTTAACGATAAACGCGGTAACCAGATAGGCCAAAAGAGCAAAGGTCAGATATTTTAAAAACTTGGCATAAACTTTATAAGAAACAAAGACTTCCAAAACCAGCGTGGCAACAGTCATGAATAAAAGCAAAATCGTAAAGGGCAAACGCAAAACGAGTTGTCCTGCTGAAGCCATTGCTCCTAAATCAGCACCAATATTGATCGTATTGGCAACCAAGAGTAAAAATACCGCGATGTATAATACGCGACCTGCGTAATTTTTTCTGATGACACCGGCCAGTCCTTTACCTGTCACCATGCCTATTCTGCCGCAGATTTCCTGAATTACAGCTTGGAAAGGAAAGGAAAAAGAAGCTAGCCAAAGTTGTCCGTACCCAAACCGGGCGCCGGTTTGAGAATAAGTCGCAATTCCCGACGGATCATCGTCAGAAGCACCGGTGATAAAACCCGGACCCAAAACTTTTAAAAATTTCTTTAGAGAGTCTTTAGAAAACTTCATTTTATTGAAACTCTCCTAACTTTAGTTAGGAGAATCTTTATAACCTAATAGATTCAATCCGCCGAAGGTGGAACAAGGTCTGCTTTAGCATAACAGAATTTTTTAGAGTTGCGCAATAAATGAGATTAAAGCGGAAGTTTTTTATGGCCTGACGGAAAGAGTGCTAGTGACAAAAGAGCAAAAGACACTCCTAGTAAGGCTCCGCCAAAGACATCAGAAAGCCAATGCTCAGCCAAATAAACCCGACTGACAAACATTATTCCCGAAAAACCCATAATGAAAGTTAAAATTATCCATTTTAACTTGGTAAGCGGCAATTTTCTGAGTAAAAAAAAGATAAAAAAAGTCGCCAAAAACGCAGTACGCAACATATGGCCCGATGGATAAGAATATTGTGTATGAACATAGTGTTGGGGAAAGTTAAAGCCCAAATTGAATCTCAACATAAAAAAGGGTGGCGAAGGATGGTGAACAAAAAGTTTGCCCAACAGTTCGATAAAAATTGCCACGAAGAAAAATCCTAAGCCGAAATACAACTTACGGAATTTAATGAGGAAAAAAATTCCCAGTAAGACAATAATGACTGTTGTTACTTCAAAAGATCCAAAAAGGGAAAAAAGGGAAAATGGTGTATCAACACGACGACTGATGTTATCCTGCAATCTTACCGTAGTATCAAAATCTATTTGGTTTAATAATTTCTTTTTTACGGCATAGGAAAAAAGCGCAAAAAGAAAAAAAACCAAACTACCGCCGGCCAACAAATAGGCTCTAATCTTTAAACTCATGGGCAGTTAATCAATAGTAAATTCGTGAAGAAGAAGTTTTCGCTCTGTCGCGCCTTCAATTTCTGCCACCACCTCAACGTAATGTTCTATTCCTGAACCACGCAGTTTCTCTTTCAAAAGTTCATCAACCTGAAAAATTCCTGCGGAATTGGACATTTTTATTTTAATCTTGATCGGTTTTACTTCACCTTTGAGAATTTCTATTTCTTCTACAGCCAGTGCTGAGAGTGAATAAATATTGACCTTACCGGCTTCGAAAGGGATACGTGATCGGCCTTCGGTCATGTCCAAGGCATCAGCTACTCTTACCACTCCTGCTTCGATAGTTAATGGCTTACCGTCGCTGCGGTGAGAAATGATGCTATGCAGCACTTCCGAGACCAGAATGGTTCTTTTCCCTAAGGGATAAAAAGATAATAACTCCTGAGCTTTGTGATGAGCCAAAAACAGACTGAATTCTTCGTGATTTTGTCTGTGGACTGACATTCCTAAATCGTGCATGATACAACCCAAAAAAACTACCACTTCAGCGTCATCGTTAGTCAGTTGAAAATTTTTGACGACCGAAGGTTCTATCTTGGCATCGATTAACATTCTTAACAGTTTTAAGCCGATATTAGCCACGATTTGAAAATGAACGATACCGTGATCGGGCATTCCCAACCGGTCAATCGCGTTCACGTTCATAACCTGCCACAGAGTTTTTAATTCGATGTCTTTATTTACTAACTGCAACACTTTTTGCAAACTTTTGTTGTTCTTAGTAGGAACAGTCATTTGAAAAGTGGCCGGATTTTGTTTGTATTTTTTCATAAAATTTACTTTAGTTTTTGAATCGAGTTAATAATTAATTGTAACACAGAAACTTATGTCATCTTTATAGAAAAACTTAACTCAAAGATCAAAAGTCAAAGGTCAAAACTATACTAAAAAGTTAAAAGTTTTTTGTTTTGACTTGCCTGCCTGCGCAGACGGGTACTTTTGAGTTTTGCCTGCCTGCCGGTAGGCGGGCGTTTTGACATTTGATCTATCAATGATTATTTCTAAAGAAAACACGTTGGCGGTGGAAAAAGAATTAGTAGAACCTGTAGATTTTGGATTTGTTTTTCAATCCCTCGTACCACTTCTGAAATTCTTCAGCTACTTTTTGTTCTTTGATGGCTTCCTCAACAAACTTCTTTTGAGTGGCGGCATCTGTTGCCGGCAGGGTTTCCTGGTTTTTGCTCAAAAAATCGGCAATTTCCTGGTCGGTAATTTTGACGTTCTTGACGAGAATTTGATCAACTAAAGCCTTAATCATTAGCTGTTTTCTTAAATCCTGCTCGGTCATTCCCTGCAAATCCAGAAATTTCAGAAGCGCTTCCCGTCCCCCTACCTGACTCTCAACGGTTTTAACTTTCTCTTCAACTTCAGCATCCGAGACACTGATTCCTTGTTTCTCTGCCTCCTGCAAAATTAAAATCTCATCAATCATCTGATCTAAAATTCTTGCTCCAAATCTTCTTTGTAAAACGGAATTTAATTCCCAGGTGGTGATTGGTTTATTATCAACTACTGCAGCCACGAACCATTCTTTTTTAAAAATAACCAACCCCAGAAGAATCACGATGACTGCCAAAAAAACTATCATCTTTCCGGAAAATACGGAAGAACCGGTGTCTGTGGTTTCTGAAGTTGCAGGCTGTAAATCTTGATCTGATTCGTTTTGAACCGGAAGAGAGCTTCTACCACTTCTTCTGGCTGTTGATTTTTTCTTACGTGCTGGCATATCGTCAAAGTATAACAAAAAACTGCTTAAATACAAGATGGAGGGTAAAAACTATTAATATTCCTCAAACTCGTCTGGTATGATTTCCGGATCGAAATTAATTCTGGGATCTTCTTTTAACGGTCCTAAAACATCTTCTATCTGTCTCTTTCTTAATCCTAAATTACTATTATCACCCCAATCCCTGGCATCATTTCTGCATTTTCTTAAACCAACCGTAACTTGTTCTACCCCAACTTCCAAAGCCGCCTTAATAGCATAAGGCACACAATTATCAGTTCGGGAGCCTTCTATTCTCACGGTTTTTGGCCGTGACCAATAAATTTTATCTCTAACTCCAGACCAGTGAGCTTCTGATATTCCACCGCCCAACTCTACCTCCCTTGCATAGCTTGTTAATTCGGTATTGTCTGATCCTCCCACCATAATATGTTCAAATTCTTTCGCCATACCTTATATTCACCATATTATCTGAGGAATCATCGTAGATTGTCATAAATTGCACCCTTTCTTATGAAGAAATTTGGAGAAAAATTTACCTGGATTGTCTTCTTAAAAGAGCAGCGTTAGACCAGTCACGATAGACATCGAGTGCACTCTGTACACCAAAAGTTTTTTCAAGTTGTAATTTTAAATCCTGAAGTAACTGAAGGTTTCGCGGACCCAAATGTCCATCCCTTGCTTTGTTCAATAATCGATCATACCGTCCTAATGTATCACCAAATTCCTGAGAAGTACCGGTCCGCTTAATTTCGGCTCTCACCCAACCAGCAGCAGACAATCTCTAATCTTCTTTTAAAGCTTTTATTGTAAGCCCTCTTTCTACTCTTGCTGTCATAGAGGACTATTCTAAAACTAAATGGTTTGATTTGTCAACTATAGGATAGAATTGGTCAATTAGCCAGGATAAAGAGGCATTCTTTAACGGGGTAAGTTAAGGAGTCGGAACGCCAACGGGTTAAACTAACTACGATTTTATAACCGAGTTTAGCAAAGATTCTTTCCCACTCTTCTTTGGAGTAAAAAGTGCAACTTGATTTGATTTTATGAAACCAATTGTAAGAACGACCATGCATCATAGTAAAAAAATCTGAGGCCATATCTTTTTTATTATCTTCGTAAATAATGACATTTTTTACCGCTACTCTCTTTGCCTCTTTTAACAGTTCCACGGGATGGTCAGTGTGGTGTAAAACAAAAGAAATTAACACCACGTCAAATGATTTGTCAGGAAATGGCAAGTTTTTACCGTCAAAAATTTTTAGGGGCAAGTTAGTTCTATTAAAGTCATCAATATCACATAAAGTAACCTTAACTTTATAGTAATTGGCAATCTCCTCGGCACGCAATCCTGTACCCGATCCTAAATCTAACACTTTCAATCCTGGTTTAAGATACTCGTCTAATCCTCTGACGGGAGTATAAAAAATTTTGCGTAAACGTTTGGCGTGAATTTGTTCATATATTTTGCGAAACGGCCTGGGGTTATAGAGAAGACCTAAAATGAAAAAGGGTAGCGACAGAATAACCAATAAAACCCACCAAGTAATGGCTATCACAGCAAAGAAAACATTAAGCGAAAGGTCAAATACTTTTTCCATATCTAGAATAATGCCTCAACCGTAAAAGAATTTCAATCAGGTATCTGTCTTATCTGTCATATTAGTCTTATATACTCATCTTACTCCGGTTTGCAGCTCGTCAGAGCGAAAAAGCGGATTAGATGGGTTTATACTGAGTAACTCAGGTTACAAACCTGAGTTATCGAAGTATATGATATAGTTTATGCTCTTGACATAGTACAAACGTACTATTATTTTAGAGGTATGAACTTGCCGTTAGCTTTTTCTAAAATTAAGAAATTTTTTCTCACGCAAAAGAGAATGCCTACCCAGAGAGAGATCTGTCAATTATTTAATTATGCCACCACTGCTTCCAGTCAATACTTGGTAAAACAACTAATTAAGAATGGTTTTCTGGAAAAAGACTCTTCGGGGAAAATTGTTCCTAAAACACTTTTTATCACACTGCCCTTTTTAGGACCGATCAAAGCCGGTTATCCCGAAGGAAATGAAGAACAATACGTCGATTCTTTATCCATCGAACAATATCTGGTAGAAAATCCGAATCGTTCTTTTCTTTTGAAAGTATCAGGAGATTCCATGATTAACGCCGGAATCAACGAAGGAGACATTGTTATCATCGAAAAAGACAAAGATCCCCGCGAGGGAGATATTTTGGCAGCTTACATCGATGGTGCCTGGACGTTAAAGTTTTTAAAAAAAGACAAAGGACAAATTTATCTTTCTCCTGCCAACCCTAAATATCCCTCTTTTGTTCCCAGGAAAGAACTTATTGTCGGAGGAGTAGTGACGGGTGTTGTGCGTAAATATCATTAATTTTTACTATGGAAACCATCGTATCGGACAAAATCAGCGTGGTAGCAATTTACGACCAAAAGAAAAATACCTTTTCCCCCAGGAAAATTAAATGGCAAGAAAGGGTGTATGAAATTAAAAAAATTGCTTTCCACCACCAGGTCAGAGAGGGTACGGACCTTTTTCATATTTTTTCTGCCACCACGGAGACGGTTGATTTTCTCTTAAAATTTAATGCCCAAAATTTAATCTGGACGTTGGAGAAAATAAGCGATGGAAATGCTTCTTAACGAACAAAAACCACTAGTCATGTATGTTGATTTTGATTCGTGTTTTGCCACTATCGAACAGCAAGCCTGGTTTTCTGCCCGAGGCCGACCTCTGGTAGTAGCTGCTTATGACGAAGCCTACGGCTGCGTTCTTTCTCCTTCACGGGAAGCAAAAAAATTAGGTATTAAAGTGGGAATGAGGGTTAAAGAAGCAAAACAAATCTATCCTAAGTTAATTGTTAAAACTCCCGATCCGGAAAAATACCGCGTCGTACATGAAAAGTTTATCGCTTTGCTACAAAATTATTCACCGGAAGTTTCCTCTAAATCAATCGATGAGGCTGTTTTGCGCTTTTCTAGTATTGAACACTTATTAAAAAGACCTTTAATAGATATTGCCCTGGAGATAAAGGAAAGAATTAAAAAAGAAATTGGAGATTGGATATCCTGTAGCATCGGTATTGCCCCTAATCAATTTTTAGCTAAAACCGCCTCAGCCTTGCACAAACCTAACGGTTTAGATCTCATTACTCATCAAAACGTACGCGCAGTGTTACAAAGGCTTAAATTAATTGACTTATGTGGTATTAATGTCAGGTACGAAAGGCGGCTTAATGCTCAAGGGATTTATACTCCCGTGGAATTTCTGGATGCCCCATTACAGAAATTAGAACGCCAGGTCTTTAAAAGCGTCTGTGGCTACTATTGGTATTTAAGACTAAGAGGTTTTGAGATTGACAACGTTGAATTTACCCGGAGAAGTTACGGACAGTCTTATGCCCTTTCCCGACAAAAAGATACCCCGGACAATTTGCAAAAAATTCTTATGAAGTTATGCGAAAAAATGGGCAGGAGACTTCGCCATTCAAATCATTTTGCCTATGGCATCCACCTCTCCTGTTCTTATGTTGACGGGACCTATTGGCACAAAGGGGTCAGCACGCCCTCTTCTCTTTTTACCACCCAGGATTTATATCTTGCTGCCAAAAAAATTTTTTTAGAGCAGCCGGGAGACCTACTTACCACCGGCCCAAACGGGCAAAAGGGAATAGTTATCCTGGCAGTTTCTTGCTTTAATTTAAAACCCAGAGATTTTGCGCAACTTGAGTTATTTGAATCGGAATTTTCTAAAAAACTTAGGGTCAGTCAGGCCGTAGATGAAATTAACGATCGCTTTGGCGAATACATCGTAAAACCGGCGCTGATGATTAACTCTGACGATGTGGTCGTAGACCGGATTGCCTTTGGCAGATAAATTAAATATTAATTGTTTTTCCGCCCCTACCCTGACTTATTCCCACCACCAAATAATAAACTACTGTTTTGCCAATATTTTTCATGGTATGCACCTGACCCATGGGAATAACCACTGTGTCGCCGGTTTGTAAAATTGCGTTTTCTTTACCAATCGTAATTTTAGTTTTACCTTTCATGATGACAAAAATTTCTTCCATATCTTCGTGGTAATGATGGGCAAACGAGTTACCAGCCGGTAATTTAGCCCAGTTTATCATCTGTACAAAACCGGCGGATAAATCATTTTTGTGCAAAAGAATTTTTTTCCAGACACCAGGGTTGACCAAGTCCTCGTGAGAGGCTGGTGTATATTGCAAATCTTTAAATCTAATGATTTTCATAATCCTTTTTAACTTTATCCGGAATTAATTTATATCCTAAATATATCAATAAAGGAACTATTATAAAATCGTCGATTAATCCTGTGATCAAAGAAACGTCCGGGAAAAAATCAATTGGCAAGAGAAAATAAATCATTGCCAACAAAAAAAGCACTTTGGTTATCAGTGGAGTACGGCGGTCGAAGATTAATTTAATTATTATTAATTTACTCTTTAGTTCCTGCAAAAACCCCAGGATTGATTTTATCGACATTCACCTATTATATTATATCTATGCCCACTCTCCCCATTAAGAAAAAATCTTCCAGCAAGGGTAGTCATCCGCTTTGGGTTGATTTTTTTCTTAGCCTGCTTCTCATGTTATTTATCGGATTAACTATCTTTTTCTTTTTTACAAATAAGGATCTTAAAACTTATGTCGCTTC